>CAZUXW010000017.1:33482-47654 GCA_964624625.1 uncultured bacterium
CCGCGACGAATTCGCCGACCCTTTCCCCCACGGTGACGCCGACCTCGACCAGGGTGATTCTACAAGCCATTCCTCCTCCCGCGCCTCCCCCCGGGGGGATCTTTTCACCGCCCGCGGTCGGAGTGCCGGTCCTGCAGATTCAATTGGTCAATCCCGGGACCGGCGTCGTGACGATTACCGGCGTCAACCTGACCGCTTCTGGAACGGGGGATGATTTGAACGGAATCACCCAAACCAGTTTGTACCAGGACGTCAACGGCAATGGGATATTGGACGGCGGGGATATCCTGTTAACGACCGCGACTTATCCGGCGGATAACGGTGTGGCGGCATTTTCCTTCTCCAGCCCGATAGGTGCTTCCGTGACCATTACCCTATTGGTAACCGATACCTTTGGTCCCGCAGCCCCGAACGGCGTCTACCAGACAGGCGTTTCCATCAATACGGACATGACGGGAATCGATAGTTCCGGGCCTGTGGGATTCACCGGCATGCCCCTGAACGGCGCGGCCATCACCCTTTTAGGAGGGCCGACAGCCACCGCGACGGCGTCACCGACCGCAACCGCCACCATCACCCCCACTTGCGGTTGTGGCGTTGGAACCATCACCCCTACTCCGACCGCCACTCCCACCCGGACTTCCACTCCTCCCTGCGGGCTGACGACTTCCTGCACGCCCACGATTACTCCCTCGATCACGAATACAGCGACCGTTACCCCGACGAACACCCCGACTATCACCAGCACCCCGACTTGTTTCCTATTCTGCAAAGCGCCCCAAGGGAAGCCCTTACCCAGGAGTTTATAAAGTCCCGGTTTTAACTTAACCTTCGAGTCGATACCCCTCCGGTCCCGAAACATCTTTGGATATTTCGAGACAGTTTCACTCCATCACCTTGTCCCGTTGAAAGATTGTTAAATCGCTTTAATCCCTTTTGTTATAATGACGAGTCATTTTATTTAGGGTGTAGTTTAAATGAAAAAATGAGCGGTCCAAGGACAGGCCCATTTAAGCCAAGGGAGGATTCGATGCGGAAATTTGCCTGGTTTTTCTCACTGGTACTTCTCCTTGCCGTCCTGGGATCAGGGTTCGGCTGCGCGAAGAAATCCAACGGCATCGTTCTCCGCTGTATCGGGTGGGGCGGCATCGAGGAAGCCAAGATCATCCAGGAAGCGGTGGATGAGTTCAAAAAAGCCCATCCCGGCGTGGAAGTGGTCCTTCAAAGCGCCCCTTACGGCGAATATATCACCAAGCTCCTGACCCAATTTTCCGCAGGGCTGGCCCCGGACGTGATGGCGGTCAACGCCGAACAGATGGTTTCCTTCGCCTCCCGGAACATCTTCGTGGACCTGAAGCCTTATCTTGATAAGGATCCTTCCATCAAACTGGCCGACTTTTACCCCGAGGCCATCGACCACTACACCTACAACGGCCTCTTGACCGCCTTGCCCCGCGACATCGCGCCCGTCGCGGTGATTTACTACAACAAGAAAAAATTCGACGAGGCGGGCCTGCCTTACCCCAAGGATGATTGGACCTACGAGGAGTTCCTGGCGACGGCCCAGAAACTCACCCAAAAGGGAACGGGATCCAAGGCGGTCCAATACGGCTTCGTGGACGATTACACCAATTGGATGGCTTGGACCTACGCCTTCGGCGGAAGCCTGGTGGACAACGAGAAAAAACCCACCCTTTGCACGCTGGATAGTCCGGAAGCCATTGCCGGGGTTCAGTTCCGCGCGGACATGATGCTCAAATGGGGCGTGGCCCCCAGCCCCAGCAACCTGACGGCCATGGGCGGCATGGACGCCTCAGACCTGTTCCTCAACGGCACGGCCGCCATGTTCCACAGCGGCATCTGGGTGACCCCTAAGTTCCGCCAAGCCAAGAAATTCAACTGGGATGTGGTGGAATTTCCGAAGGGTCCCAAGGGCCACCGGGGGTTCCCCTTGAGCGCGGCAGGCTACGGCATCGTCAAGACCTGCAAGAATCCCGATATGGCCTATGAGCTGGTGAAGTTCCTCGCGGGGGAAGTGGGGCAAAAGTACATGGCCGCCACGGGACTGACCCAGCCCGCCATAAAAAGCCTGGCCAAGTCCCCGGTGTTTTTGGACGGGCTGGATCCCAAGTCGAAGGGTTTTCTCGTGGAGGCGGTGAAGGACGGGCATTACCAGCCCCTGGATCCCAATATCGACGAGTGGACGAAAAGGGTCCAAGCCGAGCTGGACCGGGTTTGGACGGGAAAAGAAACCGCGGCGGTCGCCTTGAAGAAGGTGACAAAGGAAGTTAACGACAAATTCTTTAAAAAATAAACCCTGGCCGTGAATTGGAGCAAATTGTCGCCGTTAAAATGAAGAAGATGAAATTTTATAATGTCTAAATCTGCGCTGATTTGCGTAAATTTGCGGCTAAGAATTTTGAGGTGGCGCCTTGATCGTACTTTTCAACGAACCGAATTTTCCAACCTTGGGAACCTCCACCCTGCCCCTGCCGGCATTGAAAAAAGCTCTCTCCGCGGCGGGGCCGGTGGTTTCCTTCGGCCTGGACCGCTTTTCCGAGTTGGATCCCCAAAAGGTGGACCTGCTGGTGATGCCTTACGGATCCGCCTTTCCCAAGGCTGGTTGGGAAAAGATCCATGATTATTTGAAGCATGGCGGCAACCTTTTGGTTTTGGGCGGCAGGCCTTTTGAAGTCCCGGTCCTCATGAGGGATAAAAAATGGGAGGCGGAATCTCCCCAAACCGCCTATTACCAATCGCTGAATATCGAACAGGTCAACGCCGTTCCCGCCAAAAGAGTGGTGAAGCACCAGGGGGCCCAAGGCCAGCCCCTCTTGAGCGACCTAGCCTTTCCACCCATGGAAGCCCATTCCCTGATGGTCCGCTTGACGGAAATCGACCAGGAAAACCGCTGCGGGGCCATTGGCCCCATGGATTCGGAGTTAAAACCGCTGATGTGGGGATTGGACGCCAAGGGCGTCCGAGTCTCGGCGCCGGTCGTGATGCTGGACCGATTCCAAGGCCCCTTCGCGGGAGGCCGCTGGATCTTCGCCCCGGCCCAATGGCCCAACTGGAATCTTGCGCTGGAAAAAATGATCTCCCGCCTGGCCCTGTTCGCCCAGGCCGGTTCCCTGCAGGCCACCCTCCGGCCGGCCCTGGCCTGCTACCAGCCTGGCGCCCAGCCCCAGCTGAACCTTTGGGTGAGGGGCCACGAACGCCACAACCGCCAGGTCCAGTTGGATTACCGGATCACCTTGGAAGGGGAAAAAGTTTATTCCCAAAGCCTGAGGGTGGACCTGCAAAGGGCCTCCCATTACCAAACCTTGAGCCTGCCGGTGACCGTGGAGGCAGGCCTTTATAAAATCGAGGGCGACGTCTCCGTGAACGGAAAACTTTCCCACAGCTTCCAACAGGGTTTTTGGGGATGGGACGAGAATTTAGTCCGCTCCTCGGCGGCAGTCGGGATTTCCGGCACCAGGTTCACGAAAAACGGCAAGACTATTTCCGCGGCCGGCACCACCTATATGGCCGGGGATGTTTCCCGAAAATTCCTTTGGATGCCCAATCCCGCGGTTTGGGACCAGGACATGGGGGAAATGGCGGAAGCGGGCCTCAATATGGTGCGAACGGGAATCTGGGCGGACCACCGCCAGGCCCTGCTGGACTCGGGCAACCCCCGGGAAGACATGCTGTGCGCCCTCGACGCCTACGTCCTCACCTGCTTGAAGAACGACCTGATCCTGACCTTCAACTTTTTCTCCTTCATTCCGGACAACTGGCCCAACGTCCATCCCTATCTGGACCCGAGGATCATTTCCATCCAGCGCGAATTTATGCTGTCCCTGATCCGGCGCTACGCCCATATTCCCTCGCTGATGTGGGATTTCATCAACGAGCCCTCGGTCAGCAATCCGGACAAGCTTTGGAAGAGCCGCCCCCTCGCCGGCAAATTGGAAACGGACGCTTTCGTGGATTACCTGAAAAGAACCCATGGGGACCTGGAGAAGATGCGCGCGCGGTGGAACCTGACGCCCGAGGAATTATGTTCCTGGGACCAGGTGGAACTGCCGCTGGAGAACGACTTCGCCGAGCCTTGGGCCCCCCAGAGCGGCGTCATCAACGGAGCCAAGGCTTACGACTTCAACCGCTACGGCCAGGAGCTTTTCGCCAAGTGGGTCGCGGACCATTTGACCGTTTTGAAAGAAGCCACGAGCCAGCTTTTTTGCGTGGGCCAGGACGAGGGCGGGGTGGCCTCCCAGCGCCCGAACAACCATTTGTTCCATGGACCCCTGGACTACACCTGCAACCATACCTGGTGGGAGACGGAGGATTTGGTGGCTGGCGTAACCGCGTCCCGGGTGAAGGGCAAGCCCTTCCTGGCCCAGGAAACGGGCATCATGTTTACCGACAACCTCAACCGGGCCAAGCGCCGCACCGAAGAGGAAGCGGGGAAGTTGTTCGAGCGGAAACTGGCGGCCAGCTTCATGGGCGGCAGCGGCTTCATCCAATGGTGCTGGAACATCAACCAATATATGAGCGACCGCAATGAGGTGGAAATCGGGGCTTGGCGCGCGGACAAAACGGCCAGACCGGAAGCCATGGTCCTCTCGGCTTTCGGGGATTTCCTGAAAAAAGCCCAGCCTTTCCTTCAGGAAGAGGCCTCGGAAGCCTCCATCGCGGTGGTGGAATCCTTCAGCGGCTCCTTGTCCTCCAAGTCCCATACCGTGGCGTCCCAAAGGGCCTCCCACCGGGTTTTGTCGGCCCTGCGCCTTCCCTTCCACACCTTGGCCGAGCACGAGTTTAACCGCCTGACGGGCGAGAAAATCATCCTCTTTCCCTCGGTCAAGAGGATGGATCCAAAGTATTTGTCGGAGTGGGTGAGGGCCGCCAAGGGGCGGGTCCTTTGGGTGTCCGGGCCCGTCGCCCAGGACGGTTGGGGTTTGGCCACCGAAGGGCTCTCCTCCTTCGGCATCCGGGAGAAAAGGTTGGAGGTCAATCCCGAGGAAATCCTTCGCCTCAAGGGCGGGGAAGAATATCTCAATTACACGAACCATAAGCCCCTGAGCGTGGATAAGGACATGGGGCTGGCCCCCAAGATTCATCACTTTCTTCAAAACAAGACATCCCTTTATTACGCGCCATTGCCGGTGGAAGCGAACGACCAAAGGGAGCCCGTCGCTGCCATGTACCGTGAAATGGCGGGGGCCGGCAAGGTGAAAGCCTATTGCGAGGTCAAGGGCTCCTCCTCTTGGGAAGTGACGGTATTACCCAGGATTTACTCCAAGAGCGCTTTCTACATCGCCTTTAACGAGGGGCCGGAGGACAGGAAAATCCAAATCCGCGACCTCAAGTTCGGCTTCAAGGCTGTCCTGAATGTCCCGGCGGGACGGGCCGCCTTGGCGGTGTTCGACTCCAAAGGAAAAACCCTGGCTTCTTACACAAACCCTGCATTTTAAATCAACATCGGTCTCACCACCAAGACACCAAGTCACCAAGAAAGATCAAAGGCGAAAAGACTTTGATTATTATTTCCGATTCATTTTTTGATTTACTTGGTGCCTTGGTGTCTTGGTGGTTCAATAGAATTTTTTGTTGTTTTAGTAATGTTTTAGTAAAATAACCCCATGAGCTCCCATCCCACCATCAAGGACGTCGCCAAGAAGGCGGGCGTTTCCATCACCACCGTTTCCTTCGTCCTCAACCACCGCGCCGATGTGGCCATCAGCGAGGAGGTCAAGAAACGCGTCCTCAAGGTGGCCAAGGACATGGACTACCATCCCAGCGCCATGGCGGCGGGTCTGGCGGGGAAGCGCACCCGCAACTTGGGCGTGATCTTTTACCAGCAGGACTACATCCTCTCGAACCCCTTTTATTCCTTCATCATCGGGGGCGTGGTCAAGGAAACCAACGAAAAGGGCTTCAACCTGTTCTTTACCTACGTGGAAACGGCCTACGACGGCTATCAGAGCCTGCCCAAGATCATCCGGGAAAAAAACGTGGATGGGATCCTGATCATCGGGAAAACCGACCCCAAGATGGTCAGCGACATCAAGGACCGGCGCATCCCGGTGGTGGCCGTCGACAACTTCCCGGCCTTGACCGGCATCGACACGATCCAGATGAACAACAAGCAGGGCGGCATCATGGCGGTGGAGCACCTGATCAACCTGGGGCATAAAAATATCGGGCTCTTAACCATTGAGAATAAAAGGCCCAGCATCGAGGAACGGGAGGAAGGCTGGAAAGCGGCCCACTTCAAGAACAACCTGACTCCCCACAAGGATTTCATTTTCGAGGCGGAGAAGCTGAGCTTCTGGGCTTGCCGGGACAAGGTGAAGGAAGTCCTCAAGAAGCATAAGAAAATCACGGCCCTCTTTTGCGTGAACGACGAAATGGCGGCGGGAGCCCTCCGGGCCGCCCAGGACCTGGGGCGCAAGGTGCCGGAAGACTTAAGCGTGGTGGGGTTCGACAATATCCTCATGGGACTCTTCACCAATCCGGCCCTGACCACGGTGAGCCCCCCCAAGGAGTACATGGGAAAATTAGCCGTGTCCCGGGTCTTGGAAATCATCGAAAACAAGGAAAGCCCCGCCCGGCGCCAGGAAGTCCCCAATGAATTGATCATCCGGGAGTCCACCGCCAAGGTTTAATTTACTATTTCTCCCTTGCCTCTCTTGCCTGACGTAGCCTGGCGAAGCCAGATGGGGGAGAGGACAGAGTGTGGAGTGCTTGAGTATTCTGTCCTTTGGAGCCCAAGTTTCAACAGTTCTTCTTGGTTTAATCTGAATGTCCGAGTCTCCGTTTTAACCCCCTACAGGCACTGAACTAAAAGTTTACAAAACTGGTCTTTCTTCAATAAAAACAACTTATAAATTGCCTAAAATATGTTGCTGGTTAGAGATGGGCCTTGTTATTCTGTTTGAACTCAACATGCTTTTCTTTGCCAAAGAGAATTTTCTTAACTACTAAAGGTTTTTCTTGGCGAGGAACGAATCATAGTAGGGGGACATAATGAAATTATTTAACAGACGAAGAGAAATTTTAATAGTTCTTTTATTTGCATACGGTTTTATATGTTCAAGCAGTATGGCACAAGCAATACGTCCGCATGTGAGTGAGGCAGAAGGATGGATCAACAAGAAAGGAAAAAACAAAAAAACTGCAGTTTTGGAAGACGGTAAAAAAATAATTTGGAAAAAAATCGGAAAAGCAATTTCAAAAGGAAGGAGCGGTCCAGTTACAGAAGTTTTCCGTTGTGACGAAAAAGGGAATGCCGAAGTGTGGGCGGATAAGAACGGCTTTCATTTTTACGATTCGAAAACCGATAAAATAAATACTCCGGTAAATATGTCCGAGAGCAATTACTTATTTGGTCCACAAATAGATTATCCGGTCGACACCGATGCAAAACAATCATATTTCATCGTTAAGTGGCATAAATCGAAGATGGTGAGGCAGAAAGATGGGAAAGAAAATTTTTCGAGCAGCGTTACCCATTCGGCCCTTTTGGATTCACAAGGTAACATCCTTTGGGAAAAAACGGATTTTATACCGACTAAAGGAAAGCGCTTCATTTCTGATTTGCTTGTGTCGGTTAATGGAGATGTTCTCGCAGGATTGACCAGCGATCCTGATGAAATCGATGAACTGCAAATTTGGGATCGAAATGGTGATTTAATTTCGCGCTTGCCAGGGTTCCCAAATGAGTTTCGCTGGTCAGACGACGGAGAACAAATAACCTATAAATGGTCTGTTCGTGAAAAGGGTCGTGGAAAACTTGTATCCAAATTGTCAGTGTTTGATAAAAAAGGCAATTGGATGAGTGGTGATAAATAAAAAATATTTCCTATTTTTATTTTTTGGAACATTATATTTATTTCCGTTAAAAGCATTGGCGTATCGATGGCCTTTTGATGATGGGAACGGCCCTGCGGGACCTCACCGAATTACAGCCGCATTCGGAGAGTTTCGGAGTGTATCAAGTGGTTTTCCTGAAGGGCGTCTTCATGCTGGTCAGGATATGAATCCTTCGAATACTTCCTCGGGTACTGATGCAATAGGTTTAACTGTTTATGCGATTGAAGGTGGCATTGCACACCCATTTAAAACTTCAACTACGGATGTAAATGAACGCCTCCAAGTTGGGCGTTTTGTTTATGTACATGTCGTTTCTTTGGTTGACGAAGGGGACTCAGTAAATGCTAATGATCCAATAGCGACGATAAAAAATATTAGCGCAAGTGAAACTCCTCACCTCCATCTTGCTGAATTCCAAGATTCCTCCTCGACAATTCAATTGGATCCGATTCGGCCCGAAGGGCTCGACAACTATATAGACAATTTTTCTCCATCTGTTTTTTCGCCGAATTTTTATCATGATTCCCAAGGGGATCAATTTGTTGCTGCTGCTAATGGGAGTGTCATTGTTTGGGGAAAGGTTGATATTCGAGCACGGGCTGTGGATAGTTCGCCCAATTCATCTGGACAGATTGGACTATATCAGATGGGGTTTGGCGTACAAAATCCAGATGGAACATTCGCGCTTCCTGTAACTTACCGCATTGTCATGTCTCAATTACAAATGCCCAATCAAGGTGCTCTGGAATATGATAATTCGAACGAGGCGGGAGACCGGGGTGTTATTTATGATCCTACTGATTCGAACAACAGTACTTTCTTTTATTGGGTGACAAGCCGATTAAATTCGCAAGACGACAACAATCAAGACGGTGTCGCCAGAAATGGTTTTTGGAATACTAAACAGAAAATAAATCAAGACGAAAGTATTGATGCCATTATAAATTTTGAATCGAAATTTCCGGATGACAAGTACATCGTTTGGTCAGTAGGAAAAGACATAGAAGGTAATGGAGGAGACTTAGAAAACCGTGTAGGGGCTGACAGCCAAAGTGTGACCATTGACAATTTCATGCCCTATGTTCAAAGCGTGAGTATCTTGCAGGGACTCAATGTTTTTTATGGTGCTGCATGGCCTGTCACTGCCCAGTCAGAAAAAATTTTAAGTAACAGTTTCGCTTCCACACTCTTAAATTCTTTAGAAAATAATAATGGTAACGGGTTATTTATAAGTATCAATTTTAGCGAAAAAATGGATCCTGCTTTTGCTCCTGTCATTAGTCTTCAATTTTCCAATGGGTCAATTAGTACTGTGACTGCGGCCGGTTCTTGGACATCTTCGCCGGAAGTACAGACTTGGGGTGTAAATACACAGGCCGGCATTATTCCGCAATCTTATTCAGGGCCCGTAACGGTTCTAATTAGTGGTGCAAAGGACCTGGCTGGCAATTCAATTAATCCGATGCCTCAAACAATTGCAATTAGAAATTCGCTTGGAGATGCTTGGGTTAATAGTATCACGGGACAATCCATAATTTTGGGATCTGATGCTAATCACGTTTTCCAAGTTGCAGATGGAACACCTACGTCAACCCCGACAAATACGTCTACAAATACTCCAGCAATCACTGTAACTTCGCCAACGCCTGCATTTACTTTCATCCCAACAAGAACCGAAACACTCGTGCCTACTGGTACCGTGTCGACAACTCCCACCCCTTCATGCGCAAATGGTTGGTGTTTTACTGGGGTAAGACCCGCTGACTCTGATGGCGTGTTCGTTGGGTTCAAGGATCAACTTCTTATTTATTCAATAGGCGGTCTTGTTGGGTCCTCTCTGTCAATTTGGACGTCGTCCGATGGTTCATCTTGGAGTGAGAACCCAAATCCAGAATATGGTTTTCAATTTACCCCTCCATGGGAAGATCCGATTACCTGGCTTCAAAACTTCCCGAATATTAGAGGTTATTCCATTAGTTTATTCGGTGCTCCCTTTGTTTTTCACGATAAGTTATGGTTTCGAATTGATTACGGACCAGATGGTGAATCGCCTTGGTTTACTTCTTCGGATGGAAACCATTGGAATTTTGCCGCTTTTCCAGGGACGGGATCTTCAGATATAAGCGGCCCAATTAATGCTTTTGATGGTGGCATAGTGGGCATGGGCGGATGTAATACATATCCTTATACCGCAGATCTCTGTAGTAATTCGGGTTTGCTTGCGGGTGATCCTGTTGTGAGTCAGGGCGCGCTAAGGTTAAATTTTGTTCCGTTTTCACCGCCTGGCTGGGGCGGCAGAACTAATTCCATTTTATATTCGTTTAATGGTCAGATGTTCATGATGGGCGGAGCCGCTAAAGATGCCGTGTATACGGATATATGGAGTACTTCCGATGGGACTCATTGGACTCAAAGGGCCAACACGGTTCCTATGGGTGATGTTTTATTGAAGATCACTGATTTTTCTAAACAATATATTTATTACACAAGGCCGGTTGAATATGCGAACCGGGTATGGATGCTGGCGGGTGAGGCGGATATTGTCGATGGAGTATCTTATGTTACGCCTTACTTATGGATGTCTTCGGACGGCGTGAATTGGGGAGTGGTCGACAGCGATCCACCGGATGTTGGGGATTTAGTTTATGCGGGAAATAAGCTTTGGCTGAGCGGAGCGGATGGTATTTGGTCTTATCAATTAAATGGCGTGCCGACGATAATACCAACGAATGATCTGACGCCTGCCGCCACTCGGACTTTTACGCCTACCGCAACCTTTTCCCCCACAATTTCCTCCACCGCGACATCGTCGTTTACCTCAACCTTTACCCCGACGATTACCTCGACGGATACCCCTCTCGACAGCGATTGGAAACAAACGAATTCTAACCCTGGATTCGATCCGCGCGAAAATGCCCAAGCGGTCGCGGCTGGCGGACAAATGATTTTGGTGGGCGGGCTTGGCTCCTTAAATAATGATGTGTGGGTTTCTTCGGATGGTGCGAGTTGGTCGGCGGCAACGACGGCGGCTGGATTTTCAGGTCGTTTCGGCCATACTTCCTTAGCTTTCAACAGCGAGTTATGGGTGATTGGTGGTTTTGACGGGACAAGTCGAAGCGATGTTTGGAGTTCTTCCGATAAAATAAATTGGAATGAACCGACGGCTAACGCCGCGTTCGGTGCGAGACACCTACATACCTCGGTAGTTTTCAATCCATCTACAGGGTCGGACCAAGATGGAAAGATGTGGGTTATCGGCGGGGTCGATGACTCCAACGGTCCCAAAAATGATGTCTGGTCTTCTTCGGATGGTATTTCGTGGAACCAAAGTATCGCGAATGCACCTTGGTCTGCCAGGTACAGCCATGCTTCATATGTGATGGGTGGAAAAATTTGGGTTGTTGGCGGTACAGATGGGACTCATTTATTTAATGATGTTTGGAGTTCCTTTGACGGACAAACTTGGACAAGGGCGACGAATTCAGCAGACTTTTCGGCCCGAAAAGGATTGTCCGGTGTCGTTTATAACGGCGCAGCCTATGTCATCGGCGGACAAGACGCGAACGGATTCCTAAACGACATGTGGTATTCCTACGATGGGGCTATTTGGAAAAAATCTGTTCTTAAAAACGGACAATTCACGGCACGAGCTAATCATTCGAGCGTAGTTTTTAATAACGCGATTTGGGTGATTGCCGGAAATTCCGGAACCCGGATGAACGATGTTTGGTTTGCCCCGCCGCCAGCGGCAACCTCGACCTTCACGCCTTCGCCTACGCCAACTTTCACCATTACCAAGACGCCGACGCCCGTCGTTCTTTCTTGCCAATTTTTGAGCTCACTGTCGGTTACGATTCCCCGGGGAGTAGCTGTTGATTCTCAAGGAAATGTTTGCGCGATTGGGCTTTTAAATAACCAAGTTTTTGTTTTTGATTCCTTGGGAAATTCGTTGTCGAGTTGGGGACAAACAGGGTCCGATGACGGGGATTTCACCTCACCCACGGGTATCGGGGTGGATTTAAACGGATTAGTCTACATTTCGGACGGCAATTTAAATCGAATTCAGGTTTTTGGCGAAGGGGGGAATTACATCCGCAAGTGGGGTGCTCAAGGTGTTGGAAATGGGAACCTCAAAGGACCCGCAGGGATAGCGGTTAGCCCCCAAACCCAGGTTTATGTAGCGGATACAGGAAATGCGCGAATAGAAGTTTTTAACAGCCAAGGAGGGTATGTCGCCCAATGGGGACATTCGGGTACGGGTGGAAATGGAAATTTCATAACCCCTGTGGGTGTCGCCCTTGATTACGCCGGAAATGTTTATGTTTCGGATTCTGGGACGAGCTTAGTTCAGGTTTTTAGTTCTCTGGGTGCATTTATGTATCAGTGGGATGTTAGGCAGGGAACGGCTTTAAATGGGGCCAATATGATAGCCCTTGATCACCATGGATTGGTTTATGTATCCGATGGGGCTGGAGAGGTTGGAGTATTCGGAGAAAATGGATCCGTCGTCGGTACCGTGGTGTCGGGCGCGACACAATTGAGACAAACCGCCGGGGTGGGTGCTTTCGCGGGGGATGGAACATGGTACGTTGCCTCCCAGGATAGTGGTTTAGGTTCCCTTAAAAAATTCAAGGCTTGCGCTTTTCTTGCGACTCCAACGTTTACTTCGACGGCCATACCTACTTCGACCAATTCATCCACGAATACATTAACACCGGTTGTGACCCCAACATCATCCAATACCCCGACCAACACCATCACGAATACCATGTCACCAACGGCAACAAATTCCCAGACCGAAACAGGCACCGATACGCCAACATTTACGACAACAAAGACATCGACGAATACACCAATACTGACAGCTACTAAAACCTTCACCTCGACCGCTACCAACTCGTCCACGAATACGCCGACGGATACGGCCACTAAAACAGCAACCAACACCCTTACGAATACTCCAACGGCTACCAAAACCCCTGCGAACTCATCCACGAATACACCGACTATCAGCCCAACGAAAACTTCTTCCAATTCACCCACCAAAACGCCCACAATGATGTCAACGAATACTTCGACCAGGACTCCGACGAATACATCGGTTCCAGGTTCCACGAACACCTTCACCAAAACACCGACTCGCACACCAACGAATACCCCGACTAAAACACCAACCAAAACACCGACACCCACGATCACTTTAACCGTGACCAAGACCTTGACTCCCACCCCTACAGTGGTTTGCGGCACAAACAACACGGCACTGACCTTGCTGGAAGAATACACCAGTTCCTGCGCGGCTAATTCCGTTTACCACTTGTTCGCGATCATCAACAACGGCGCGGCCGTGACGCTTTCGGACATCACCATCAAGTTCTGGCCTTACGATACTTCGGGTGTAAATTTGATGGGACAGATCACGACTGGAGGATGTATTTGGAATCCAACTTGTTCCCACAACGTGACGGGAACAACGATGTCGGCGATCCATTTCACTCCGGCCTGTGGCCCAACCACGACCCAGATGGCTAATTGGGAAATGACGATGGCCACTACGGACAATACGGTATTAAGCGGCGGTACAAGTTGGGTGGGACTCCAGACTCTGGTCACTCGTTCAGATTCACAGCCTTTTGTCCCAGGGACTTCATTCTGGTACAGCCCTTGCGTCAATGCCATTGCTTACTCAACGAACACCCATTTCGCGATTTACCTTAGAGGAAACTTAGTCACGGCAGCAGGCGGGTTCCCTCCTTCTTGCCGACCGCTCGCCACTTGTACACCCAATGGCGGCGCGGCGCCGATAGCACTTCGCAATGGGAGTGAATCCGACATCACACCAACCATAACACCGACTCCTATGGTTCAGCCCAACCAGGGTTTGATCGAATCAGTGGCGGCCGCGCCCAATGTTTCGGATTGCCAACAACCGATTCGGTTTTTGTTGAAGTTGAACAAAACCGCCCAAGTAAGTTTGAAACTATTTACCTTAACGGGGGAACAGGCCTATGGAACCCAGAGCCAGGGAAACCAAGGGGTGAATACGATTGTTTGGAACGCCCGGAACAATGAAGGACATTCAGTCGCTAGCGGGCTCTATCAGTACCTTCTCCAAGTAGAGGATGGCTTTACACCAGAAATAAGGCGGGGAAAGATCGTTATTCTTCGGTAATTCCAACCAATTCTTGGACTGATTTCCGTCATATCCCCGCTTGCCAATCCCTGGTAAAAGATGGAACATGTTGGGGCTCCCAACCTCTTATCCGTGAGGCCCTTTATGCCGCGAAAGAAAAAAGAAGAAGCCGAAACCAAGGC
>CAZUXW010000018.1:0-21677 GCA_964624625.1 uncultured bacterium
GAACCTTCCCTTTGAATGTCCTTTTGGGTATACTCACGCCTCCCAAAAGGCAGCTGGTGGCTCTTTCGCTGATAGCTGTTGGCTTCGGGATAAAAAACTAACAGCTAATGGCCAAAAGCTTTCCGCTGATTTTAAAGAGGTTTGGAATGACGATTCGTAAAGACTTAAGAAACATCGCTATCATCGCCCATGTCGACCATGGCAAAACCACCCTCGTGGACGCCCTCTTCCGCCAATCCGGCGTGTTCCGCGCCAACGAGCATATGGAAGAACGCGTCATGGATTCCAACGACCTGGAAAAGGAACGCGGCATCACGATATTTTCCAAGAACGCCTCGGTCGTTTGGAACGGCACCCGGATCAACATTGTCGATACCCCCGGCCACGCCGATTTCGGCGGGGAAGTGGAGCGCATCCTGTCCATGGTGGATGGAGTCCTCCTCCTGGTGGACGCCGCCGAAGGCCCCCTGCCCCAGACCAAGTTCGTCCTGCGCAAAAGCCTCGAGCAAAATCTTGACGCGATCGTGGTCATCAACAAGATCGACCGCAAGGACGCCCGTCCCCAGGAAGTGGTGGACGCGGTGCTGGACCTTTTCATCGCCCTGGGCGCCAATGAGCACCAGATCGGCTATCCGGTGGTCTACGCGATCGCCCGGGAGGGAAAGGCGACGCTTTCGCTCGATACGCCTGGAGTGGATTTAAAGCCGCTTTTTGAGACCATTGTGAACCATTTCAAGCCGGTGGATGTCGATACGGAAGCCCCCTTTCAAATGCTGGTGACCACGACTTCCTATAACGAGTACCTGGGCCGCATGGCCGTGGGCCGCATCAAGAGGGGAAGCATCAAGCTGAACGATCCCATTACCCTCATCAAGCTCGACGGCCGCAAGGTGAACAGCAACGCCACCAAGCTTTTTACCTATAACGGCATCAAGCAAGTGGAGTGCCCGGAAGCTGTCGCCGGCGATATTATCCTGCTGGCCGGTTTGGAAGACGTTCAAATCGGCGAGACGGTGGCTTCTGTTTCGGCGCCGGAAGCCCTGCCCGCCATCGCCATCGACGAACCCACCATGTCCATGGTTTTTTCCGTCAACAACAGCCCCTTTGCCGGCAAGGAAGGGAAGTTCGTGACCTCTCGTCATCTGCGTGACCGAGTGTATAAGGAAGCGGAAGCCAATCCGACCTTGAAGATCAGCGACACGGATAGTCCGGACGCCTACAAGGTGGCTGGCCGCGGCGAATTGCATTTGGGCATCCTGATCGAGACCATGCGCCGCGAGGGTTATGAGTTCCAGGTTTCCCGGCCCCAGGTTATTTTTAAGCTGGTGGATGGAAAACTTGAGGAACCCTACGAGAACCTCATCGTGGACGTCCCCAATAATTGCGTGGGAATCGCCATGGAAAAATTGGGGGCCCGAAAAGGCGAGATGAAGAATATGACGCCCCTGTCCGAGGTGACCACCCGCATCGAGTTTTTGATTCCCTCGCGCTGCCTATTGGGCTTTCGGACCGAATTTATGACCGATACCAAGGGTGAAGGCGTTCTGCATCATGTTTTCGCCGGGTACGGCGAGTACAAGGGCGATATCGGCGGAAGAAGCAGGGGGGTGCTGGTGGCCTTTGAGGCGGGCGTGACAGCCGCTTACGGCATGTTCCAGTTGGCCGACCGGGGAAAGTTCTTTATCAATCCCAGGTTGGAAGTATATGAGGGGATGATCGTGGGCGAGCATACCCGCGAGAACGATATCGCGGTCAATCCCTGCAAGACCAAGCACTTGAGCAATATGAGGAGCAAGTCCTCCGATGAGGCCCTGACCATGGAGCCTCCCACCATCTTTTCATTGGAGCAATGCCTGGAGTACATCCAGGACGACGAGCTTTTGGAAGTGACTCCGCAGAACCTGCGCATGCGCAAGAAGATCCTTAATAACAACGAGCGGATGAAGGCCGAAAAACAGACGGCCAAAAGCTCGACCAAGCAAATGATGGAACAGATGTCCTCCAACCCCAGGGCGTAAAAAATAAACCACAGAGCCACAGGTAAGATTTAAAAGATAAATCAAATAAGGAGGGCTTTGCCTAACGGTGCCTCCGTGGTTGCGAAGCAACCTGTGGTGAATGGGTGTGTTGTTTCTTTTCCATCTTTCAGGGTTTACAATAAGTCCATGATTACTCGTGTTTTCTCCTCCTTTCTCCTTTTGGCGGCCCTAGGGCTGTCCACTCCCACCTCAACTTTGGCTGTGCCATCCACGGAAGAATTGGCCCAACAGGGGGACGATTCGGAAATTCAAGGGGGATTCGCCCAGCCCTACGAGTATGAAAGGAAGGCCTATGGTTACGACCCGGAAGGCGTGGATTATAAGGAAAACCAAGCCGAGGATTTCCAGGTTGTTTTTATTTCCGCGACCCCCTTCAGCGCCCTCTTCAGTTTTGGGGTAACCGGATTAGTTTCCTTATTGAGCAATAACAGCTTCGGGGTGGGCGGCGATTATTTTCTGCCTTTTTTGGCCGGAACCTTAGCCGGTTCCACCACGGTCGCCTGTATCTCGGTTTTAACGAATCAATACCCCCCTCCCCCCTCAAAATCCATCACGGAAAACCAAGAATCGCCTGAATGGTTCGCGTTCAATCTTCCCTTAATTAAGGCAAATTTTTAACGCCTCAACCCCTTCCAAGGAAGGGGCTTGCCGCCCGAACCCATGCCGTGAAAAGATTATTTTTCCTGCCTCAAAGGCAATCATCGGGTTAAAATAAAGGCCGCTCAAAAGCCCATTATTCAATTAAGGAGTTTCGCGATGGTGAAACGATTTTCGGCGTTCATCCTTTTTTCCCTTTCAACCGGTCTAGTTCACGCCCAGGACATGCCGCCCCTTCCGCCTTTACCGGATCAAACCGTTTCGGCAGGGGGCACAGCCTCCGTTTCCGCCTCGCCCGCCTTGCCGCCACTTCCGGCTGCCTCCGCGGCCTCGGGTTCTCCCGCCTTGCCCCCGCTTCCGGAGTCATCGTCCTCCTCCAGCCCCGCTTCCCCGGCCCTTCCACCTTTGCCGGCGTCCCCCGCGAATAACACCAGCTCTCCGGCTTTGCCTCCCTTGCCCGCGACGAACGCGCCTGCTTCCAATGCCGCTCCCGCGATGCCGCCCCTTCCGGGCCAGCCGGACGCCGCGGCCCAACCAGCCGTATCCGCGCCGGCCGATCAGGCCCAATCCTCCGCGACGGCGGAAACTCTCTCGCCGGCTTCTCCCGCCGAAACGAAGCCGACGGCGAAAAAAGCCAGGTCGGAAAGGCCCTGGGAAGCCACCAAGTGGCGTCCCAACGTGATATTTGGCGGATGGGTCACGCCCAAGGGCGGAAATGAATCCTCGCGTCTGGCTTGGACTTCCCAGCAAGTTTTGAACGCCCTTTGTTTTAAGGGTTATAAAGTGGTTAAGGAAGACGGAAAATACGACGGACAGGCCGACGCGGGGGGCCGTCAATGGCGCGAGTTCACCTTTAGCGTCCCCAAATCCAAATTACAGGTCCAGGTTTACGCCAAACAAACCGGGAAAAAGATCTGGCTGAGGGTGGGTCCTTCGGAGCCGCCGGCCTTTGCCGAAGCCGAGAACTCCATCGCCCATGTCCAGAAAATGCGGGACGCGGACATGAAGGCCCTTCACTTGATCCAACGGAAATTCGGACGCCGCCTTTCGGCCCACCGGATCGTCCGTTCCTGGGAAGCGCCCTACAGCTTCAATAAAGAAACGGTTGTGGAGTAGAACAGGGAAAAGCGCGGACCGGCATGCTTCAACACAAGATTTCTTATTTTTTTTTCGGAGTGGGTTTCGCTGGTTTGTTCCTGGCCTTAATTCGAACCTACTATTTATTTTGGAAGCTCAAGAAGGAAAGAGACTTTAAGGGGCGAAGGGGCGGCAAGTCCGGCTCTCCGACCCAGGGATAAGGAGCAACCGATGTCCACGAGACGGGAAGCCGCGACGGCGGATTTTTTGAGGGAAGTCAGCCTTTTTGACGGAATGCAGGATAAGACCTTAAGTCAAATCTTCAAGCTTGGGAGCGTCAAGAACTTCAAGTCGGGGGATATGATCATCCAGGAAGGCCAGGACGGGGGAAACCTCCATATCATGATCAATGGCAGGGCCGAGGTCTCCAAATCCGGTAAGGCGCCGGGCGAGAAAAAATACCTGGCGGATTTAAACCGCGGGTCCATTTTCGGGGAAATGAGCGTTTTCGATGACGCGCCCTATTCGGCCAACGTGAAGGCAAGGGAGGATTGTTCGGTTCATGTCATCAAGGGCGAGGACTTCAAGAAGTTCCTCAAGAAGAATCCCGAGGTGGCCTATGAGGTGTTTTGCACCTTAATCAGCCTTATTTCCAGCCGCCTGCGCCGTACCAACCTGGCTTTTTCACTTTTGGAATTCAACTAGAACCAGTTTCGAAGCCTTCCGGGGCCGGTCAACACCGGCCTCCTCCAACGGCACGAGAGGGAAATGGTTCTGATGTTTAACAAGCGGAATAATCGATTCCCCAAGATTAATCGCGCCTTTCGATTTAAATACGGAAAACCAACGTGAAGAAGATCATGCCCCCGTCCGAGTCCCGGCTATCCTCTTCAGGGTCCAAGAGCGCGGCCCGAACCCATTGGGTTTGTTTTTTTCTCATCTTCACGGCCAGCTGTTTAATCTCCTATTCATCCTTGTCCCTGGCGGCGAAAGTATGGATTGGGTTGTTGGGGGTGGTTTTGCCGTTTGTTTATTTATTGGCGGCGGCGGTGAAGGGGAACGATGGCCAGGATAGTCCGGTTTACGGCCGTGAAATTTTCCGGGAACCGCCCTTCCTGTTTTTGGTTTTTTTGGTGTTTTTGGCGGCGGGAATCAGGCTTTATGGTTTGACGACGCTTTCGGTCTGGCCCCTGATGGATGACGGGATTCATGGTTTTTTGGCCATGGAATTGTTCGAGCGTTGGCATTGGCGTCTTTTTTCCTATTGCACCCAGATGCCACCGCTTTATCTCTGGATGCTGGCGGGAGTATTCAGGATTTTCGGCCCCTCCCTGCTTTCCCTATGGCTTCTTCCGGCCCTTCTCTCTTTTGTTACAGCGGTCCTAGGTTACGCTTTGGTCCGGGCTTATTTCCCAAAATCCTTTTCCTTTGTTTTCGGTTGCCTCCTGGGGTTTGGTTTTTGGATGCTTTTCATCGGACGGCTTTCACAACCGGCGGTTTTGCTGGCGCCATGGACCATCTTGGTACTGGCTCAACTGGGAAACTTTTGGCGGGCAGTCCCTGAAAAGAAAGTCAAGGCGGCGCTTATCCTGGGATTGGCGACCGGGACGGGTTTCTATACTTACCTTCCCTGGGCTGCGGTCGCGCTTTTTACCGGGTTGGTGGTGGTGGGGAAGAGCTGGAAGGAAAAAGGGGGTGTGAAATATTCTTTCGTGTTTTTTGGGACAATCCTTATTTGCGTCATGCCATTATTAGAAGCCATGGTTCAAAACGGGTACGGCGGTTACTTGAGAACCCATAACCCTTTCCTCCAGCCCGATGGCTTGGCGATATTCCTTCTGGCTCCCTTCCGCTACCTCAAGGCTGTTTTTTGGGGGACCCCCGGTTGGTTTTATACCTCCAATTGGGGCGGACTGCTTAACCCTTTTTGGGGGTCCTTGTTTTGGCTGGGGTGGGCGGAGCTTTTCCGCAAAACTTCCAGGACGCCGGCTATTTTGGTGACATTGGCCCTGTTCATTTTCTCCTTGCCGGGGATATTAACGTCGACGGTCGATCCCTTTCGTGTCCTGCCATGGATGCCGGTCATGTTTTTTTGTTCGGTGGTTGGTTTTCAAACCTTGATCGAAACCCTGGCCACCCGTTTTAGGACGGCACTGGTCATCCTGCTGCTGAGCGCCTCTTCGGCGGTAGATATTTACCATCTATTAGGTCCCTACCACCGCCAGTGGTCGGGTCCGGTTGGGACTTGGGGCGTTTTCCTCAAGTCATTGGAATACTCCAGGGCTTTTCCCATTCTGGACGAAATTCGGCGGAGTGAGGGACCAGGGACCATCTTCACGGACTTTCAGCCGAACCTAACCGATCAAAGCCTAACCGTCGCGGTTTATCCTTTTAACACGGCCCAGAACCGCCGGCTGGACCCAAGCAACGCAAGTTGGGCGGCTTTTTTGTGCAACGTGAATTTCCAGCCTTTTTTGAAAAGACGTTTCCCGGCGGGACGATGGATTCGGTTAACCGATGAAGGCGCCGAGGCGGACGGCGGATTGATGTTGGCGGTCATTCCAGTGACGGAGGCTAATCGGGAGGTTTGGCTGCGATGGACCCTGGCCCACCAAGCCATGAACTCCGTGGTTTCCGAGCTCATGCGGAGGCCGGAAGGCGGAACCTATGAAAAGGTCCGTGAAAAACTATGGTCGGTTTATCCTTTGTTCAAGGGAGATCCATTTTTGGAGTCTTGCTTTTGGTTTGATATTTATAATTACTTCAACAGCGACAGCGCTTACGGAAACCGGCTCAGGATTGAGAATTTTCAAGGGGCTTACCAGGCCCTGGCCCTTGCGCTGAAAAATGGGTATCCCGCGGCGAACCTTTACAATGAAATGGGCGGCATGGAAGTGATCCTCAAAAATTATTCACGAGCCAAGCTGTTTTTTGAAAAGGCAAAGCAAAGCCCCCTCAATGTGACGCCGGCTGGGGATAATTTGAGGGCCCTTGAGTCACTTGAGAGAAAAGAATCGGCCCGAAAACCCTAATCATTGAAAAAGAAGACAACGGTTGGATTTCGTTTTAATCGAATCTTTCGCCCTCTTGAAAAGGGGAGGGGCGTCCCACTGATTTTGTCCTGGAATAGGACCCTAGCGTTTTGGTCCAGGAAAGGGGATAAATATCCCATATTTGGTAGGTGGAAAGCACTTGCACACGACCCCTGGTAATGATAAAGTCTCCCTGAAAAAGGCCATTTCCACACACTTCCCACACCTCTCCGGCTTTCAATCTCGTTTTCGGAGACACGTTTGTTCCTCAAGAAGCTCGAAATCAACGGTTTTAAATCCTTTGCCGACAAGACCGAATTACTTTTTGAACCGGGAATTACCTCGGTGGTGGGTCCCAATGGTTGCGGCAAGACGAACGTGGCCGACAGCGTACGCTGGGTCATGGGCGAGCAATCGGCCAAGGGTCTTCGGGCTTCCGAAATGACGGATGTAATTTTTAATGGGACGGACAGCCGCAAACCTTCCAGCATGGCCGAAGTCACCTTAACCCTCTCCAATGAAGACAAAACCATTCCCTTGGAGTTCAACGAGATTTCCATCACCCGCCGGGTTTACCGCTCCGGCGAATCCGAGTACCTCATCAATAAATCCATCGCCCGCTTGAAAGATGTCCGGGAGCTTTTCATGGGGACAGGGCTTGGTATCAGCGCTTATTCGGTGATGGCCCAGGGCCAGATGGACCAGATCGTTACCTCTAAACCGGTGGAGCGCCGGGCCATCTTTGAGGAAGCGGCCGGCATTACCCGATATAAGGCCCGAAAGGTCGAGGCCCTCCGGAAGCTGGACGCTACCGAGCAAAACCTGGTCCGCATTTCCGATATCACCGCTGAGATTAAGCGTCAGATTTCTTCCTTGGAACGCCAGGCCAAGCAGGCCGAGAAATACCGCGAGTTCAAGGAGGAGCTTGGAAAACTTCAAATCCAGATCCACTTGGATAAGGCCCACAAACTCAAAACCAAATTAAAAGATGTCACTCATAAGATGGCCCAAGTGAAAGACCGCCTGAGCGAGGCCCAAAGCGGAACCCACAAGCTGGAACAGGAAGAAAGAAACCAAAGGGCCCAGCTCAACGAGATAGACGAGGAATTGGCCCTGATCCGGGAGCAGGCCTATAAAGCCGGCAGTGAAGTCGAAGTGACACAAGGCCGAATGGAGAGCACTCAAAGGCATAAGGGAATGCTGGCCGACCAGAAACAACGCAACGACCAACAGGTGATCGAGGCCTTGAGCCGGATCGAGCAATTAAAGGTTTGGGTGGCCGAACGCCTCCAGCTTTTAAGCTCGAAGGGGAGCCAAAAGAGGGAAAAGGACGCCCTCAAGAAAGAGTTCGAGGAAAAATTATCCCTGCTGGACGGGGACTTGTCCCATAAAAACCAGGATCTGGAAAATAAAAACGTCGCCGCCATGGACCTGGTGACACAGGCCGCGCAGATGAAAGCCGAGTTGGAATCCCTCCGTTCCCAAGACGAGGAAACATCCCGGCGGTTCCGGGACCTGACCGCCCAGGTCGAGAAGCTTCTAAATGAAATCACCCAGGCTGAGGGACGGCTGGTGAATATTCAGGCTGAAAAGAAAAACGCTCAGAACGAAGTGCATCAAGTGGATGAGGACATCCTCGGGGCCCAGACCACCCTCTCCCATCAAGAAACCCAAATCGAGGAAACCAACAGCACCCTCAAACAGCTCAATAACAGCCATTCGGAAGTCCGCTCCCGCTTTGGCGTTTTAGAAGAACTTCAAAACAAGCTGACCGGCTACGACTCGGGCGTCAAAGCCATTCTCCAGGCCAGGCAGTCCGAACCCTTGATGTGGCAGGAAGTTTTGGGAGTGGTCGCCGACCTTATTTCGGTGGATCAAAAACACGAGACAGCCCTGGAAACACTTTTGGGAAGCCAGCTCCAGTCCTTGGTGGTGCAAAGCAGGGCAATGGCCCAGAAGGTCGTCGCCCATCTAAAAGCCGAAGGCCAGGGAAAAGTTTCGCTTTTCGTCCTGGAAGACTTGGTCCGGCTGGAAGCCGTGCCTTTTCCGCCGACCTTGTTAAGCGAGGACGGAGTTGAAGCCTCGGTGGCGTCGCTGGTCAAGTTGGATGCCAAGATGGATCCGGTGGTACGGCACCTCTTTGAACAGGATGTGCTGGTTCGCGACTGGCCGACCGCGGAGCGTTTGAGCTCCCTTTATCCAAGGGTTCGTTTCGTGACGTTAGAAGGGGACCGGTTGGGTCCTCTCGGCTTTCTCAAGGCCGGTTCGATCTCCTCCGGAATATCCCTGCTGGGCCGCCACCGTGAGATGACCGAATTGTCCGAAAATATCGCGGGATTAGAATCCCAAATCCAGCAGTCCGAAAACGCCTTAAGTGAAACCAAGAAAAACCGTAAGGAAATCGAGGACCAGCTTTTGGCTTCCGAGTCCCGCCGCCAGCAGCTGAAAATCCGTCTGGCGGAAATCGAGAAGGAAATCGCCCAACTGGAAGAAACCCTTTCCCGTTTAAAGACGGAAAAAGAATCGGAAGAGAAAGAAAAGGCCGCCTTGGAGGGCCATTGGAACGCCGATAAAAACCGTATTCAAGAACTGACGGGCCTGTTATCCAAGAGTGAGCAGGCCCACAGCCTCACCCAGGAAGAAATTTCCGAGGCCCGCCGTCATCTCCAGGAGCTTCAAGGCCAAAAGGAAGAGATATCCAAGCAGATTATGCAGGTGGTGTTGGAATTGGCGGCCCTGGATGAGGTGGCGGCCAGATCCAAGGAAGAGGCTGAGCGCTATCAAACGGAACAGGATCAATTGACCCAATCGGTTGCCCAAAAACGCGAGGAAAACCAGCAGTTGGAATCCCAGGAAAATCAGCTGACCTTAGACCTGGACGACCTTGGAAAAAGGGTGGGCGGACTGTCCCAGGCCAAACAGGAAGCCGACGGCAAGGTAAAGGGGATTGTTGAGAAACGCGAAGGCATCGCTGCCGAAACGGAAGAACGGTCGGAAAAAGTAAGGCTGGCCCGCTCGAAGTTTGAGGAGATTCAAAGGGATCTGCATTCTTTTGAGGTCCAGGAAGCCCAGATGAACGTGGAAATTCGGAACATTGAGGAAAAACTGCAGGTGGAGTACCGGGTCGATTTGGAAAACGCCCCCGTGGAATTGGAGAAGGGTTTTGACGGTGATGAGGCCGAGAAACAAAGCATCGAGCTTCGCGCCAAGATTGAGCGTTTAGGCCTGGTCAACATGGTCGCGGTGGAAGAGTATGATGAGCTGTCCCAGCGATTCAAGTTCCTCTCCGAGCAAAGAGAAGATTTATTGAAGGCCAAGGATGATTTGCAGGCCGCGATCAATAAAATCAACCTGACCTCCAAGGAACTCTTCACCTCCACCTTCGCGACCGTCCAGGAAAATTTCAAGGATGTCTTCCAGCGCCTCTTTGAGGGCGGGAGGGCGGAACTGATCCTGATCGACGAAGGGGACGTCTTGGAGTCGGGAATCGAGATCGTGGCCCGGCCCCCGGGCAAGCGGCTTCAATCCGTGTCGCTCTTGTCCGGCGGCGAGAAGGCCTTGACGGCCATCGCCCTCCTCTTCGCCCTTTTCATGGTCAAGCCCAGCCCCTTCTGTCTGCTGGATGAGATCGACGCCCCCCTGGATGACGTCAACACTTCCCGTTTCACCCACCTTCTGAAGGAGTTCAGCAAGCGCACCCAGTTCATCATGATCACCCACAGCAAGGTCAGCATGGAGACGGCGGACGTGATGTATGGAGTGACGATGCAGGAAGCCGGCGTTTCCAAGATTATTTCCACGAAGTTCAGGGAAAACACACCGGAAGAATCCGCTGTTTCTTGAGCCCCATCGGTTCCTTTCTTGAGAAAAAAATAAAAAGTCGTTTTGGGTCCCTGGCTTCTTCATGGATCAAGGCGGGAAAGGCCCCGCCCTTGGACTTGAATCTGGGCCCGTCCCTCCTGGCCTTGAGGCCCGACCGCCTGGGGGATTTTATCCTCTCGGTCCCCGCTTTGCGAAAGCTGGAGGGGGCCCTCGGCCCCGGGGGCCGGCTCACGCTGGTGGCGGGGGAACGCAACGCCGGGCTGGCCAGGTATTTGTTCCCTAAGGCGAGAGTCCTGGTATTTCGGAAATCTTTTTTTTCCCGTCTTCCTCTTTGGGTGAAATTGGCGTTCGGCCGGTTTGACGCGGTCGTCGATTTTCATTCCTTTCCCTTTTCGACCACTTCCGCTTTGGCGGCCCTCTTGTCCTCCCGTTCCCGGAGAATAGGATTTTGGGATCAAGGCGGGTCGGCGGAATTGTCCCGGGAGATCTTCGACTGGGGGATGGCGGCTCCCGACGAAGCCCTTCCCGAAAAGGAAAAGAGCCTGCTTTTAGCGGGCCGTTTGGTATCGCGGCGGGGAAAAGCCGAGCCCCTGATCCGCCTTCCGGATTTGCCGGAGGAAACAAAAAGAAAAGCCGGCGTTTTTTTCGGGGGCATGAAACTCAGGCCAGGGGACCGGGTGGTCGGGATTCACCCGACGCTTTTGAAAAAGGACAATCGATGGCCGCCCGACCGCTACGTGGATTTGGCCTGGTCCCTGTCCAAGATGGCCCCTGTCAAATTGGCGGTGGTGTACGGTCAAGGCGAGGAAGAGGAGTTGAGGATGTTTCTCGGGAAGCTGGGGCCGTCCACCCCCGTCTTTCCCCTTCCCGGAAACGAACTTTTATTTATACTGGAATGCCTCAGCCGGATGGACTTGTTCATTGGCGGCGACAGCGGATTGACCCATTTAGCCGCCCTGGTGACTCCTGTCGTGGCCGTCTTTGGGCCCAGTGATCCCCGCCGTTGGGGTCCGATGGTCAATGGGATGGGCGCGCCGAAGATTTTGCGGGGGAAAGATGGTTCCTGCGATTCCGTGGGCGCCTCAGAAGTGCTGAGGGAAGTGAAAAAGAAATTAAAAATAAAGTAAGGCTGGGTTGTTGTAGGGCGGCACCCCGTGGCCGCCCTGAAAGAGAAGGGTCAAAATTAAAAGGGGCGGGCGCGGCGGCCCGCCCCTAGACGAACGAACAAAAACCAGAAGGAAGTTCCATGGGTTTATTCGAGAAGATTAAAAACGGGCTGCGCAAGACGGCGGAACAGCTGACGGGAAATATGGAAACCCTCTTCAAGGGGTCCCTGAAACTTTCCGATTCGGCGATGGAGGAGCTGGAGGAGCGGCTGGTGGCGGCCGATGTGGGAACGGCCACCTCCCAGGCCATTGTGAGGGAAGTGGGGGAAAGCATGAGGGTCGAGACGGAGGTTAATCCCGCCGTCCTTACCAGGCACCTGAGGGAAGCCGTGGCCAAAAGGCTCTTAAAAGCCAATCCCCCCTGGGTTTTGCCGAAGCCCGCGGTGATTATTTTAGCGGGGGTGAATGGAGCCGGTAAAACCACCACCGCCGGAAAATTGGCGGCCCGTTTTTCGTCCGAGGGCCGAAAAGTTCTCCTGGCCGCGGGGGATACTTTCCGGGCCGCCGCAGAAGAACAGCTGACGGAATGGGCGGGGCGTGCTAAAGTAGAGTTTATCCGCGGCGCCCACGGGGCGGCCCCCTCGGCGGTGGTTTTTGACGCGTTAAAATCGGGGCTTTCCCAAGGAACGGATTGCTTTGTCGTGGACACGGCCGGAAGGCTCCATAACCGCCAAAACCTGATGGAAGAGTTAAAAAAAATAGTCCGGGTCGCTGAAAAAGCCGCCCCGGGAATTCAGCAAGAAAAATGGCTTGTTTTGGACTCCAATACCGGCCAAAACGCCGTCAATCAGGCCAGGGAGTTCAACCGGGAAGTCGCCCTGACGGGAATCGTATTGACGAAGTTGGATGGAACGGCCAAGGGTGGTATCGTAGTTGCTCTTTCCGAACAGCTGGGCCTTCCGGTCCGTTATTTAGGGATCGGCGAGGGAGTGGAGGATCTGGTTCCTTTTGACGCGGGAGGCTTCGCCGAAGCCTTGGTCCCGGAACCTGCCGTTTGAGAAGCTTGCTTGAGCCCAATGGGTGATTTCACGGGGGAGGAGTTTTAATGGAACGTTTGGTCCTTGCCAATCGGGCGGCTATGTCCAATACGGCCGTTACCGTAGTGGATATCGAGGGTGTTTTGGATATCAATACGGTCGGCGAGTTTGAGGCGATCCTCCAGGAATTATTCAAGAAAAAACAATATAAGATCGTGTTGAACATGAAGAAGCTCACCTATATATCCAGCGCCGGTTTCGGCGTCCTGATGAGCATCATCAAGGATGTGCGTAAAAACCGCGGGGACATCAAGATCGCCAATGTCAGCTCGGACATCTACAAGGTTTTCGACCTGTTGGAACTGCCGGGACTTTTCCACATCCTCAAGACCGAGCAGGACGCCGTCAGCGAGTTCTAGTAAAACCCTCAAAAATTTGCCACAGATGAACACGGATAAACACGGATGGCTTTAGGCAAGAAAAACAAAGACTTATCTGTGTTCATCCGTGTTCATCTGTGGCTGAATAGATTTTTCTTTTCCTCTAATTTTTTCCTTCTTCTTTTCATCCTTCTTCCAAGTCTTTCCCTCGGTCGCGAAGTCCAGATTACCATCCTCTTTACCAACGACCACCATGGCCAAGTGGAACCCATCCGTGAGACGGACACCTCGAAGCCCGTCGGAGGGGTGACCCGGCGGATGGCGCTCATTGAGAAAATAAGGCAGGAAGTCGGGCCCAAAAATGTCCTCTTGGTGGACGGGGGGGACCTATTCACGGGAACGGCCTTATCCGGATTGACCAACGGGGAAGTGGATTGCGCGGCCTACCAACTGATGAAATACGACGCCATCGTCCTGGGGAACCACGACTTTGATTACGGCAAAAAAGGATTGCTCGAGCTTCGGAAAAAATACGCCATCCCCTGGGTTTCGGCCAACACGGTTGTCCGGGGCAATTCCCAAAATTTCGTGAGGCCTTATGTCCTGAAGTACGCCGGCATCCGCGTGGGAATGATCGGATTCAGCAATCCCGACACGCCCGGCTTGACGAGGCGCGAGAACGTATCGGGACTTTTATTCAATCCCCCGGGAGCCTCCGCCAAGGGGCTCCATTCCATCCTCAAAAAGGACGCTGATATTTTCATCGCCTTAAGCCACCTCGGCGTGGACGCGGATAAAAAATTCGCGAAGGATAACGCCTTCTTGGACGTCATCATCGGGGGCCATAGCCACACCCTTTTATTCGATCCGATTGTGGACAAGCGGGCCGACGGAAGCCTGGCCGGGCCCATCATCACCCAAGCCGGATCGCGGGGCCTTTATCTGGGCCGGCTGGACCTGACCATCCAGGGTGCCAGGGACCCCAAGACCCGGAAAGAGGATTATTCGGTCGAGGATTTCCGCTACAAACTGATCCCCATCACTTCCGACCTGCCGGAAGATCCGGCCATGGTCGAGCTTCTCCAAAAGTTTAAAAGCCGCCTGAAATCCAAGCCCTTGGACGAGGTGTTGGCCGTGGTGACCGGTGATTTGACCCGATCCAACCAGGGGGATTCCTATCTGGGTGAATTGGCGGCGGACACCATCCGGAAGTCCGCCCAGGCCGAGGTGGGCCTCGTCAACAGCGGATCCTTCCGGAGCGATTTTAAGTCCGGTGATTTGACCAGGGAAATTTTGTATGAGATTTTTCCTTTCGACGACGAGGTAGTCTCCCTGGAAATGACGGGCTTTACCCTGAGGAAAATATTGGAAGCCTCCAGCCTTAAAAAGGACCAGGGAGGGTTCCTGCAGGTTTCGGGACTGAAGATCCAGAAGGACGGCGGGGATTTAAAAATTTTTGTGGGCGACCAGCCTTTACGGGACCGCCAAAAATACCTGGTCGCGGTCAACGATTTTCTTGCCGGAGGCGGCGACGGCTATGAATCCTTGAAGAGGCTGAATTCCCGAAGGAAAACAAGGGTGATGATCCGGGAGCTGTTGGAAGAGGCCTTGAAAGAACGTCAAAAAATTTCCACCAGCGACCTCGATAAACGCTGGAATATTCCTTGAGGACCGCCCGCCGCCCCCTGCCCTCCGCTGTCCGCGAACCTTTTTAAACCGATTCAAGGCCTTTATTACACCCACCTTGACAGGCCTTTGATCACTCCTATAATGCCCGCAATCATCAACCCGGGGCAGGGGTGAACCAACCGCCCCTGGACTAAAAAATCATGGATCTTAAAATGGCGAAAACCAGCGCGGCAAAATCAAATGAATCCCCCTCTTCCAAGCGGAAGGTGCTGTTCGTGTCCTCGGAGGTCGTCCCTTTCGCTAAAACCGGAGGACTCGCCGATGTGGTGGGTTCTTTGCCCCGTGCCCTGATGAAGCTGGGCTGCGAGGCGGCCGTGGTCCTGCCGAAATATAAGAGCATCTCCCCTGAAAAATACAAAATGAAACTGGAAATCAGGGGTTTGGCGGTTCCCATGGGCATGGGTGAGGTGAACGCGGATATCTATTCCACCCGCTTAGGGGATACGAACGGAACGGTTTATTTCATCCAAAACGACCGCTACTTTGACCGGGACGGGTTTTACGGGACTTCCGAGGGGGACTATCACGATAACGCCGAGCGGTTCGCCTTTTTCTCACGGGCCGTCCTGGAGATGGTCAAGGCACTCCAATGGTATCCGGATGTCCTGCACCTCAATGACTGGCAGTCCGGGTTGGTGGCGGTGTACCTCAAGACCCTTTACCGGCATATCCCCGCTTTTCAATCCATCCGGACCCTTTTCTCCATCCACAACATGGCCTACCAGGGATTGTTCCCCAAATACATCCTGCCCATGACGGGCATCGGTTGGGAGGAATTCCAGCACGAAAAACTCGAGTTTTATGACCAGGTCAATTACTTGAAGGCGGGGTTGGTTTACTCGGACGCCTTGAACACCGTCTCGGAGAACTACGCCAAGGAAATCCAAACCGAGGAATACGGCCATGGACTCCAAGGCGTGCTGAGGTCCCGGTCCAGGGACCTGTACGGCATCGTCAACGGGATCGACTACGATGAGTGGAATCCCGCCACGGACAAGGAAATTCCGGGCCAATACACCGCGAAAAACCACGATAAAAAAATCGAGTCAAAGCAAAAGCTATTACTTGAGCAGAACCTTCAATTCAAAGAGCAGACCCCCGTCATCGGCCTCGTTTCCCGCCTGACGGACCAAAAGGGCTTGGATTTGATCGCCGAGATTATCCAGGATTTTCTCGCGCTGGACCTCCAGTTCATCGTTTTGGGAACGGGGGAGCCGAAGTACCACGCGCTCCTGGAGAGCCTCAAGGAAAAATATCCCTCCAAGTTGGCCGTGGCCCTGAAGTTCGACAACCGCCTGGCCAAACTCATCTACGCGGGGAGCGACATGTTCCTGATGCCCTCCCGGTTCGAGCCCTGCGGTTTGGGTCAAATGATCGCGATGAAATACGGCACCGTCCCGGTGGTCCGGAAAACCGGCGGATTGGCCGACACGGTGGAAAACCTCTCGCCGGACGGCAAAAAGGGAACCGGATTTGTCTTCGAGAATTACAAGGGCGCGGATTTGCTGGAGACGGTTCAACGGGCGGTGGAGGCGTTTCACCAGCCCAAACTTTGGGATGAATTAGTCCAGCGGGACATGAAACAGGACTTTTCCTGGGACGCCTCGGCAAAAAAATATCAGGAGCTTTACGAAAAAATTCTGGTTAAATAAAGCTTTTCCTTTCCCAACCCCGCCTTTTGTCGCCCACCCATAGCTTTTACAACAGGAAGACCTAAAATAGAGTCCATGAAAGATTCCCTGGCAAATCTACTTCAAAAAGAGGAAAACGTCCTCCGTGAACGGTGGCAGGCCTCCGTCCGCCAATTGTATGGGCGATTGGACCGGTTCAGCCGGGATCCGGGCATTTTTGAGGAAGTTCGCGGACTCCTGCATGACCTCCTGGCCTTGGTGGAGCGGTCCGGCAGCGTGGAACAGGCGGTGGACGCTGAATTTGAGAAAATCCTCCTCCATTTAAAGGCGCTTCAGACCCAACATAACCTCTCCTCCACGGACATGGTGTTTCTATTATTCTCGACCAGGGACGCGGTCAAGGATGCGGTTCGGGACGTGCTGGACCAGGGCCCGGATGGACAGCACCAGGTCTCGGTCCATTTTCAGGTCGTCAGCCAGGTTTCCACCCTTTTAAACCGACTGGGGTTGGTTTTCTTCGATGGGGCCATGAGGATGAAGGAAGAGACGGCCAGCCAGGATGTGATGGCCATTGAGTACGCCCTGCTTTATGAAAGGGCCAGGCAAATGGCCATCACCGACCGGCTGACGGGACTCTATAATTTTGGCTATTTTTTGGAGAGGCTCAAGGAAGAAAGGATGAGGGGTGAAAGGTACCACCGCCTCCTTTCCCTGGTGATTTTCGATATCGACCACTTTAAGAAATATAACGACGCCAACGGCCACCCCGCGGGAAACGAAGTGTTAAAGAAAATCGCGCAGATCCTAAAGGAAGAGGCGAGGGAAGTGGATATCGTGGCTAGGTACGGCGGCGAGGAGATGGTCATTATCCTGCCGGAAACCAGCCGCAAAAGGGCCGCTGAATTGGCGGACCGAATCCGGGAGAGGATCTCCCAGACTCATTTCGAGGGGATGACGACCCAGCCTGGCGGCAAAATGACCATTTCCGCAGGTGTCGCGACTTTTCCCGTGGACGCGACCAGCGAGGAAGATCTGATTAAAAAAGCCGACAGCAGCTTATACAAGGCGAAATCCCTCGGCCGCAACCGCGTGGAGGCCTTTGACCCGCCGGTGAAGGTGCCGATCCGCTACAAGTCCCACCGGGAACTTTCCAAGGTATCCTTGGTGGGGAACTTCAACAATTGGGACAAGGACGCGGACCCCATGGAAATGCAGCAGGACGGCACTTTCCAATTCATCATCGCCCTGAACCCGGGGGTTTATCATTACAAGTTCGTTTTGAACGACGTGGAGTGGATTCCGGACCCTGCCTGCCCGGAGAGGGTCCACGACAGTTTGGGCGGCGACAACAGCGTGCTGAGGGTTTCGGCTTAATCCCGAAGGCTTTCCTGCCGGAAACGGCCAAAAAAGGCTAAACATTTTCCCGGCCATTTGATAAGCTTTCCCCTCATTTTACTTAAAAAACGCGGGAAATCATGGCCGAATACAAATCAACCCTCAACATTACCCAAACCTCCTTCCCCATGAAGGCCAATTTGCCCCAGACCGAGCCGGAGAGGCTTAAGTTTTGGGAGCAGATGGGTTTTTACCGGCGCATGTTCGAGAAAAAGGGCGCGGAAAAGTTTGTCCTCCATGACGGCCCCCCCTTCGCCAACGGCGACATCCATATGGGAACAGCCCTCAACAAAATCCTGAAAGACATCATCGTGAAGTACCAGGGCCTCCAGGGGAAGGACACGCCCTATGTTCCGGGCTGGGATTGCCATGGCATGCCCATTGAGCACAAGGTTATGGAACAATTGGGGTCCAAAGCCAGGACCATGACCAAGGTGGAGATCCGGGGCGAGTGCCGGAAATACGCGGAAAAATTCATGAACCGCCAGAGGGATGAGTTTAAGCGCCTGGGGATCATGGGAAACTTCGAAAACCCCTACCTGACGATGGACCCGGCTTATGAGCTTAAAATCGTCGAGTCGTTCAATAAGATGCTGTTGGACGGTTATATCAGCCGCCGTCTGCGGCCCATCCACTGGTGCCCCAAGTGCCGCACGGCTTTGGCCGAGGCTGAGGTGGAATACGCGGACCATGAGTCCCTGGCCGTGACCGTGGCTTTCCCGGTCAAACAGCTTCCCGAGGGAGTTTTTCCCAAGACGCCCCGTAAGAATCTATCGTTTCTCATCTGGACGACCACCCCCTGGACCTTGCCGGCGAACCTCGGCATTTCCGTTCATCCCGACTTTGAGTATGTGTCCGTCCAAGTGGGGGAACAATATTACATCGTAGCGAAGGTGCTTTTGCCCCAAGTGGCAAGCGTTTGCGGCTGGAAGGCCGATGATTTTAAAATTGTTGAGGAATGCCGCGGCAGGGAACTGGACCGGGCCCTTTGCACCCATCCCTTCCTGGACCAGGATTCCCTCGTGATGGTGGGAGAGCATGTGACGGCGGACGCTGGAACCGGATGCGTCCATACAGCCCCAGGCCATGGCCGGGAGGACTATGAGGTGGGTTTGCGGTACAACCTGCCCATTTACTCGCCGGTGGATGAGGCTGGCCGGTATGATTCCAGGGTAAAAGAATTCGAGGGAATGTCCGTTTGGGACGCGAACCCCAAGATCGTGGAAAAATTGAAGGGCCTGGGAAGGCTTCTTTCGGTTCAAACCATCAAGCACAGCTATCCCCATTGCTGGCGCTCCAAGAACCCCATCATTTTCCGGGCCACGGCCCAATGGTTCGTCGAGTTGGACCACCAGGATCTTCGTAAAAAAGCGTTGGGTGAAATCGAAGCGATTGATAAAACCGGCGGCTGGATCCCCGCCTGGGGCAGGGACCGGATCCGCAACATGGTGGAAGGCAGGGCCGACTGGTGCATTTCCCGCCAGCGTTCCTGGGGAGTACCCATTGCCGCACTATATTGCAAGACTTGCGGGAAGGTTGTTTCGGATCCCAAAGTGAGCGGGGCGGTGGTCGCCCTGATCCAAAAAGAAGGACTGGACGGATGGTTCCAACATCAAGCGGCGGATTTGCTTCCGGCCGGGTTTAAATGTTCCTGCGGATCGGCCGAGTTCGTGAAGGAAGAAGATATCCTGGATGTTTGGTTTGAGTCCGGCGTCTCCCACATGGCGGTTTTGGACACAAGGCCCGAACTGACCTGGCCCGCCAATCTATACCTGGAAGGCGGGGACCAGCACCGGGGTTGGTTCCAACACGCCCTTTGGACGGGAGTGGCCCTGAAGGGGCATGCGCCCTTTAAAGCGGTTTTGACCCACGGATGGGTATTAGATGGGCATGGCAAGGCCATGCATAAGAGCGCCGGCAACGTGATTGACCCGATGGATACCATGAAAAAATATGGCGCTGATATCCTCCGTCTTTGGGTTTCTTCGGAGAACTATACGGAGGATGTGGGCATTAGCGATGAAATGCTCAACCGCATGTCGGAAGCCTACCGCCGCATCCGCAACACGTTCCGTTTTATTCTGGGCAATCTCTCGGATTTTGATCCGGCCAAGAATCGAGTGGACGCTAAAGACTTTCTGCCCTTAGACCGTTGGGCTTGGATGGAATCTCAGGGAACTCTTTCGGGCATCAAGTCAGCCTATGACCAATACCAATTCACGAAAGTTTTCCACCAGTTAGATAATTTCTTTTCCGTGACCCTCAGCGCCGGCTACTTCGATATTTTGAAAGATCGGCTCTACACTTTCGAGACGGATTCGCGCGAGCGCCGGGCCGCTCAGACCGTCCTTTTCGATATTTTGAAAAGCTTCGTGATAGCCATTGCTCCGGTTCTCTCCTATACGGCGGAGGAAATTTGGCAAAGCCTTCCCGAGTCCTTTAAAGGCAGGGAGGAGAAAAGCGTGTTTTTGGCCTTGTGGCCCAAAGTTTCTGATTCAAAAGAAGAATCGCTCAGCCAGGAATGGAATGACATTTTCGCGGTGAAACGGGCCGTCTCCAAGGCTTTGGAGAGCCTGCGCCAAGCAAAAACCATCGGCAGCTCCCTGGAAGGGGAAGTGGACCTTTTCGCGGGCAACGACCGGATGAAGGCTGTTTTGAAAAAAAACTTGGAAAACCTCCGCTATTACTTCCTGGTTTCGAAAGTGGAATTAAAGGACGGTGAAGCTCCTTCCGGGGCTTTAGACGCGGAAGACGCGGGATTGAAACTCAAATCCGTTGTGCGAAAATCGAGCGGCCAAAAATGCGCCAGGTGCTGGAACTATTACTCGCCGGCCGAAATGGATAAAACCCATACGGATATCTGCCATCGCTGCGGTCCGGTCGTTCAAAAGTTCCAAGCCGCGGGAACTTGGTCGCCCACATGATGCTCATTGGTGTTTCCATGCTGGTGGTGGCGCTGGATCAGTTTACGAAGGTTCTTATCTCCCAATCCTTTAAGTTGAATGAATCGGTCACCCTTTTTCCCGACCTTCTTTACTTCACTTACATCCAAAATCCGGGAACGGCCTTCGGTTTCATGTCCACCATGGAAACCTTCGTGAGGATTCCTTTTTTCGTGGCTATCACCATCGCGGCGGGATGGATTGTTTACACCTACCAGAGGCTGATTCCGCAGGAAAAGCAGTTGACCAGGGTGGCCCTGGGATTCGTCTGGGGCGGGGCCTTGGGCAACTTCATTGACCGCATCCTTTACGGAAAGGTCATCGACTTCATCGATATGCGCTACCATGAGTACCAATGGTATATTTTCAACGTGGCCGATTCCTTCATCTCGGTGGGCTTGCTGTTCCTCTTGTTCGAGTTTATCTGGGGAGCCAGGCGGAAAAGCGAGCCATGAGCCTATTAAGGGTATCCGTCGCCGCGGTGATCCTGGACCAGCTTTCCAAGGGCCTGGTGGTCAAATTCTGCCAATTGAACCAATCGGTAACTTTTATTCCAGGCTACCTCTACTTAAGTTATATCCAGAACCCCGGCGCGGCCTTTGGATTCATGGCGGAAACCAAGGCGGTTTTCCGGATTCCTTTTTTCATCCTGATCACGGTCGGGGCCGGATTGATCGTATACGCCTACCAGCGCTTTATCCCTTACGAAAGGAAGATCCCGCGGCTGGCTTTGGGGCTCATTTGGGGAGGGGCGATGGGGAATTTCATCGACCGGGTTTTTTACCGCAAGGTCGTCGATTTTATCGATGTCCGGTTCCACCAGCACCAATGGTTTCCTTGGGTCTTTAACGTCGCGGATTCTTGCATCACGGTGGGGCTGGCGCTCCTCATTATCGGTTATATTTTTGAGAAGGAAAAATTCCACGGGAA
>CAZUXW010000018.1:21777-46512 GCA_964624625.1 uncultured bacterium
TTGTTGACGGTAGGTCCCCTGCATTTTTATTCCTACGGGCTTTGCCTGGCTTTGGGGCTGGGCCTGAGTATTTATCTCTATGCCAAGGACTGCGGAAAATACATCGCTCCCAAGGTGGGATTGGGCTTCCAACAGGCTTTCCAGAAAGCCTTTGACCTGGGTACTTGGGTGATCGTGACTTCGATCCTTGGCGCCAGGCTATTTTATGTTCTGGAAAACCACGCTGAATTTACCAACGGCCATTGGCTGGATGCCGTCAAAATTTGGCAGGGTGGATTAGTTTTTTACGGCGGGTTGTTCGGAGCCATTGGCGCAGCGGTTGTCTGGTTCAGGGTCGAGAAATGGCCTGTCGGATTCTCTTTCGATTTGGTCGCGCCTTACATCCTATTGGGCCACGCCATCGGACGGGTGGGATGTTTTTTAAACGGATGTTGTTACGGGAACGAGGACCATGTCTACGGCATGGTTTTTCCCGGAGCCCCCGACCAGCTTCCGCACCTTCCGACGCAGTTGTGGGAGATGGCCGGCGACTTGATTCTGTTTTTTCTTCTCCTTTGGGCGAGGAAATGGACAATCCGATATGCCTGGCTGACTTTCGCCCTTTACGGTTTTACCTACGGATTGTTGCGGTACGTGGTGGAGTTTTGGAGGCGGGACTGGAATAAACATTATCTGATCTATTTCAATTCGGCTTCCCAGGCCGTGAGCGGAATCATCGTGATTCTCTCGGCCATAACGATCGTCTTGGTCCTTTTAAACCACTGGAAAACCCGACAAGCCTCCCGAAATTGAGTAGAATAGCCACCAGCTTATGAAACCTTCCTCCGCTTCAGCCCAAACTACCGTCCTTGTTGTCCCGCCCGAACAGGCGGGCCAGAGGCTGGACAATTTTTTAACTTCCCAACTTTCCGCCTTCTCCCGGACCCAAGTTCAAGCCCTGATTAAAAAGGGGAATGTCGTCCCCCAATTCCGGGTCAAGGTCATGAAAGCGGGATTGGAAGTGTCCGCCGGACAGTCCTTTGAAGTGACGATCCCGCCCTCCATCAAAACCGATATACCGGCCCAATCCCTGTCGCTGGACATTCTCTTTGAGGACGAGGACGTCTTGGTCATCAACAAGCCGGTTGGGTTGGTGGTGCATCCAGGGGCGGGAAACCCGGACCAAACCTTAATCAACGCCCTAGTCGCCCATTGTCCCGATGTGGTAGGAGTGGGGGGGGTGCAGCGCCCCGGGCTGGTGCACCGGCTGGATAAAGATACCTCGGGCCTTTTGGTCGCGGCCAAATCGGACTTGGCCTATAAAAGCCTGGTCAAGCAGTTAAAAACCAGGAAATTGAGCCGGGAGTATTTGGGGATCGTGAAGGGAGACTTGGAGGAGAGGGGGACGGTGGACGCCCCCCTGGGACGGCACGCCAGCGCCCGAAAAAAAATGGCGGTTCGGCCTGAAAGCGGCAAGACCGCGGTCACCCATTTCGCTCCGCTAGGCTCCAACGAAACCGCCAGCCTCCTGCATTTAAAACTGGAAACGGGAAGAACCCATCAAATCCGGGTCCATATGGCCTTCATCAAGCATCCCATCCTTGGCGATTCGGTCTACGGCGAGGACTCGGGGCTGGCCGACCGCCAAATGCTCCACGCTTTCCGGATCTCCTTCCAGCATCCCAAAAAGGGAACCGTGGAAACCTTTTGGAAAGAGCCCCCGAAGGATTTCCTGGATTGCCTTACGCGTTTGAAAATCAAAGCTCCCAAGTGGGAAAAAATCCATTGGAGTTGATATGGCTCGGGGCCTAAACCTTTCCTATAAGGATCATCCTGAAGCTTATTTTTTTTCTTTCCTTTTATCGAGCGTCCTCCTTTCCTACGCGCCCCTGACGCTTGCCGTGAAACTCGCGGTTTTTCTGTTCGGGGTCGCGGGGCCCTTGGCGCTTGGCTTGGCCGGCATCGCCCCCCAGGCGCCCCGCGGGATAAAAGCCGGGGACTCCAGGGCCGGTGACCTGGATTTGCCCGTAATGTTGATCTTGGTTTTGGCCCTGGCCGGGGTAGTTCTCCGGTTCTTCCATTTGGAAACCCTCTCGGTTTGGCCGGTTCTCGACGAGGGCAGGAACGCTTATTTCTCCATGGAATTAAGCCGCCACTGGGATTGGAAATTTTTCCGCGACATCAGCCAAATGCCGCCGTTGTATTACTGGTGCCTGGGTCTTTTTTTCAAAATGGTGCCTCCCTCCTTGTTTTCCCTTTGGCTCTTTCCGGCGCTCCTGTCCTTAGGGTTGGTTCCGATCGGGTATTTCGCGGCGAGGCGTTTTTTTCCAAGGAGTGAGTCCCTTCTTTTTGCGTGTTTTTTGTCGGTCAGTTTTTACCCGGCCTACGTCGGCCGGTTCAACCATCAGGCCGTGCTGATGCTTCTCTGGGAGTTCCTGTCCTTTTGGGTACTTGGAAAATTGTTGACTTTGAAAACACCGGATCAAAATGCCTGGGCGGGACTTCTCGGCCTTTGCTTGGGTACGGGTTTTTATATATTTTTCGGCTGGCCCTTGGTCGCCCTGGCGGCTGGAATCGGCGCTTGGTTTGGTTCGGGTAAAAACCACAAAAAGGTCCTGTTCGTCGGGGGTACTACATTCCTGCTATCGGTTCTTCCACTTGTCGCGGCCGGCCTCCACGAAGGATATGGGAGCTATATTCACAGCCTGTCGGCGGGAGGGAAGAGTTCTTGGTGGGAATGGGGTTACAACTCTTTTTCCTATATCAGCGGTCTTTTTTGGGGATTGGATACGGACCGGCACGCCTATAAGCCTTTTTGGGGCGGATATTTAAATCCTCTGGCCGCTTCCTGTTTTGGAATCGGGTTTTTGGAACTTTGGCGGACCCGGAAATCGGGGCTTTCAATGGGTTTATGTTTCTTTTTGGTTTTGTTTCTTTTGCCGGCTTTTATCAGCAAGGAAATCGAAATGTTCCGAATCGTCCAGGTTCTGCCGATTGTACTCATGATCGCGGCGCTGGGACTGCGGAAATTGGCGTCCCTGACGCCAAGGGGCCTGGCCTTGGTTTGGATTGGGATTTTTTTCGGCCTTTCCATCGGGCTCGATTTTTACCACCTCGCCGGTCCTTACCATCAAGCCTGCGCCACAGGGCTCGACCATTGGGGAACCTATTCCAAGTCGGCCGAGAGGTGGAGGGCCTATCAAATCCTGAAAAAAATATCGGACAAAAAGGGACCTGGTTATATCTTTTCCGATTTTGACCCCTATCCCTTCGACAAAAGTCTGGTGGTCGCGGCGGAGCCCTTTAACCTTGAAAAGGGCGGGGTGGATTCCATGGGGGGCGCTTCCTGGGCGGCTTTCATGGCCAACGTGAATTACCAACCGTTTCTTGAACGGCGCTTTCCGGAGGCCCGCTTTGATTGGGTCGCCTCGGATCTTTCCACGATGGATGGGGGATTGATGTTGGTAGTGATGCCGACGGATCCCCACCGAAAGGAACTCAACCAATGGGCGAAGGTGGATCAAGTCTTGAGGCCCGTTACGGAAGAAATGTTGAACCGCCCTTTCGGCGGAAGCCGGGAGGCGATTTTGGGGAAGTTAACGGGGGTTTACCCGGCTTTCCAAGGCGACGCTTTTACCGAGTCGCTTTTTTGGAATTTACTCTATATCAATCACAGCGCGGACGGCCGTTTTGACGAGGCATTAAGGGACTTGGGGCAGTGCCTCCAGAAAGGGTATCCGACGGCTTATTTTTTCAATGAGTTAGGCGGATTGTTGTTATCGCGGGGTGACGAGCCGGGGTCCGAAAAGGCCTTTGAGTCCGCAGTGAAAGCGCCGGTAAACCATACGCCTGCATTGGAAAATTTGAGGTTGATAAAAAGGTGAGCCGGGACCCGGTTCACTTAGCGGAAATCTCGGGACTTGGTTGATAGCGGGGATTTAGAGTTTCCGCCAGTTTGAAATATTTTACCGCTTCCACCTTGTTTTTTTGTTCCAAAGAAGCCGATCCAAGCTCAAAGTAAAGTTTGCCCAGGGGCCGGCCATATCCCAGCAGGGATGCCGCTGTTTTTACGAAAGCTCCCCCGTCGTTATCCTCGTATTGATAGTATGCGATTTTTTCCAAAAAACAGGATTCCAAGTAGGGATCACCCTTGATGTCGTTCCAGCGGTTTAAGAGCGCTGTAATGACGGGGGCGTAGGAGGGGTGATAGACGTGGTAGGGAATAAGAGGATAGGATTTCTGCAAAAATTGATTAGCGGAAGTCCACTTCAAAAGAGTCTTTTGGTTGCCGCCGTCCACGGGAACGAGAAATAGGTCTAGACCCTCGTCGTAGTTGCGGAGATCGTCGGCAAGTTCAAAACATGCCGCTTTGGGAAAAAGAGCCTTTAAATAACCCCGGTTATTGGCGGTGGAAAGCAACCCGGTCCAGGTTGGATTTTGGTTTATGAGCTGCGGATTTCTAGCGGCGTTAAATGGATAAGCCGCAGTCAACATGGTTTGATCAAAAACGTCCGGGATAAGATTATCCAAGATGAGGCCAGGGCCATTTTTCTCGGAATATTTTTTTAGAATTCCAAAAGCCCTGTATCTTTCGGCGGATTTACCACCCTGATTGTGCCGTCCGGGAATGGCCCATTGATGATAGGGACCTCCCAGGTGATAGGCGTCAAGTCCCAGGGAAAGAAAACCGAGAACCGCCAGAATCCAAGGCCCGCTTTTCTTATTTTGAGGGTAAGCGGCTAGAACCTGAAACCCCATGGCGGTGGGGAAAAAAAGGAAGGGTAAAAGCGGCGCCACTCTCATGGCTTCAAGACTGTTGGAAAGAAGTCCTTGGGAAAGAAAGGCGGCCAGCGCCGCCGGGATCCAAAGCCGAAAGTTGATCGTGTTGGAATGAAGGAGCTCAATGGTGCCCAACAGAAAAGAGGCGACGAGAATCGGATTTAAAAAACCGCCCCAGAGCGGGTCAAAGTGGAAGCTGAATCTTTCCAAGGAGCCCCAAAAGAACATGGTTAAATACGAGAGCCATACGATCCATTGATCGTACCAGTTGTTATTAATGTGGGTGAAGACCCAATGGTCCTGAAGATGGCCTCCGTACCCTTGGGAGAGGATCAGGAAAAACATGGGAATTAAAGGCGCCGCGGTCGAGATTAAAAATGCCCATGGGGCCATAGGATTCCTTTTGCGGTTTTTGAGAAGAGAATAGGCCGCGGCAATGAAAAAGAAAAAAAGGCTGGAGAGCCAGAATTTGGAGAGGTACCAGCCGAATCCAAGACAAAATCCCAAAACGAGGGAAAGGCGTAAGACGAGTTCCGGTTTGGAACGGATAGCGGTCAGTAGTTTAAATAGGACGAATAAGACAAGGAACTGCCACAGGAGGTTGATCCCAATGTCAGTGGAAAAACAGGAAATGAAAATAGGCCAAAAACTAAAGGCGATCAGTAGAAAATAAATAAAACTGAAAGAACGGGAAAAAAATTGACGGCAAACCCACCAGGCGATCAGGGGAAGCATCGCGGAATAGAGAGCCGGATATGTCCGCATGGAGAAAAGGGAAGGCCCGGTCAGCTTGTAATAAAGGGTTTGCAGCCAGGTATAGACCGGCATGTACTGCTCGGAGCCGAAAAACATCTGCCAATGCCATTTCTCAAACAAATCAACCGCGAAGAAACTGTAGTGGCCGTCGTCCCACATGGGCCAAACCGAGAGGCTGGCTGGGGCGCCTATCCGGACCAGGGCCGCGGCCATTCCCAATAAAAAAATAAACCAGGGGCGGGGGTGGGGAAAGGGATCCCTCAGGTACAGGGCTGGTTCGACATTCCGAGAATTTCCACGGCTCTGATAGGCGAAAAACAGGGGCAAGATTAAACCGAGGAGAGCGGACCAAAGTTTTGACTCGAAAGAGCATTCGGAATAGGCGAGAAAAGAGTTGGTGAAAACGAATACCCCCCCGTAAATCAAGGGGTTGTATTTTAATGTTGTTGATTGGAACATTTTCTGATTTTAGCGTTGAAAGGTTTTATTTGCTATTCCAGAATGGCGGATCAACTCAGACTAAAAAATTTAAGGATGTGCTTGAATCGGACTTGGGCAACCCAGGCCGATTGTTTTATGTTAAAATCAAACAATGCCAAATTTAACGCCCCTTCAGGATAAAAGCCCGGCCTTCCAATTCGGGCGTTGGTGGCTGTTCTTCTGGTTGACGATCGCGAACACTTATTTGGCTTATGGCGACGGTTCCTTGGAAGCCCGGTTGTGGGTCGGTTTGATCGGGTTGGTCATGCCGATTTCCCTCTTGATCCTCCAAAATAAATCCATTACCCGTTCCGGAAACCCGTTTCCCAGGAAGGAGTTATTTTCCCAGCCACCCCCCTTTGTTTTTTTGGTTCTTTTTGCCGCGGCTGTGTTGGTCCGATTTTATAAAATTACATCCCTTTCAGTATGGCCTCTTTGGGATGACAGTTATTTTAGCTTTTCCGGGCTTACCCAGGCCGAGCACTGGCGTTGGCAGGTTTTTTTCGGCTGTGAACATGACATGCCCCTCTATGTCTGGATTTTGGGGTTGTATTTTAAATTCTTGGAACCCTCGCTTTTGACGATGGGTCTTTATCCTATTCTTTATTCCATCCTTGTTTTGCCCCTGGCTTATAAAACGATCCGCAGTTTTTCATCGGCTTCCTTCTCGTTTGTTTACACCGGGTTACTGGCCTTCAGTTTTTGGCCGTTAATCTCGTCCAGGGCTTCGGTTGATTTGGTGTTATGCCTCATCTGGCAATATGTGACACTTTGGGTTTTGGGATATTTTTTAAGAGCCCTCAAATCCGGGAAAAATATCCATGGCAAAGCAGCGCTTCTTGGCTTATGCATCGGCGTTGGATCCTACACTTCAAAGTTTTGGCTGCCCAATCTGGTTGGCTTCACGCTCATCGCGGCTTTCTTTATGCTTCAACGGCCCGCTCCTAGAGCCAAAATGCTGTCTTTTTTCATGGTCTCTTGGCTTGTCCCCGTTTCTTTTATATGGTTCCTGACTTTTTCTCACCATTTCGGGGGGCACATCAGGGACACCCTATTCTTCCTGCAGCCCCATTTTTCCTGGATTGACCAGCTTTCAATCTCATTTAAATACATTACGGGGCCCTTTTGGGGTATCGGCGAAAAGAGAATTTCAACGTTTGGCCCTTTTTGGGGCGGATTATTGAATCCCTTGCTGGTATCGGCTTTTTTAATCGGCCTGCTGGAATTATTAAGAGAGAAAAAGCTCTATTACTTTATTTGGATTGTATTTATCGGTGGGATTTATTTCGGTCCGGGGGTTATTTCGAACAATGTTGAAATGATGCGAATTTTTTCCGTTCTTCCATTCCTCCTTTATGCCGTCGCGGAGGGATGCCACGTTTTATTGTCCGAAATCCCGCCAAAACGCCGGATCTTGGGGTGGGGTTTTTTTATGGCCCTGTCCTTTGGGCTTGATCTCTTTCACTTGCTGGTGCCTTATCACGTCTACTCGATGCCGGTGAATTCAGAAAGTGAGGCTAAGGATCCGGCGGCCTACTCGTCTTACCAGGTATTGACAAAAGCCCGACGGCCTCCCGGCCCCGGCCTGATTTTGACCGATCTTCTCCCGGATGTTTACGATGAAACCTTAACGGTGGCGACTTATTCATTGAACGCGGAACGGAATCCGAAATTCTCGCCCCGGGAAGCGACCTGGGCCTGCCTTTTGGTCAAAACAGAGTACAGGGACTATTTGAGTAAAAGGTTTCCGGAGGCAAAATATTACCCCCTTAATCACGGAATTTCGCCATTCAATGGTCCCACGATGCTTTTTATTATTCCCATCACCCAGCGGAACCAAGAGACGCTCCTTGAATGGTCGGCCTTAAACCGCCGCGTCCAGGATTTATATCCCATCATTTACTATCCGGACAACAACTCCAAAATCGAGTTTCAAAGGGCCTTCCAACCGCTTTATCCCTTGTTTAAAAAGGATGAGTTTTTAGAATCGCTTTATTGTTGGAAAATGATCTTTTTTTCACCGGAGGAAATGGATCACGCCCTGGCGGAAGACACCCTGCGCCGTTTCGCCCCCCGGCAGAAAGAACTTTCTTATTTGACCCCTCTGTTGGGGCGGATTTGCTTCCGGCTGGGTTGGTATTACAAGTACCAACAGAATCCGGAGAGGGCCCGCATGTATTTCGCAAGGGCTGTTTCTTACGATAAGAAGTTGATGCCGGATGAGGTGCGGGAGTATTTCATGGAAATGGTGAGGCGGAAAAACCATTTCTAAGGTTTACCGGCGGGAGGGCGAATGAAAAAAAAATACACTTCAACTATGCTCTTTGTAATTTGTTTCCTCTCGGCCCGGCCCGGATCCGCCCTGCGTCCCATGGTTCACTACCACGACCTCGTCGCTGGTCAGGGAAGTCCGGGTTTTAGGGACGGTGGATTCTCAACTTCCTTGTTTAACAAGCCCTCGGGATTAGCTTTGAGTCTGGACCGCAAGCGGTTGTTCGTGGCCGATCGAAATAACAACCGTATCCGGGCCATCCTCTTGGGCCGGGATAACCAAGTTGAGACCCTGGCGGGATCCGGGGAAAGAGGCGATAAGGACGCTGATCTGCTGAAATCTTCCTTTAACGAGCCGTTGCAAGTGGTCACCCTGCCGAATGACCAATTAGTGGTAAATGACCATGGAAATAACCGGTTAAGACTGATCGACTTAAAAAATCATCAGATAACCACCTTAGCTGGAAACGGGAGCAGGGACGGAAAATGGGAAGGCCGGGCTTCGCGGGTTTCCTTGGAAAACATCGTTGGAATGGTTTATTCGCCTTCGGATCACTCGGTTTATTTTTCCCAGTATGGCAGGCGTCTGATCAGCCGGTTGGATTTGAAATTGAGTGTTATTTCAACCGTCCTATCCCAAAATAACCTAATACAGCGTCCCAGGGCCCTGTGTCTTTTTCAAAATCACGTTTGTGTTTCAAGTGAAAATTCGGGAAAAGACCAAGTCTTTATGTTGAAGCCCGCGGGAAACAGATCGGCTGGCTCTCCCCGATTCTCAATTAAACTCATTGGTTCTGGAAAAAACATTGTGGCCTTGGCAGCTTCCGATAACTCAATCTACGCCATTCAAAATGGACCGGTACCATTCGCCAAGGTCAATCCCTATCAACCTGTCCGCATTACCACGAAGGGCGGGCTATTCCTTGACGCTTCCAGCGAGTCAATGTATCCATTTTGGGGATTTTCCAAGCACGAGGTTGGGGGCGTGGGATTCCTGGCCGATCCCCTTGAGCCCAGGAAGTTCTTTATGGCGACTCAGGATTACCATACGGTCATTGATTTCAAGGACTATGATTTTGGAAAATTAATGGGTTCTGAAAATTATGACAATCCGGATGGCCTTTCGGATTTCCGATATCCGATTACAAAACCACCCCATACTATCCGGATACTGGTGGGGGGGGACTCCCAAACGGCGCAAGCGAATCAAATCAGTGAAGGGCCAATTACCCCTTTTAAAAAACGAAAACGGATGTTGACCTATCCGAAACAATTGGAGTTGCTGCTCAATACCGAAGCGGCCTTGAACGATATTCCTTTAAATTTTGAGGTTCTGGTCGACCGTCATTCCGTGGCTCTGGACTATTCTCTTTATAACTGGCCTTATTATGAGCTTCCTGATCTCCAGGAAAAATTTGACGCGGATATAGTATTTTTATTCGTTACTTCGAGTTCCGTGAAGAATTATCAAAATATTTTCCAGGGTCCAAGTACCAGGGAAGGTATTTTGGGTCCCAAAGCGGACATTGAATATACGCTAAAACCCGAAATTGAAAGGTTTTCCGATCCCTTCGTAAAAACGTTCTACAAAAAAGCATTTGAAAGGGGCTATTTGAAACCCGAGCGCCCGGGGGGGAAAACACCATGGCCGAATGTTGGTGTGTTTCTTCAAGACCCGGAAACCAGGCTGGAATTGGAAAAGATCATGGGAAAAGGCCTGGGGATGCTTTGCCGGAAACTCAACGCGAGAAAAAATAAGAGCGGCCGACAGGTCGGTTTTTTTATCTGCTACACCCCGGGCCAGGAACGCCACGCGGTGCCGGAGGAAAAATTTCACCAATTTTGGATAGACGTTTGTTCCGACAACGCTATACCTTTGATGGACTTAACCGCGCCTTTTGAAGCGCTTAAGACAACCTACGCCCCGGCTTACGACGCTGTTTTTGACAGCCATTTCAATTCCCAAGGCAACGATCTATTGGCAAAAATCATCTGTCATGAGTTGCTGGATAAACCCTGGAGTCGTTATTGGAAGTGATTTTGGAAGGGAAAGGAACGGTAAGGCCCTTGTTGGGAGCGTAATCCTTTCGAATCCAGCGGCGGGAATTAACGAAATCTGATTTATTTGATCGGAGCGGAAAAGGGGGACGGGATGTTGAAATCTTTATGGGAAATTAATAAACCGCTGGATGCCATCAGCCTGTATTGGGCTTTGGGAGTCTTTTTCATCGGCGTCTTCGCTCTTTGGAGGAGCCGTCCCATCATCCAAGCCATGCGCCAAATGAAATACCCGCCCGAGGAATGGTGGAGGAAAAAAGGCTTTACTCCCAAGGAACTGGAGGAAGCCATGACCCTTTACGCGAGGCTTTTCGGAATAGTCTGGATTTTGTGCGGGTTATTTTGGATCCACTGGGTTTTGTACCATCAATACTAATGGTACCGGGCCGAATTAGGTTTTTTTGGTCCGCTTGGCCGCCTGAGCGGCGGTTGTTTCCCTCCATAAACTTGCCAAACCATCCCAAAGGCTTTTTCGCAGCGTCAAATGATATACCGAATTGGCCGGCAGGGCCTTGACCAGCCGGTGATGGGCCTTTCCCAAATTGTGATATGGCATTCCGGGGAAGAGATGGTGCACGGCGTGGTAGCGGAGTCCCACCGGCGCCCAGAGGGCCGTGGTGACCGGATTTCCGGGAACCGTTACGGAATCCAAGAATTGCTCGGAAAACTCCAGGGTTTGACCGGAAGGGTTGCGGTAACAATGGGTCGCAGCGACCGTTCGAAGGCCGTTGGTCAAGAGGATAGCCGTCGCCAGGATGTACCAAAGGAAGAGGACTTTTATAGGTAGGATCCCTTTCCACACCAAAAAGACAAAAACGGCGGCATAAAGGAAGGTGGTGAATTCCTGCAGCCTCCAATAGCGGCCGTCCCGTTCCTGGGGCTCGGGCCTTTTCCAATCGGGGTCGATCGAGAGGGACGAAAGGTATTCCCAGAGCAGTTTCCGCAGGGGGGGGATGAGGTAGGACAAGGGGGTCAATAGGAAGCGAACGGTAAACACAAGGGGAACCACCAGCATGGTCAGGAAAAATAGAATGATCCGGAAGCGCCCGAGCAGGACGAAGGGGAGATACTCGCCGTCATCCTTGGTACCGTACATTTTTTGTTTGTGATGGTCGATATGGACGCCCATGTAGGTAAAGGAGGGAACCATGAAGGGAAACCCGCAAAGCAGATTCCAGACGAAGCGAAAAACGGGAAAGGAGTCTTTTTTAAGATGGGTCAGTTCATGGATGAAGATGACCGCCCGGTATAGGCAAAAGGTCGAGACAGCCATGTAAAGTAGTTGTTGGGAGGAAAAATTAGCGGCCTTTACCGCGAAGAAAAAGGCGGCCCACCCCAGGCAAGCGTTGAACAAAAAATCGGCCCAATAGAGGGGCGCGCTTGGCTCAAAAAGGTCCTCGACGACTTTTTTGGCATCAGCCATGGGAAAGGCGGGTTTTTCACTGTTCATGGGTATCTCACTTTAGGGTTCGGCCCTGTTGTTTTGAAGGGGGAGTTTAACGGAAATCGGGTTTTTTGGGAAGAAGGGCGGGCCGTCCCGCGCCGGTTGAAACCGTCAAAAACCTTGAAGTTGATCCAGCATTTGACGGGTCGCGGGGTTCTGGGGGTTTATTTCCAGTGAGGCTTGAAGAAATTTTTTGCCCAGGGACAATTGGTGAAGCCTTAAATAGGAGACCCCGAGGTTGAAGTAAATTTCCTCATAGCCGCCCCCCGACCGCCTCAGGCATTCGGAGAACAAATCCCTGGCGGTTTCATATTCCCCTGCCCTCAAACAGAAGAGGCCCAAGCTGGAAAGGCCCATGGAATAGTTTTGGGACAGATAGAAGCCCCCCCACCAGGACGATAATATTTTGGGATTGAATTGCTCCAGGTCATGGAGCGCGGCGCCGTCGGATGGTGTTTGAATGCGCCGGGATGTAAGCAGGCTGGCGTAGTTCAAGGCGGGCAAATCCATCGCGTAATCCCCCCGGGCATAGATGGACGAGCACTCGTCCAAGTAAATCAACCGCCAATTGGGAAGGCGCCGCAGCTGGTCAACCCAGGGGGCGGCGGAGTTGTATTCCATGAGGATCAGCTGGGGCTGGTACTGAATCAATAGACGGCTTAAGCCTGGTTCCCGGAAGCTTTGGAGGTAATTTCCGTAAAAGCCTTGGTCCATCACCTCAAGCCGTCCATCAATGAAGGTGGGCTGGGAGCCTTTCCAATCCATCCAACCCCCAAAATCCAAATTGTTCAAGAGCCGGCCCTCCAGATGATGGCTTTCCAGGAATTCGGCAGCGGCCACCGGCAGCCGGTCCGGATCCAAGCCCAATCCGAAGCGGTCCACCCGCCGGTCGCTGACGTAATAGGCGTTAGTCATGACCCTCAGGCACAGACCGAGGATTAGGATGGCCGCCGCGGCCGGAAAAGTTTTTTGGCCCTTCCAGTTCCAGTTTCTGGAGAAGGGAGTATCCCCGAAAGCGGAAGCGAGGATGGGAAGACAGGCGAAGGCGAAGAGGGGGATGTTTCTCACCATGGTTCCGCCGAGCCAGGCGAAGCTAAGGAAAATCAAAAACTCATGCAGTTTCCTCCGCCTAAGGGTTCCGGCCAAAAGGAAGAACCCTGGGACGGATAAAGCGAAAAAGAGAAGTATTTGAATACTGGAATCGTGATGAGGGGTTTGGGCCCGCCAATAGTCCCAAGGCGCCGAGAACTCGGAGATAGTTTGATGGAAAAGATTTCCGGATTGGAAACGAGTTAACAGCACCAGGGGAAAGGCCGCTCCCTTTAAAAAATAAGGGTTCAAGCAATCCGCGGCCAAGGAAAGGAGCCCATATCGAACTAGGAGAGGGTCCCATTTTTTACGGTGGAACCGACCGCTGAGGGCATGGGCTGCGACCGCCAGCCATCCGAGCATGAAGAGACCCTCGGTATTGATCCATAGGAACTGGAGGAGGGGAAGTAAAAACAGGAAATTCTTGTTTTGGGTTCGAAATTCCAAAACCAATAGGGTCAGGCTTATATAAAACCACGAAAAGACTTCGGGCCGGACGACGAACCTTCTTTCGCAAAGAATGGCGGCCGCCAGCAGTAAAAGGCAGGCCGATCCGGGAGGGGTCCGGCTCAAGCGGAGGCGCCAAAAGAGTATTCCAAAGCTGAGGGTGATGACCGCTAGGTGAAGGAGGGTCAAGGCGGAATAGCCTCCGATGGTTTGGGTAAGAAAAAGCGCGATTTGATAGAGGCCGTGGGAATCAAGATAGTTCTGGTTATTTTGGGTGTAGGTGAAGGTATCCTTGAGGGGGAATGAATGGTGTTGAAGGATCCAGCGCCCGCCGGCCAGGTGCGTCCCCAGGTCATAGGAACCGATTCGTTTTGCCGAGAATAAAAGCACCAGGAGAAAGCAGGCGAGGAGGGGGTAAAGCCAACCGGATTGGGAAAGTGGTTTCCAGTTTAAAGGTGGGGAGGGGATAGGCGGCTTTTGAAGCTCTGGCATAATTTCCTGGAAAATTCCGTTATTTACCCAATTGGGTTGTTACTTCCAGGATTAAAGGATAATCCTTTGGTAAGCGGGATTTTAATATCGAAAGGGCCTCTTCCCGATGGGTTCGGGCGGACTTGGATTCGCCCAAACCCTCCTCCGCGCGGGCCAGGCGAAGGAGCGTAACGGCCACCAAGGGGTGCTGGGTTCCAAAGGCTTCCCGGCTGGTGGCAAGGGATTTATTCAATAAATCCTCGGCGGATTTGTAGTCGCCGACCGATTGATAGGCTTCCGCGAGGCGTTGAAGGTAGGGAAGGACCGTATAACCGTAATAAACCCCCACATAGCCTTTGGCGATCTTGAGGACCGACCCGTAAAGCGGTTTCGCCTTTTCCGGTTGTCCCGTGGAGGCGTAATAATCCCCGAGTTTTTTCATGGCGTCCTCCCACTCGACGCCTTCGGCGGGAAAGTTTTTTTGGGCGAGGGACAGGGCTTTTTGAAGGCTCGCCAGCGCCTCGGCGGGCCGTTTGTCGGCGAGGAAGGCAATGGCGAGGGATGACAGCATCTGGATCGACAAAACCGGGGGGCCGGCGTTTTTGTCTTGGAGTTCCAATCCCCGTTTCAGCAAGGTTTGAGCGGCGGTATTATTTCGAAGGTTCAATTCAATCCCGCCTAAAAGACCTAAAGCCTTCACCAGCCCGCCTTGGTCGGTGAATTTCTCCCGGATGTCGAGAGCCCTTTTTCCGAAAAACTCCGCTTCTTTCCATTTACCCCAATCGTCATAAAGCGCCGCCAGCTGTTCCAGGGATTCAGCCACGAGGGGATCCTGGGGACCAAGTTTTTTTTCCCGGATAGCCAGCCCCCATTTCAGGTTTGATTCGGCCTCCTCAAAACGGGCCAGGACCCGGTCAAGGGTCGCCAAATCGGTCAGGACCGGCACGATGGCCAAATGGGTGGGTCCGTATCGGTTGCGCGCCGTTTCTAAGGCGGCTTTGGCGGAAGCCAGGGCATCGTTTAAAAAACCAGCTTCGTTATTTTTGTAGGCGGAGTATTGGGCCGAGAGCAGTCCATCCACGCTGTCGAGCAGTTCTTGGGACGGCCCGGTGGAAGGAAGCGTGAATAGGAAAAAAAGCGCGGGAAGGAAGGTGAAGGGGTTAGGCCTTGGGTAATTCCTGGCGGGAGGGTTCATGGAATCAATCCCTTCGCCCAAGGAAGGGGAGTGGGAATGGAAGGAACGGGCGTGGGATCAAAGACGCTGTATTTTCCCAGGATCACGACGTTCGCGTCCCGCTCAAAATCATCGGTCCAAGTTTTCCAACCGTCATTCGAGGATATGGCGCGGGATAGATGGGCGCCCCCGTCAAAAGTCAGATAATCCCCGTTGGATAGTCCTCCCGAATTTCCCATGTCGGAGAGAAGGTAACAATCGTCGCAGGAATGACCGTCCTTGGCAGATCGTCCCGAATCGGTTTGGAAAACCACGCACCGGCATTCGGGAGGGAAGGCTTGCAGACTGCTGTTGGGATCCAAACCAATGGTGACCCATTGAAAGCTGGTGGAGATTTGGTCCTGGTTCAAGCCAATGCCCGAATAGACCAGTTTGGTTTTGTGACGCAAGTGATCGATGGAATAGACCCGGTAGTTGAGAGGGCCGGAGGGGGTTCCTTGTTTTCGGACCCGAACCAGGAATCCCTGGGGGTTGATGCCGCCATGGGGATGGAGGGCTTGGCCCTGCATCACATCGTCGGATGGGTCGTTGGGGGTGCCGTTGCCGTGGATGGGCCGTTCCCCAAAATCATCGTATGGGTTTCCCAAGCTTTGGAGTCCGCTTCCCTGGAGCGCGAAAAGAGGTTGGAGCCCCAGTTCCTTCCAGCTGGTTCCATCGAACAGGAGTACATTCAAACGCTTGTCCGGCAAAGCATCCCGGGGGTGAAAGGGATTGAGGGGAGTGGTCGCCGCGATGGACGCGAAATTTTCGGCGCCAATCACGCCCACCGGATGGCTGCCGCCGCGGTTTGCGTCAAACTCGATCACCAGGTGGTAAACCTTACCGGCCTCGAGGGGGAGATCGCTGAAAGCGAGGCTATTCCAACCGCCACCCTTGGGCGTGATCCTGGAGAACCCCAGTAGATTCGCGGAGGGTTTTCCCGCCTCATCCTCGCGAAGGCTCACTTGATAAGAAGGAGGTCGTTGGGATTTCTCGCAAAAGAAGGAGGCCCCGATGAGGTTCAAATCTTTTCGACAGGTGAATCGGAAGGAAATTTTTTTCTCGTGGCCGTCCAAGGCGATGGAAACCCGCGAGTTGAGGATGAAGCGGTTTCCAAAATCCGCCCGTGAGGGAGGGGCGATGAGAAGCAAAAAAAGGAAAGAAGGGATCAAGCGTGTGAGGAAATTCATTGGTTAATCCTACAATGAAAAGTGGATTTTAGGAGGAGGATAAGAAGAGGGTTGGGTCGAAAAAACGGTTTTTTATGGAGGTTTTAGGTTTACCAAAAACAGGGTAATCGATTCGTTAAACTTGAGCCTTTTAACATTAAATCAGTTGTATTTATTACAATCTTTATGCTACATTTTAGTTAACAAAACGAAACAAAACATCTCCACGACATTGATTTCTTAACTCACAACGCCAACCCAAAGTTCAGGATTCGCCAAAAAAGTTAGGATTGGGCCGGATTCTAAAAACGATTTACGACTGCTCGAAAACTTACTCAACATTTTCCGATGGGGAGAATAAAATTTTAAATCGAATTTTTGAACGAAAAATTTATTTAGTCCCCAAGCTTGGCTGCTTCCTTCCCGAAACTCGCCGAAAAATTCTTGTACCTTTTTTCCTCCTTTCAATATTTGCGGCCTATCCGGTTGCCGCTCAAGTGACCTATACCAACTGTCCCGTAACGGAGCCCAGCGCCGCGGCGCAGCATCAAACCATGCCGGTTGCCATGGGGGTTGGGCTCCATCAAATGGTTGTGGGAGGCGCTTGCGGGTCGGCTTTAACGGTCACTCTTCCCCCCGGGGCAGTGCCGGTGACGGCCTATGCCTACGTGGAATACGCGGGATCAACGGAAAGCACCGGCGCCATTCAAATCAACGGAAGTTCCACCAGTGCGGGCGTAATACCAGGAGCTCCCGTCACCTCGAACGGCCATGGTCTCGGGAGCACCTGGTACAGCGAGCGCTATGGCGTCAGCCCCGCTCAATTGTCGGGCGGACCCTATACACTCTCGGGCTTTACCGATGGATGCAATGGTGATTCCCTAGTGGTGCTCTACACCGTTCCGGGCGAAACCAGCACCAATGCGGTGGCCATTTCGGATGGTAACAACGTTTGGCATATCGAGGAAAACGGCGAGGTGGTGGACGGGCAGACGCCGCCGGATACCAAACTGGATTGGACTTGTTTGGGATTAAGCTGCGCGACCACCAAAACGAAGATGTCAGCGGTGGGCGGGATGCAGCAATGTAACGAAGGCAACCTTAATGGGGACTCGGACCAAATCGAAAAGTATGGATCGGGAGGCGTCTCGGCCACCGGATCACCCGCCCTATGGAGCGGACCTCCGGGGATTTTGGAATGCGGACCCAAGGACACGGCCAGGATGTATGACCTGGGGACGAACTTCCAGGGCGGGGCCACGACCATGGAATGGGGCCTCTTCATTGGAACTCAAACCGCCAAATCCACTTTTTGGCAGCAGGCCGTAATTTCGGAATATCAATGCAACCCGACCCAGCAATGTTCGGTGACCACGACTTTTAACGGAACCGGCGGGCCGCCATTCGGGTGGCAAAACGGGACCGTGCCTTACGATGAGGGCACCTGGGGCCAAAGCGGGGGATCGATCTCCCTTCAAACTTGCTGCAGCCACGGCTCGATCAATAATTTTTTAGTGAACAATTCGGTCAACAGCGCCCCTGGAACCCTGCAGGTTTCCATGTGCCAGCCGGTAGACGGCAGCACCTTTGGCGGATTGGTGTTTGGGTATGATATCACCACGGGAAATGGATATGGCATCCAGTTCTTCAACAACGGCTCGGGAAACCCTGGGACTCTTTATTGGATGAAATACACGGGCGGGGTTTCCTCCACGGTAACTACCACGTCGTTGGCGAACGGCGCCTTGAACGGTTGTCCCTTCTGGGTGGAAGTGGACGTCAATGCCTCCTGCCAATACGCCGTCAAGATCGCCACCAGCCAAGCGGGTTTGGCCGCGGCGGCGGTGGTGGCCACCTATTCAGGCCCAGGCGCCTGCTCCAGCGGATACATGGGAATCTCGCAGTGGAACAACACGAAAGCCACCTTCCAAAAATTCCAATTCACCGGTAATTGCCCGCCGACCCCCACCCCAACCCGAACCCCCACTCCTACTCCCTCCAATACCCCGACCAAGACTCCCACTACGACCTTTACCATGACCTCTACCTCCACTAATACGTCAACCTCTACCAGCACTTCGACGTCAACCTCGACCAGCACCTCGACCTCCACTTCCACTTCGACAAGCACCTCCACCTCGACCCCCACGCCCACCTTTACCCGCACTTTTACCGCGACCAGCACCTCGACTTCTACCTCAACGAGCACCTCCACATCGACCAAAACTTCCACCTCAACCTCCACCAGCACTTCTACGAGCACCTCTACTTCGACCTCGACCAGCACCGCGACAGCCACCGCCACGGCCACAGCGACCTCCACCAAAACGAACACTGCCACCAGCACTTCCACCAACACCTCAACCTCGACCTCGACCAGCACCGCGACGGCCACTGCCACAGCGACTTCTACCAAGACGAATACCTCCACCAGCACGTCCACCAACACCTCCACGTCTACCAGCACTTCCACCAACACCGCGACTAGTACCTCTACCGCCACGGCGACCGCTACCTCGACCGCGACATCCACTAAGACGAATACTTCCACCAGCACATCCACCAACACTTCTACTTCCACCAGTACCTCTACCAATACCGCCACCGCCACCAATACCGCTACCAATACGAATACGTCCACGAATACCTTCACGGCCACCAACACCAAAACCAACACGAACACCAATACTTCCACCAACACCGCGACGTCCACCAACACTCCCACCCCTACCAACACCGCCACGGGGACGACCACTCCTACCAATACCCCGACCAAAACTTTGACGCCCACCAACACCAATACTTCAATGAATACCCCGACCTTTACCAACACCTTCACCAATACCAACACCAGCACCTTTACCAATACCACCACCAATACTTCGACCAAAACCCCCACTCCGACTTTCACGAATACCAATACCAGCACTAATACGAATACCAACACCTTTACCCCGACGGCCACCAACACGCCTACCAATACCAATACCGCCACCAATACCAACACTGCGACTTTCACGAGAACCAACACCAATACCCCCACCATCACCAATACTCCAACCCCCACCAGCACCCCTACCAACACCAACACCGTGCCGCCGACTTCGACGGTAACGGTACTGGGTCCGCCCACTCATACCCCGACAAACACTCCTCCTCCCACGAATACGCCCACGAATAGTTCCACGATCACCTTCACCTTTACCCCCAGCAATACCCAAACCTCCACCTCCACCAGAACCTTTACTTTTACGCCGACCAATACCAATTCCCCTACGAACACCTTTACATCCACCAATACCTTCACGCCGACGGATACTTTCACCGGCACCGCGCCGCCGACAAACACACCGACCAACAGCTCCACCTCAACCGCTACGGCCACCTCAACCGCGACCTCGACTTCCACCGCTACCAGTACTTCCACCAGGACCTTTACCCCAACCGCCACGTTCAGTTTTACGTCTACTTTTACCGGAACCACCCCGCCCACCAACACGCCAACCGATAGTTTTACCCCCACCAACACTTTCACCAGTACCTATACCCGAACCTCCACCAATACCCCTACCAGCACCAACTCCTTTACCGCGACCTCGACTTCGACCTTCAGCAATACTCCGACTCCGACCTTTACCAATAGCTACACCACCACCCCTGTTCCAACGAACACTCCGACCTTTACCCGCACCAATTCATTTACCGCGACCTCGACTAACAGCCCTACTCCATCCTTTACCTTTACGAATTCTTTCACCGCTACGAACACTTCCACCCCCATACCGACCAACACCCCTACCTACACGAGGACCTCCACGAACACCTTTACCTCAACCTCGACCTTTACCTCCAGCTTCACACCGACCTTTACCCTGACCTTTACCTTCACGAATTCACCTACCAATACCAGGACTCCCACAAACACCTTTACCCCCACGAATAGCTTCACCTCGACCCATACCTTTACCGCGACGAACACCTTCACCCGCACCTTTACGCCCACTGCCACCTATACCCCTACAGCGACCTTCACTCCCACCCTCACTTTTACCCCGACTCCGAACGTGAACATCTCAAAAGCCTCGTCCGAAACCGTGGCGGCTACCGGCGACATCATCACCTATACCATTACCTTGAATGTCACGGCCGGCCCCGCCAATTTCGTCACGGTGACCGACACACTCCCGAAAAATTTGAGCTTCGTGAGTTTTGGTCCTGTCCCGGCTGGTGGGACTTCCGATTGGAACCCCTTGTCCAAAACCATGACATTTACCTTCAGCTCACTGTCCGTGGGCACCTATCAATTGACCTACCAAACCCAGGTGGATAGTTTCGTGACCGAGGGGGTGGTTTTAAGAAACGGCGCCCAAGTGACCTATGGGGGATTGCCTGTTCCCAAACAAACGGCCGTGAACGTGACCATGGCGACTTCCTATGTGGTCCATGTGGGGGTTTATAACGAGGCGGGAGAATTGGTGAAGGAAATATGGGTCCAGGAGTTGTCCCAGGAGATCCTGAATTTGGATGTTTCCGCCAGCCCGACCATCGTCTCCTTGCACGGCCAGTTTTATCTGGAGTACAAGGGCCAGGCCATCGCGACTTGGGATGGGACGAACTCCTCCGGGGATCCGGTTTCCAACGGGAAGTATTACGTGAAGGTGGACAATGTGGACTCGATGGGGGTGGTCAACAGCGTTTCCCAAGTGGTGACGGTAAGCCGGTCCATCGCCAAGGTGCAGGTGAATATCTTCAACGAAGCGGGGGAAATCGTCCGCCATCTCTACAGCTACATGGACGATCCCACCAGCAATCCCTTGGCGAATATTTCCTTATCGGCCAGCGTGATTCAGCCCTCGGAAACGGGAGGTGCGGCGAGCACGGTATCCATTGTTTCGGCCAGCGGAATGACTTTGGTCTGGGATGGGAGGAGCGACTCCGGCGCGATCGTCACCAACGGCCAATACCAAGTGGAAATCCACGCGGCCGACGGAAAAGGCGGGGATCAGGTGATGACCAAGAGCGTAATGGTGCAGTCGGGGAACCTGCCGGTAACGACCGGCAACGTGCGCGCCAAACCGAGCATCCTGGAAGGCGGCAACACCTTGGTGACCTTAGTGGTGGACGCGAACATTCCCTTGACCTTGACCGCCCATTTATACGACGTGGCTGGGGAATTATTAAGGTCAAATACCGGCAATGCCGGCGACAAGACAGTGACCCTGGATGGCTCGGGCCTCGCCAGCGGCCTTTACTTTGTCGTCGTGGAGCTGACCAACGCCCAAGGCGGATCAGCCGGAAGGCAAGTGACGCAAATCATCATCCGGAAATAAATTTATAAATAGAGTATGGGTTAGATAAAAAAGGAGCGGCCGTTTGGCCGCTCTTTTTTTTAGGGCGGTAAAAATGACGGCGTTTATTTGATTATTTTTCGGGTCATAAGCCTCAGGAATCTGTTTGATCAGCTTTCCCGCTGGCGAAGTTTACTTCAACCGCTTTTGGATCAATCGGATCCAGGGGCTATCCTCTGGAAAATTGTCTTTTAAAAGGTTCAGGGATTCTTTGAGGGATTCTTGGGACTTGGATTTTTGGTTTAAGGCCGATTGGGCGTCCGCGAGATGGATTAAATCCAAGGCGACTTTGGGATGTCTGGCGCCGAACACTTCCTTTTCAACTTGAATGGATTTTTTCCATAGGAACTCCGCTTCCTTAAACTGGCCTGTGGCGAAATCGGCATTGGCCAGGCGTTTCAGGAAGGGCAGGGAGGCGTAGGAATAATCGGTTCCGACGAAATGCCGGTCAATGAGGACGGCCGAATCATAGAGGGGCTTGGCTTTGTCTTCTTGTTTTTGGTCTCTGAAAAAATCACCTAACCGGCTTAGGGCGTCCGCGACTTCCGCGCTATCGGCGGGGAAGGCTTTTCGAGCCAATCCCAAGGCCTTTTCCAAGGTTGCTTGTTCCTGGGCTGTATTTTTCTCGGATCGGTAGGAATCGGCCAGAGCGTTGATGAGATGAAGGGGTGGGCCGACGTCCGCGTTGTTCATTTTTTCCAGCAGAACCAAAGCCCTTTTTAAATACGATTGAGCCTGGACGTTGTGGTCGAGGCTGGACTCAATGATACCCAAAGATCCCAGGGTTTGGATGTAGGCTGGGGTGTTGTCCTGATGAGCTTCCCGGATCTCAAGGGATCGTTCTTCAAGGAACAACGCTTCGGTTTTCCGATCCAGGTCCATATAAAGACTGGCCAGAGAGTCTAAAAAATCGGCGGCCCGGGGATCGTCGGATCCCAAGTTTTTTTCCGCCAGAGCCAGTCCCCATTTGTAGGTCCTTTCCGCTTTTGGATATTCGGCCAGGGTGTGGTAAAGAATACCCAAGTCGCGATAGATGGGAATGAGCGAGGAGTGGAGCGGCCCCCATTGGGCTAGCGCGATTCGAAGGGCCTTTTCCTCCGCCTTGACCGCGTCGGTAAAAAAGCCGTCTTTTGTGAAATGGTAGGATTCCAACCGTGAGCCTTTGAAAATATCCGAGTCCATCAATGGCTCTGATCCCCAGGCCGAAACTTTAAATCCCATCAAGGCGATGGCCGCCCCCATGCCGCCAGCGAGCCAAATCCGGATCCTCTTGGATGAAAATATCTTGGTCATGGTTGGAGGATTCCCTCGTCGCTCAAGGGCGCGGGAGTTGGAAGGGGCTGGGGTTCCGCCGACGTGGCCGGAGGACAGGCGGGCCCGATGGCCCCGACATTGGCGTCACATTCAAATTGATCGATCCAATGATATGGATCGCCCCCGTCGGTGGAAAGAACAGCCCGGGAGAGGTGGGCTCCTCCGTCGAAAGTCAGGTTTGATGCGTTGGCCAGACCGCCTGAATTACTCACGTCGGATAATAGATAGCAATCCTCACAGCCGGCGGAATTTTTAGAAGCCTTCCCCGAATCGGTTTGAAGAACTAAAAACCAGCACTCGGGTGAGAAGTTGGATTTTCCCTTGTCGCCGAATCCAATGGTAACCCATTGGAAGTTAGCAGGCGCTTGGCTAGGGGTCAGGGCGACCGCCTGGTAGATGGGGATCGTTTGGTGGACATGGAAGTTGTGTTTCAGGATGAGGTAATTCAAGGGAGCCTTGGGATTGCCTTGCTTTCGGACCCGGAGGACCAAACTGGTAGCGGCGAAGCCGCAGTGAAAGTGCAGGGACTCGCCCTGGAGTATCTGTGTCGATTTTTGGGATGGGTCGCCGGACCCGCAGATAGGGCGGGTTCCCGGAAGGTCATAGGGATTGCCTTGGAACCTGGATCCATCTCCGTAAACCGCGTAGACCGGCTCTTGGTTGGTTTCTTTCCATTGGCGTCCGTCCCAGAACAAAACATTCGAGTTTGGATCGGAACTGCCGTCATTGGGATGGAGATGATTGAGAAAGTCCGTGGATAGGAATGAGGCGTAATTGATTTTACCGATCAGTCCGACGGAGTGCTCCCCGCCTCTATAGGCATCGTGTTCCAGCACCAAGTGGTAAACCTTGCCTTGCATCAAGGGACGGGACTCCAAGGGGATGGTGGACCAACTTTGGGCAAGGGGGACATAGCTGGATGAGGAAAGGGGAGTGCCGGAGGGTAGGCCCTTCTCATCGTCTTGCAAGCTGACCCGATAGGCTGGCGGGTTTTTTGCTTCGGAGCAATAAATAGCCGCGGCGGACAGGTTCATGTCCTCCTGACAGGTAAAACGGTAGGATATTTTTTTATCGGCGCTATCCAAAGTGGTTGAAAGTCTTTGGTTGGCCACGAACCAGTTCCCGAAATCCGCTTGGGCTGGGGTAAAGCCGGCCAAAAGGAGGGCGGCGGTGATAAAAAAAATTTTGAAGGGAGGCATGGATTTATCCTAACATAAACCATGGGCCCCATTTTTTTGGAAAAGGAGGGGAATAAAAGGCACGGTTGAGGCTCAAGGGTATAGGGGAATCTAGGAGCCCATTCGATCAGCTTAAGTCTTGAGAATCTATGGGGTGGATCCTAACTTGTCATTGAGGCGGAAGTGATAGTTTATTGACAAAAATGGCTTAAAAAGTCGATTTTGGGAGAATGATTAGCAACTTTTTAACAATATTTTCAGTTTTTTTCAGAAGAAGATGATAATTGGGCCAGGTTTATCGTTCATACTGAAAATGGTATCTTTAATGCATATTATTATCAGGCCAGGTTCCGAAACAGGGCCCCAAGTTTCCCGATTTAGGCCCAAAAGGTTGAACTAAAACAACCAAAAGGCGTCTATAATTTGGGGAGCATTTTGGGTAAACTCTAGTCCTCGCTTACATCGTTTTTAGCCGCGTAGCTTTTCAGGGATTAAATGGGGATTAATTGGCTAAGAACCTAAATCAACGAACCATTCCTTTCGACGCCTTCAAGATTGTGATGGGATCAAATTCATGACCAAGTATTTTAAAACTACTCCTTCACCGTTAACTCATGGGTTAACTATTAAATTTCCCATCTTGTTCGCCCTTTTGGTTTTTTTAATGGGCTCTAGTGTTTCGAATCTCCAAGCGCAAGTGGTGGGTTCCTCGAAATATTGCTCCACCGATCCTCCCACC
>CAZUXW010000019.1:0-45684 GCA_964624625.1 uncultured bacterium
AGAGTTGAGGATTATTTCAAGTTGGAGGAACTTCCTTGATTTCCGACCAAGAAGTACGGGAACGGGTCACCCATGACCACGAAACCCTCTTCGCGGTGGACGCGGGGGCGGGAACGGGTAAGACCACGCTCCTGGTATCCCGGCTTATCGCCCTTCTTCTCGAAAAGCAGGCACCCTTGAGCCGCATCGCGGCCATAACCTTTACCGAAAAGGCCGCGGCGGAATTGGCTGAACGGCTCCGTTCCAAACTTGAGGAGGCTTTGGGGAAACATCCCGGCCAAAGGACAATCATTCTCAAAGCCCTTGAAGATATGGAAAGAGCCCCCATTTCCACTATCCATTCCTTTTGCGCGGGGCTGTTACGGGAATATCCGGTGGAGGCCGGGGTGGATCCCCAGTTCACCCTTCTCGACGAGGTCCAATCGGGGGCCTTCGAAGCCCAGGCTTGGGAGCATTGGCTCAAGAAGAACCTCTCCCAGCCGGTAGAACCTCTTTTTAATTTCCTGCGCCTAGGCGGCACTTTTGAACAGGTGGACGAGCTGAAGCTATTTCTCAAGCGCAACCGAACCCTCTTGACGATCCCTTTGCCCAAACCTTTGCCGTCCATGGATGCTTTTCGAAAGCAATGGAAGGCTTTTGAGGATTGGACCAAGCAGGAAGCGGCCCATTGTGCCAAGCACGAAGACTCTCTTTATGGGGTTTTAGAGTCCTTTTGGGCCCAAGGTGAATCCATCCAGGAGGACTTTGATCTCGCGAATTTGAAGGTTCCCAAGACCGGCCGAAGCGGGACCCAAGGCAATTGGGGAAAAGAACGTTTAGCGGCCCTCCGGGAAGGTTTCGTGAAGTTGGGCGAGGACCAGACAGCGGCCTTTGACCCTTTCAAAGAAGCCATCGTCCTGAACTTGGTCCATTGGCTGGCGGGTTATTTGAAGGAATGGGAAAGGCAAAAACAACAAGGCGGATTTCTCGATTTTGATGATTTACTCCTCAAGACCCGGGACCTCTTGCGGGACCATCCCGAGGCTCGGGAAGAGATGAAGCAGAGGCTCGATTACCTATTCGTGGACGAATTCCAGGACACGGATCCCTTGCAGGTGGAAATTGTATTCTTCCTATCCGAGAAAACAGGTCGCCAGGATAAAGACTGGCGGAAAGCGAAGTTGGAGCAAGGAAAATTGTTCCTCGTCGGCGACCCCAAGCAAAGCATCTACCGATTCCGCCGGGCGGATGTGAAAATTTACGAGGAAACCAAAGAGAGGATCATTGCCAATGGCGGCAGGGTGGAAGTGCTCACTGAAAATTTTAGAACCGTGGGCGGGTTGGTGGATTGGATCAATGGCCGCTTTTCCACCCTTTTCGAGGGAACCGGCATCCCTTACCACTCCTTGAGCCCCAACCGCAAAGCGGGCCAAACCGAAGGAACCCTGCCCCTTCTGTGGGGACTTAAGATCCCGGTTCCGAATGAGGAAAAATTAAACAAAGCCGAATTCCGCCACCTTGAGGCGGAGGGGGTCGCGAATTTTTTGAAGGAACAGGTGCTAGGCGGCGGCTTTACGGTAGCCGATCCAAAGACTCACGAGAGGCGCCTGGTCAAAAAAGGCGACATCGCCGTTCTTTTCCGGGACCTTTCCAACGACATCGAGGAATATTGGGAAGAGGCCCTGCGCAAGAGGGACCTTTCCTACCAGATCGTGGGGGGCAAGCGGTTCTATAATCGCCCCGAGATCGTGGCCTTGTCCACACTGCTCACTTGTCTTTCTTCCCCCGCGGATGAGGCGGTTTGCGCGGCCGTCTTGCGGGGGCCGATATTTGGATTCAATGACGAGGAACTTTTCCTTCACCGCGCCAATGGAGGCAACTTCTTATTCCAAGTGGTTTCAAAAGGAAAAGTCGGCGAGGCTTTTAAGCTTTTAAGAGAATGGTTCCATTCCACCCGGACCCTGGGGGTTTCGGACACCCTTTTGAAACTTTACGAGAAAACCAATTTATTGTCCATGACCGCGGGCCAGCCCCACGGCGAACAAAGGGTCGCGAACTTGATGAAGGTCCTCGACCAGGCCCGGGACCTGGAAACTTCCCAGCATTTCACATACCGCGCCTTCACCCAGTGGCTGACATCCCAGCAGGAAGAGGAAACGATGGAAGGCGAAGCACCGGGCCCCGATTCCTCCGAGGACCGCATCACCTTGATGACCATCCACAAGGCCAAGGGGCTGGAATTTCCAATCGTGTTTGTTTCGGGCTGGGCCGCCGATCCGAAAGATTCGGGAAGCCTGATGGATCGAAAGCTCACGGCTGGCGCTTTCAAGGTAGGCAGCAAGGACTTGGGGCTCAAGACCCTCAACTATGACGGGGTGAAGGAAGATGAGGAAAAACAGCGCGCCGCTGAGGACACCCGTCTGCTCTATGTCGCTTCCACCCGGGCGCGGGATTGCCTCCTCTTGCCTCATTTTTTAATGCCGGCCGAAGGAAAATTCCAAAATGAGAATCTTTTTGCCGGACCGCTCCTGAAGGCCTTGGAGGAAAAGGGAGCGCCCCCCCATTGGGCCGAGGCGAGGGAGGGCGCCGAGCCCACCGGCGATCCGCCTGCCTGGGTGGTGCCCTTGGAGGAAAATGCGGGTAAGGCTTTGGAGGCTGAAAAAGAAAAACTCAAAAGCGGGCAGGAAGCCCGCAAGCAGAAGCTTAATACCTTGAGGGGTGAGAATGAATTCAAGTCCGTCACGTCGGTCTTAAGTGTGGACCAGGATAAAAAGGAAAGGGAGGAGCGGTTTTTCGATGAACCCGAAACCGCCTCGCCTTGGGGCGGTAAAGAGCTTGGCACTTTTACCCATCTTCTGTTGGAAAAGGGATGGAATGGGGATGGTTCCCAACTGAAGAAGGCATCTTCCTTTTACGCCGAAAAAATGGGGATCCCAACGGAGCCGGCAGCGATGGCCCTGGAGTGGGTGGAAAAAACTTTGCGAAGCGGGATCGTCCAAAGGGCTAAGGCCTCCAAAAAAGTATTCCGTGAATTGCCCGTCACCACAAGGCAAGATGATGGTTCTTACCTAAATGCGGTCCTGGATCTGGCTTTTCTTGAGGAAAATGAGTGGGTGATCGTGGATTACAAAACGGACAAGGATAAAGAGGCCCGCAAGGACCATTACCATCGGCAATTGAATATTTACGCCGATTTCCTCAAAAAGACCACAGGACGGAAAGTTAAGGAAGCGCATCTTATCTTTGTTCGGGAGAATTTGGCGCAACCGGTACCCTTAAATCCGGGTAGGGTCTCGGTTTGAGGGGTTGTTGAATCTAATGCGTCATTGCGAGGAGGCTTGAAATGCAGGCCTCCTCGCAATGACGGTTTTTTTCCAAACTACGGGGCATTGCCTAATTCCAGCCTTTCAAGCAATTTCGACAAATACCGATTAAAATAAACCTATGAGCTCACATCTTTCCCACCACCCGATGCCGCGCCAGAGCCGGATGCTTTTGGCCATCGGCATCACGGGTTCCATTCTCGTCCTGGAAGCGGTGGGGGGCATCGTCTCCGGAAGCCTGGCGCTCTTGTCCGACGCGGGGCACATGTTGACCGACCTTGCTTCCCTTTTGATCTCCTTGACCGCCATGATCCTGGCCTCCCGCCCGGTTAGCGCCACCCATACCTTCGGTTACGCGCGTCTGGAAGTCTTGGCGGCCCTGGGCAACGCTTTTACCTTTTTACTCATGGTCTTGGGAGTGGGCTGGGAGGCGGTCCAGAGGTTTTCCCATCCCCTCCTGCCCGATTGGAAGGTCATGGGCCTAATCGCGGGAATAGGTCTTTTGGCCAACGCCCTAACCGCTTGGATTTTGCATGGGGCGGAAAAAAAAGACTTGAACGTTCAAAGCGCCTGGCTCCATGTGATGGGAGACTTGGCTTCCTCAGTGGGGGTATTGCTGGGGGTCCTGGTGATCGCCCAAACCGGTTGGACTTGGGTGGATCCGCTATTGAGTTTGGGAATCGCCCTTCTCATCGCCGCGAGCGCCGCGGGGCTTTTCCGAAAAGCGCTCCATATCTTGTTGGAATCGTCGCCGAAGGGACTAACCCCCGAAATGGTCAAAAGCCTTTTGACCGCCGGAATTCCCGAAATTAAGGAAGTCCACCATATCCATCTTTGGGAAGTCGGGTCGGGAGAAATTTATTTGACCGCCCATTTGGTAGTGAGGCATCAATCGCTGGCGGAGGCCCATGGGATTTTGGAAAAAGCCTCGGAAACCCTGAAAGAAAAACTGGAGATCCACCACTCGACTTTTCAATTAGAGCCGCCCGCTCCCATCCGGATGCATGGACCGGAGTTTTAAGATCCCGTTGGTCAGCAGGCCGTTAACCATTCTTCCAGCTGGATATCGATGGCGTTGAGCCGTTTGATCCAGCGGTTGTGAAGATCGGGAGAGAGCAGGGCCTTCCTCAAACAAAGGTTCATCAGGGGAGCGCACTCATGCACCAGTGAAACGGCTTCCTTCAAGTGCTTTTGGGTGGGGACCGGGCCGTCGGATTCCTGGGCTTTTAACACTTCCTTGGAGAGGGCCATGATGGTGCGCTTCAACCTGGCCACGGCCTCGTTCTTCAGGGCCCAGGGCAGGTGTTGGTAGGTCTTGTTGATCTCACCGGCCAGGCTGTCGCATTGCACTGATAATTTCTGGCTTAAGAAGTCGGATCCCGCCATTTCCCCCCCTTTTTTTTCGGATCAGTTTAGGATTTCTTTCGGATAAATTCAGCGGCTTTTTCGGAGGCCAGGTGTCCTGAAAGGCAGGCTCCCTCGATGGTGGCTGGCAGCCCCGTGGCGGTCCAGTCGCCCGCCAAAAAAACATTGGAAATGGGAGTTTCACAGGGAAGGCGGAGTTTATCCGATTCCAGGCTCCAACTGAAAGTCGCGGCCATTTCCCGGGTGACCTTCGAGTGGAGGATGGAAAGATTCCCGGCGGAGGGACAGCGTTCCCTTAATTCCGAAAGCGCCAGATCCACCAATTGTTTTTCCGAATGCCGGGACAATCCGGCGGCGGCACTGGCGGTGAAACTAAGGTATTGTTCCTCCGCCTGCGATTCATTCCTCCAGCCCCAATTGGCGTTTCGGTTGAATACCCACTCAAATTGCGCCCCCGGCAATCCCACGAAATGCTCCCGGAAGAGGATATGGGAAAGGATGACGTTCACCGTGACGATGGGGGATTTACCCAGTCCCGGCAGGGCTTCCAAGGCCTTCCAAACGCCTGGGGGCCAAAGGGATGAAAGGGGTCCCGGCGGCACGGCCCAGATAAGGGCATCCCCCGTAAAGATTTTTCCCGACCTGGTTTCGAGCTCAAAAGAATTTGGACCAATCCGGAAGGCTTGGACTCCTTCCTGAAGCAATATCCTACCGTCATTATGTTGAAGATAGGCCTCCACTTGGGGAAAAGCGATCTCACTTAAGGGTTTGGCCGCGACGGCGAAGGAGCTGTCCCTGCGGGTTCCAAAGAATATCCTGTGCAAAACATCCCCCAAACCCCTGATCGGGGCGATTTCCGGTGGAACGTTCATGACCGCATTGCAAAGGGGAACCCAAAATCTCTCCCGGGACCGGGGGCCTTGACGGCTGAAATCCAAGAACTGTGCCACGGTTTGAACGCCCGGATTCAGGGTCCAGGTCCTCCGGGAGAAAATCGACAAAGCGCGTATCATGGATATTTTATCCCTGAAAGAAAAGGCGTTGGAGGTTAATAGTCCCGCGATTAAATGGAGGGGGGCCGGCAGGGCGGGACAGCGCAGGGTAAGTTTCCGGCCATTGGGGCTGAACCAGGCCAGGGTTAAGGGGTCGATCCAATGAAAAGGGTTTTGGACTCCCAAGCGATCCATCAGCCGCTGGGTTTCGCGGTAACAGCCCATGAACAAGTGGGGCCCATTATCCAGGGGCGCTGGAAAGTTTTCGCTGGGTGGAATGGAATAAACTCGTCCCCCCAAGGAGCCCCGGGATTCCAATAGATCCACCGAATGACCCATTTCCGCCAAGGCGGTAGCGGCCGAGATTCCGGCGTAACCTCCTCCCACCACGATGATTTTCGCCATCAAGGAACCGCCCAATGCCATAAAAAGCAGCGGCCAGCCGCGCCTAGGACGGAAAGAAGTTTATCCGACCGGGAAAGCGATGTTTTTCCTTCGAGGATCTTCTGGGGATTTGCCCTCAGTCTTTGGAAAAGCTTCACGTAAACCGCCGCGATGGCCTCGGCGGTCGCCAATCGGCTTCTTTGGCGAAGGCTCAGGGAATTCCTTGATTTTTCCAGGTAGGACCAAGCCCGGTTGAGTTGGAATTCCACGAAAAGGGTCCAATTGGAATTTTTTTCACCGATGGCGGCGGGTATTAAGCTGAATTTTTTAAAATCCTCGCTGGGAAAATACTGCCGGCCCAGGGACATGTCTTCCCGAAAGTCCCGGGTCATGTTGACAATTTGGAGGAAAACCCCCAGGTTCTTCGCGTAGTCCCTGTGGGGTTGATCCCGGTAACCGAATATTTCCATGCTGGCCAGGCCCGGGCCACCGGCCACTTGGAGGCAATAGCGGTGGAGCTCCTGGAATTTTTGGAACCGGATGGGTTTCAGATCCCTGGCCACGCCTTCCAGGATGCTCAGGAGGGGTTTCCGGGAAAGATTGAACCGACGGAACGTTTCGGCGAGATTTTGGAATAAAAATTCTTTGGGCTTGCCGGAAAAGCATCGGGTCAATTCCGCCTTAAAGGCCCGTAGTTTCCTCTGTTTCACCGGAAGGGGATCGTTGTTATCCGAAATATCGTCGGCGGCCCAGCAATAACGGTAGAGGCTTTCCATGGCCCGCCGTTGTTCCGTTGGCAGGAGAAGGAAGGGGTAATAAAAACTGGTTTTTCGGTTAAGCGGCCCGTTTTGGGGATTCAAAGAACGCCTTTGGCTTAAGGTTGAACCAATCCGAATAATGCCTTCAAGGTAAGGCCGATTTTATCGACCCAACTCCATACCGGCCGTTGTTGAAGCACATTGTAATCCATCGCGCGGATTTTATGGAGGATGCCTTCGCCTCCCAAGTAAGTGGCGCGCAACTCCAGCTTTAAGCGCCCCGGGACCCAATCCAACAAGGGGCGGCCTTTTTGAAAATAAGCCCCCGTATATTCCACGGCGCTTTGAACCAGGATTCGAGACTCGGGCGAATCCTTCAAGGCCAAAAGATCCTTTTCATGGACGCCGGCTTTTTTCAACTCGGTTTTCGGATAGTAAATCCTTCCCCGGGACAGATCCGCCGAACTGTCCTGCCAGAAGTTGATGAGTTGGAGGCCGGAACAGATGAAGTCCGAATAGAGATGGAATTTTTCATCCCGAATTCCATGGAGGAGGAGAACCATCCGGCCCACCGGGTTGGCGCTATGGCGGCAGTAGTATAAAAGGGAGTTCCAGGTGGAGTAGCGGTGATTCGTCACGTCCATCCGAAAGGCCTTCAATAAATCCAAGGGAAGGGATGGGGGAATTTGATAAGTTTTCACCGTGTGGGCAAAGGCTTGAAGGATGGGGGGGGCCGGTTTGCCGGCCAGGGCTTTTTGAAATTGCTGGTCCCATTGGTTCAACCGTTTAAACCGCCATTTTTGAAGGGCCTTCGGATCGTCACCCGTCAGCAAACCATCCTTGGATTTGGAGAGGGATTCGGGAGGCTCATCCGCGAAATCGTCCGCGGTCCTGGCGAATGCGTAAAGGGCCGCCACATGGGGCCGGGTTTGTTTCGGCAGAAGGAGGGACGCCACCGGGAAATTTTCATAATGCCCGAAGGCCAATTGTTGGCACCGTTCGTAGGTTTTTTCCAGTGACGCGGGAATGGGGGAGTTCATGGGACTATTATTAAGAAAACGGCCATGGAAAGAATTAAAATAATTCAATCGGCCGGAAGGTATGATTTCCACGGGTGGATTAAAAACGTTCCAACCGGTAAACTCTCGTGACGAAACTGAGGTTAAGGATGGCCATGAATCCAGAGGATGAGAAAAAGCCCATCGCTAAGCCTTCAGCGGAAGATGGAGGTTTCAGGCCGGAAAAAGAGGTGCCGCCCTATGAGGCGGAATTCACTTTATCCGGCGGATCCTGCTGCGATGACGGGGAATCGCCCGAACAGTCGATCAATTGAAAAGGCCTGTTTTGAAAGGTTTTTTGTTTCTTGAAACAGGTACCTATTCAGAATAAACTACAACCCTTTCAACAGGCCCATTGGACATTTAGCTCAGTTGGTTAGAGCGTCGCGTTCACATCGCGAAGGTCACTGGTTCAAATCCAGTAATGTCCACCATTTGAATAAAAACCCGGTTCCGAAAGGAGCTGGGTTTTTTTTATGGGCGGCGGCGGTTCCTGCGGAGTCCAGCGGTCTTGACTCCCAATTTAAAATTCAAAACTAAGAATTAATAATTTATCATGTGGGTATGTGCTCCCGATTCGTCCTAAAAAGCCCCCCCAAAGCCATCGCCAGCTTGTTCAAGCTGGAGAAAACCGTCGATTGGAAGCCCCGCTATAACGTGGCGCCTTCCCAAAAAATCCCGGCCGCCATCCGCAGCCTCGAGGATAAAAAGCGTAGGATCAAACTTTTACAATGGGGGTTCGTGGCTTCCTGGACCCAAGGGGGAAGGCTCATCCTGAACGTCCGAAGCGAGGAGATCGACGAAAAGCCCCTCTTCCGGGAATCCTTCGAAAAGTGGCGTTGTCTAATCCCAGTTGACGGTTTTTACGAATGGCGCCACGAGGCGAAGGAAACCAGGCCCTATTACATCCAGATGAAAAACAAACAGCCTTTTGCCTTGGCCGGAATCTGGGCCCCGCAAAAAGTTGAGGGTGAAACCATCGATGCCTGCGGCATCCTTACCACCACGCCCAATGACGTTGTCCGGGCCGTGCATGACCGGATGCCCGTGATCCTGGACCCCAAGGATTACGCCGCTTGGCTGGATTCGGAGGATATCCGGGATTTTGCCGAACTCAAAAAATATTTTAACCCGTTCCCGGCCGAAAAAATGGAAGCCTACCAGGTCGGCGCCTGGGTCAATAACGTTACCCATGACGATGAGAAATGCATCGAGGAAAGCCACGAACCGGAAACACTCCAACTTCCCTTTTGAGGCATTACACCTCCGGGAGTGGGCGCCCGTAAAATAAAACTACAGGTTTAATCCAAGTCCGGAACCACGCTCCCCCCGATGGTTGAACTCCGCCCTAAAAGTTTTCAGGGATTATTTGCCGCCGCGAAAAGCAGCGAAGCTGGTGGGAGTCTCCCAAAGGGTCACCTCGGTTAAAGTTACCTTTGCTTTCTTTAAGGGAGGTTCCAAGAGTTTCCACATCACGATGGCCACGTTTTCCACGGTAGTTTGCAGGCGGGGGTTGCTTTTAAAAGGCTCCACTTCCTGATTGAGGAAGCGGTGGTCGAAACGGTCGAAAACGGTTTTTTTCAGGATGTCCTTGAGGTCCTTAAAGTCCATGACGAATCCCGTTTCCCGGCTCACGGGCCCCCGGACGGACACCCGCAGCCGGTAGGAATGGCCGTGGGGGAAATTCGCGGCCTTGACGTTATCCCCCCGGTATCCGGAACATTTTTTGAAAACCCTTAAATTTTTGATCCGGTCCCATTGGGGGTTATGGAGGTAATGGGCCGCCTCAAAGTTTATTTCCTTCGTGACCTCGACGATGTCTTTTTTCATTTTTCTTTCCTGGGAGCGGACAGCCGCCGGCTATCAGCTGTCTTTAAATTTTTGGGCGATGGGTATCCTTCGGCCCATGCCGAAGGCCTTGGTCGTGACCTTGAGACCGGGTGCCATTTGCCGGCGCTTGTACTCATTTTGGTTAATTTTTTTCAAAATGTCACGGACCACTTGGGCGTCGAAACCGGCTTTCTCGATTTTCGAGGGTGGCTGGTTTTCCTCGATGTATAAACGCAGGATGGCGTCCAGGGTGTCGTAGGGCGGGAGGCTGTCCTGGTCGGTTTGGTTGGGACGGAGTTCAGCCGAGGGCGGTTTGATAAAGGTGGCTTCCGGAATCACTTCCTGAGAACGGTTGGCGTACCGGGCGAGTTTATAAACCAATCCCTTGGGAACGTCGGAGATAACCGCCAGTCCGCCGCACATGTCCCCGTAAAGGGTGCAATAGCCCACGGCCAGTTCGCTTTTGTTGCCCGTGGAAAGGACCAGGCGGTTGAATTTATTGGAGAGGGCCATGAGCAGCAGGCCCCGTAGGCGGGCCTGGATATTTTCCTCAGTGGAGTCTTGGGAGGCATCCTTGAATAGGGGCGCCAGGGTTTTTAAGGATTCCTCAAAAAGCGGCGAAATGGGGACTTCCTTGAATTCAATGCCCAAATTTTCCGCCAGGCTTTTCGAGTCAACAAGGGAGCCCTTCGAGGAAAAGGGGGAAGGCATGGTCACCCCCATCACCATTTCCGGTCCCAGGGCTTCCGCGGCGATAGCCGCGACCAACGCCGAGTCAATACCCCCGGATAATCCGATGAGCACCTTCTCAAATCCGCATTTTCGGACGTAATCCCTGGTTCCGGTGACGAGGGCTTGGTAAACCTTGGCGACTTCGCTGGTGAGCGGCGGAGGGGGCCTCAGGGAAGGTTTTTCCATGTCAAATACGAAGAAGTCTTCCTCAAAACTCTTTCCCACCTGGAAAAGATTTCCGGCGGCGTCCATGGCCATACTGCAGCCGTCAAAAATAAGCTCGTCATTTCCGCCGACTAAATTGCAATAAAGGACCGGAGCGTTTGTTTTGCCGGTCACATTCTTTAATAACTTTTCCCTGGTCGAAAGTTTGGCGGCGTGAAAGGGGGAAGCGGAGAGATTGAGAACCAGGTCGGGCCTGCCCTTGGCCAACTCTTCCACTGGATCCTTGGCGTAAAGCCTGTGGGCGGGGGCTCCTTCCACGTTCCAAATATCCTCGCAAATGGTCACGGCGATTTTCAAATTTTTATATTTAAAAGGGGGTTCGGGGTGGGACGCCGGGGAGAAGTAGCGGGCCTCGTCAAAAACGTCATAGTTGGGCAGGAGAACTTTCTTATAGGTATGAAGAATCTTGCCGTCCTTCACCGCCACCGCGGCGTTAAAGAGCGGGTTGCCAGGTTGGGGATTTTCCAGGATGGTTCCCACCACCGCTAAGATGCCTTTGGCCGCCTGGGCGACCTGGTCCAAAGACTTTTGGGCCTTTTCAAAAAAAGAAAACCGGTCCAGCAGGTCCCGGGGCGGGTAGCCGGTCAGGGTCAGTTCAGGAAACAAGGCCAGGTCGCAGCCCGCGGCCTTGGCTTTTTTTAAATAGGCGGAGACTTTTTCGACATTGCCGTCGAAATCGCCAACGGTGGTATTGATCTGGCAAACCGCAATTTTCATTTTAAACCTTTTCACCGCCAAGACACAAAGGCACCCAGAAACGAAATATTGATTCCATAGATAAACTACTGCATTTCTTGGTGTCTTGATGCCTTGGTGGTAATCTTGGGTTCTGTTTCAGGGGCCTAGTGTAAGGTGAACGAACCTTGAAGTCAAAAAAGGAGAAAGCGTTGATTTTCGGCGTATTGGCGGATACCCAAACGATCTTGTCGCCGGGGGAACTTACGGCCCTAAAAAAAGCCTTCAAGGGGGTGGACGCAATTTTGCACGCCGGACCCGTGGGGGATATGAGAGTGTTGGAGCAATTGGGGAAACTGGCACCGACGAAAGCCGTCTGCGGCAACGCTGAGGATTCCTACGTCCGGTCTGACCTGTATGTCCGGCAGGCCTGGCGCGTGGGGCCGGTCACCCTGGGATTGATCCATGGATACGGCAAACCCCACGGATTGAAGAAATGGATCCTAAAACAATTCGAGGAAGCGCCGGTTCAAGTCCTCGTTTATGGACGTGATTTTGAGCCCACGGCCCGCCAGATCGGCGGGCATTATTTTTTCAATCCTGGCTCCTTTTCAGGGAACTTGCCCGAGGGGAAACACGGCAAAAAAGGACCCCGCCTGGTTGGTTTATTGTTTATTCACGGCAAAAAAGTGGATGGCCAGGCGGGGATTATCGTGAACCCTTGACGATTCCCTGATGAACGCCGATATAATGATGGAGACCTAAGATTTGCCTGATAGTTCTCAGCTGATAGCCGCCAGCAATTTTTTCGAGGGGTGCAATGGTTCAACTCACCGATTCCGCCGTCAATAAAGTGAAAGATTTCGCCGTCAAAAACGCCGCCTACCAAGGCAAGGCCTTCCGGGTTTATGTCCAGGGCGCCGGATGCCAGGGAATGTCCTATGGCTTCACCTTCGACCAAAAGCGGGAGGACGATGAAATTAACCAGACAGGGGGATTGGAAGTGGTGGTGGATCCCCAAAGCGCCAAATTCTTGAACGGCGCGAAAATTGATTACATTGAGGATATGAAGGGCGCGGGGTTTGTCATTGAGAATCCCAACGCCGGCGGTTCCTGCGGCTGCGGACACTAAAGGCGGCTGCCAGGCTTCAGATTTCAGTTCCCAGGGAATCCCAAGCGGCTTAACGGCCGCTTTTTTTTATTTACAAAATTACTTCAAGGCAAGGCCATTTGACCTTATTTAACCTGAGAACAGACCGCGGCCAGCCCCTGGCCGCCATATGAACTGGAGACTGATTCCATCAGCCTTTCTTCCTCAAAACAGCCAAATGGAATATGACCGGGGATTGTTGGAAGAGTTTGAGGAAGGCGACTCCCCCATCCTTCGTTTTTTTTATTTTCGAGAGCCTACCCTCACCCTGGGCCGATTAGAAGCCCGAAGAATCGACCTGGCCCAACTGCCCTATCCCCATGACATCCGCCCCACCGGGGGCCGGGCCGTATTACACGGCAAAGATGACCTTTGCTACAGCATCCTGGCCTCCACCCGGGATCCCTTCGTGGGGGGGGAACTTTTGTCCAGTTATCGTAAAATTAGCGGAATTTTTCAAGCCGCCTTAAAAAGTCTCGGCCGTGAGGTGGAAATGTCCCGGGATAAGCACCGGTCGGCGGGATCCAGCCATTGTTTTACGGCGCCTTCCCATGGCGAACTGCTTTGGGGCGGCCGAAAAGTGGTGGGAAGCGCCCAGGCCCGCCAAGGAAACGTGTTTTTACAACAAGGCGTTATTCTGCTTTCGGTTTCGCCCCAATGGAAAGAAGCTTTTCCAGGCTCCCATTGGGATAGGATGGGCGGGTTAAATGAAGGAATTGGAAGTAAAATTACACGCGTGAGTTTGGAAGATGAAATTGAAAAAGCTTTTCAAAAAGCCGGGGTCCACTTCACCCGGGCCTTGAAACCAGCGGACCTTTGAACCGACGTCCAAGACAGGAAAGACCCTCATGAAAAAATTCGATGTGCTCATTGTCGGCGGGGGCCCTGGCGGCTACCGGTCGGCCCAGCTGCTGGCCCAACAGGGGAAAAAAGTCGCCCTATTCGAGAAGAAAAAATTAGGCGGCTCCTGCCTTCACGTGGGATGCATCCCCACCAAACTGCTCCAATCCGCCGCGGTACGATTTCACACGCTGGCCAAGGAAGGCAGGTCCTGGGGCATCGAAGCGGAAAATGTCAGGATGAATTTTCAAACATTGGTGGATCGTACCCAAAAAACCATTTCCATTTTGGAGAGAGGTATTCAATCCACCCTCAACAGCGCCCAGGTAGAAGTGGTTACGGGCGAAGCGGAGGTATTGGGCCCTGGTTTAGTGAGATGCGGGGGGGAGGAATACCAAGGCGACAGCCTCATCTTGGCCGTGGGTTCCAGACCCAAAAGCATTCCGCCATTCCCGATCGGCGGACCCATCGTCACAAGCGACGAATTACTGGCCCAGCCCCGGCTGCCTCGTTCCCTCCTGATCGTGGGAGCTGGCGTCATCGGCTTGGAGTTCGCCTGCCTTTACGCTCAATTAGGCGTCAAGGTTCGGATGGGGGACGTGCTTCCTAAAATTCTTCCCAATATGGACGAGGATTTGGGACAAGTGCTTTTAAACGCGGTGAGGAAGCTGGGAGTGGAGGTGGATTTGGGAATTCCCGAAATTAAAATCAAGGATGAGGAATTGGTGTTAGTGGCCGTGGGACGCACGCCCAATTCGGACAAAGCCGGCATCCCTTCGCTGGGATTGAAAACCCGGTCGGGTAAAATTGAAACCAACGAATTTTTGGAAACTTCCGTGAAAAAAGTTTACGCTCTGGGCGATCTGACGGGGAAATATCCTTACGCCCACACAGCTTATGAGCAGGCCCGCGTGGCGGCGGACCACCATCAGAGGGGCGGGGCGGCCGATAAGATGGACGAAGGAAAGGTTCCTCACGTGGTTTTTACCTCGCCGGAAATCGCCTCGGTAGGTTTGACGGAATCGGAGGCCAGGCTCAGTTTTAAAAATGTGAGGATTTATAAAAATAATTTCGCCGCCAACAGCAAGGCCCGGATCCTGGGAGACATTCAAGGCTGGTCCAAGATGGTGTCGGATGGGGACTCGGGAAAAATTCTGGGAGTTCACTTGGTGGGCCCGGAAGCGACAGACTTGATCGGCGAAGCTTGTGTCTTGGTATCTCAGGGTGTCTCGGTTGAACAGCTGGGAAAAGTGATCCATCCCCACCCCACCTTGGCGGAAATATTTGAAATCCATTGAAAAAGGCCGTTAAAAAGGCCTCAAGTAAGACCGGTTTTTTCCGTTAGGTACAGGGTCCAATCTCCGATAGGAGTGTTATGAAGATCTTTTTCCAATATCTAATTTGGTTGGTCCTCTTCACCACCGTAGGCGCGGCGCAGGCCAAGCCGCTGGAAGTCATTTATAACGATAAGGTCACGACCAAATTCAAGTGGCAATGGCCCTATCAAACGAAACAAACCAAAACCTATCTCCAGACGAAACCCTATTTTTACACCGGCCGCTTGTTGAACGTCACGAATGAGAATGTTTCCAAATACCGGTTTTATTACACCCAGAGAACCTGCATGAATCCCTGGGGTTATTTTTTCGATCCGAAGGACAGGCTTTGCTCGAAGCATGTCTTATCCTTCGCGCCGCCAGACCGGATTAACGAAGTCCATATCGCCCCTAGGTACTAAAGCAATCCTTCCATTTGGCCGGTCTTTTTGGGTTGTTTCTACAATTTTGTTCCACTCATTTTTTGTTTCTCAATTCGGGAATTCATCCCACTTTCCAGCGGTTACCCTTATCTTCCTTTTATTTTTAAGCCCTCCTAGCCATTCTTCGTAAATCTTGGCGGGGGAAGCGGCTTGAGGAATCCCCCCCGTCCCTTGGTATAACTATTGCTTTATTATCCGGTCATTACAGCCCAACGCCGGACGGCCAACATGTTCCGAAAGTTCAAGTTTGAGGAAGGGATCTACGAGAAACTCCCCTCCATTCCCCTCTCCACCCAATATAAGTTGGACCGGATTGGGGCCGCCTTGCCCCTAAAACATTGGAATCGGTTTTCGGCTGAGGAGAAGAACGTCCTCTGCCACCTTTCTGTCCGCAGCCAGGGCGAGATGGAATGTTATAACGAATATCTCAACTACCTTCTGCGCCGCCTCAAGGAAAAATTAGAAAAACAGGATCCCCAATCCGCCCAATTGGAAAAAAGCCAATGGGAAAACCTGGCCCGCGTACCGGAAGGCGTTTATTTGAGGGCCCTGAGGTTGAAAGCCATGGTAAGTCCCGCGGATTGGATTCAGCTGGATGATTTGGAGCGCTACGCTCTGGTCAAACTATCCATGGAAAAGTATTCCTTGGAACAGTTCGCCAAGGCCCTTGAGGAGTTTTTCGGTCCTTCCATCCTGAAACCCGCCAAAATCGCGGGCGTTTCCTAAAGAGCGTCGAGAGAGGTTATTAACTTTCTCGACGACCATCCGTAACAACCCCTTAACCTTCGTATAAGACCCTAGGACCCGTCAACGCCCCCTCGACGCCCTACACTCAGCCAAGGAGGACGTCATGTTGAGGATCGATCCATTCTCGGAAAGTATTTTGTTTCAATGCGACCGTTGCCGCAGGATCGGGGAATTATGCTCGGAGATGACGGAAGAGGAAGGCGAGATTTTTTGTTGGAATTGTTTAAAGGAAATCAACCAAAAGGAGCGGCGTGAATCGGCCGCGAGAGGGAAGCAACATGCGGTTAAATGAGAGAAGCTCGCCGGTTGACGAGGAAATATTTGAGTGCGACCGATGCCGGATTCAAGGTGAGAGGAAAGCCTTTGTCCTCCAGGAAAACGGCTTGGATTTTTGTCTTTCCTGCTGGTTTGAAAGAGAACATAACCGGTTGACCAGCCGTCCCATCACGGCGGGGTTTTAACCGGACTGCCCCCGCCGGCTCCAGCGATTCGATCCGCCTCGTTTTTATCAAAGGTTATTCAAACGCTTAAATTGATCAAATGCGGCTTGGGCTTCCTTTTCTTTTCCCAGGCCCTGCAAGGTCAATCCCCATTGATAATATAGATGGGAAGCCGGATAACCCCGCTTCAAGGCTAAGTGATAAGCCCTTTCGGCCCCCGCCAAATCCTTTTCAATGATTTTAAAGAAGGCGACCTTTTCCCAGTAAATAGCCGTGAGAAATGGATCGTCGGCAAAATGGGTTTCCAAATCCGAAAATTGAGCGGGGAAATCGCCCCATCGATCCACCGGATTTTTATTTTTGATGTTCAAATTAACGCTCCGGTAGACGCGGTCCGCCTCAATCCAATGGCGGAGCATCGAGGGGGGCATTTCGGTGTTTGGGATGAGGAATAAACCCAGGGCTGTATGATTTCCATTGGATTTATAATTAGTTTCAAACACCTCATATTTCAAATTCGGAAACATTTTTTGGAGATAGGTAACGTAGCGGATATTCACCAATAGCGCGGACCATTGGGGTTGATAGGGGATCACGTTTGGGTTTTGAAGGGCGTCAAAGGGATAAACGGCGACATTGAGGGTTTTATCGTCGTAATCGGTGCTGAATTCCGAAAAGACGTAGAGGGGCCCTGTTCGACGCGACCAATTTTTCAATATTTCATAGGCGTGCTGGTAGGCGGCGGCCCTCCATTGTCTTTCGGGAGGGATGCGGGAAATATCGCAATATCGGCCGATAAAATTATAAGAGTCCAATAAAAATAATCCCATTAAAAGGATAACCATCAATCCAATGGGCTTGGGCTTAAACCCTGCGGGAAAAAGCCCCAGAAGGCCGGCGGCGCATACAAAAGTTAAAAGGGGAAAGAGGGGCAGGATCCGGTAAAGTTCAACCGTATTGGTCAGGGCCCCTGGAAGGAGTGAAAAAAATAAGCACACCATCATCACCCCAAGGAATCCTTTCGAGGCCTGTTTAGCCAGATAGAGAACCCCGATGAATAGGAGGGAATCCAATAAAGGATTAAAAAAACCGCCCCAATTGGTACCGAAAGGAAAGCTGAAAGAACCATTCCAGAAAACACCCACCAGGTAAGTCAAAAGGGAGCGGAAGGGATGAAAACCCTCGAATTGCTGGATGTGAACCATTCCGCCGGGGGCCAGACGGGCGAGGCCCAGGGGGATCACGAACAAGGCCGAGACCAGGAAAAAAATAACCGGAAAAATTATTTCCTTCCGGTCTTTTTTGAAATAATCAAAAAGCAAAATGAAGGCGAAGCAGGACCAAACCGAGACCCAGTTTGTCCAGGCGTAAAAACCAATGCCGGAGGTAAAACTGAGGAGCCATATGTATTTTAGCTGGGAGGGTCGGTCCTTGGCTTTAAGGAAAAGGCCGAGCAGGATCAACCCGGCGAATTGGAACAAGGGGATCCAGTCGCCGGTGAAGCAAAAACGAGAGACGGTAAGTTCCCAAAAAGAAAAAGTCACGAGCCAACAAAACAAAAAAGAAGCCCATTTCGATAAAAACACCCTCGCTCCATGATAGGCGGCCCAGGAGGTCGCGATGGAAAGGAGTGCCGGGTACAGCCGTAGGGAAAAGAGTGAAGGTTTGATCAGCTTAAAATAAAGGCCCAAAGTCCAAATAAGAATTGGTTCAATCCGGGACTCGCTCCAAAGAAGATTCCAATGCCAGAGGCGCGATTGACCCATGCCCAGGACCGCATCGATGCCTTCGTCCGCGAGAGGCCAAAAGGGAAGGGACGTCAGCCGGTAAAACCTGGCTAAAAGAACCAAAAAAACAAACAAAAACCATAACCAGGGGGGGATTTTAGAAAAACCCTCATCGCCCCAAGTGGAAATAGGCCGGGGAAAGCGTTGTTCGAGGGCGATTGTAAGCCCGACCAAGAAAGGCAGGAAAAGACCGAAAAATCCCAGCCACAATTGGGCGGGAAGGGAAAGTGAAAAATATGAAAGGAGCACATTGGCGGTTAAAAAAAAAGGTAAAAAGTACCAGAGGTTGAAGGGAATGGATTTCCGGAGTAAACCCGTTTTATTTGAGGAAAGGGATTTCTTCATCCAGTTTATTTTAACAAAAGAAGCATTAGGCCATGTCTTCTAATTGATAATCAGGGCATTTTCTTTTCGTGTATTCCTTGTCCCAGGAGGTTCGGAAAAGAATCACGGGGCGCCCCTTCTTATCCTTGGTCTTGAGGATGGCCACGGGGGCGTCAAAGCTGTCCGGATCGCCGATCAGCCAAGCGCTGCATTGAAAGGGAAGGAGCTCCAGTTCGGTTTCTACCCCATATTCGTTCTTTAACCGGTACTGGAGAACGTCAAACTGCAGCCGCCCGACGGCCGCCACGAAAAATTCCAAACCATCCCAACTGCTGAGCATCTGGACGGTTCCCTCGGCGGTCATCTGTTCCACGCCCTTGTCAAAGGACTTGCGTTTTCCCACGTCCTTGGGACGGACGCGCGCGAAAATTTCCGGCTGGAAGGAGGGAAGGGGCTTAAAGTTAAAACCTCCGGTGAGGGAAATCGTGTCGCCGATGGAAAAGATCCCCGGGTTGATGACGCCGACCACGTCGCCGGGATAAGCCAGGTCCACCGTGTTGCGGTCCTGGGCCAGCATGGAATGGGGGCGGGATAGGCGGAGTTCCTTTTCCAAACGGTGATGCTTTACCACTAAATCCCTTTCGAAGCGGCCGGAGTTAATCCGGAGGAAAGCCGTGCTGTCCCGGTGCTTGGGGTTCATGTTGGCCTGGAGCTTGAAGACATAAGCGCTGAAGGGCGTTTCCACCGGATCGATCGTTATTTCGCCTTGGGGGGTATCCGCGGGCCTGGGGCCTGGCGGCGGGGCCATTTCCACGAAGGCGTCGAAGAAGGGTTCCACGCCGAAATTGGTGAGGGCTGAGGCGAAGAAAACCGGCGTGACCTTGCCCTTCAGGAAACTATCCCGGTCATAGGGATTGCCGGCAATTTCTAAAAGTTCCAGGTCATGGTGAAGTTTTTCCCAAAGCTCCTCGGACATATGGGACTTGATATCGGGATCCTTCAACGATATCCGCTCCACGGCGGCCTTGGAGGCCCCGCCCACGGATTTTTTCGTGAAGAGCAATAAATCGCCCACCCGGCGGTCGACGACGCCCACGAATTCCCGCCCGCTTCCGACGGGCCAATTGATGGGGGAAGAGTGGATGCCCAAGACCTGTTCCACTTCCTGCATCAGGTCCAAGGGATCCCTGCCCGGCAGGTCCATTTTATTGATGAAGGTCATGACGGGAATGCCGCGAAGGCGGCAAACCTCAAACAGCTTGCGGGTCTGGGTTTCCACGCCCTTAGCCGCGTCGATCACCATGATGGCGCAGTCGGCGGCGGTGAGGGTCCGGTAGGTGTCCTCGGAGAAGTCCTGATGGCCCGGCGTGTCCAAGACGTTGATCACGGCTTTCTTATAGGGAAACTGCATGGCCGAGGCGGTGATGGAAATGCCGCGTTCCTGTTCCATGCCCATCCAGTCGGAGACGGCGACCTTGCCGCCCTTGCGCCCCCGGACCATGCCGGCGGTCTGGATCATGCCGGAATAAAGCAGGAGTTTCTCCGTGAGAGTGGTCTTGCCCGCGTCCGGATGGCTGATGATGGCGAAGGTCCGCCTTTTGGCGATGGCGTTTTTAATTTCGGTCGTGACGGCTGGATCGGTCTTGCCCATAGGGGGCGCATTCTACCAAACTAAGGCCTTTTCTTGGTATGGAGGTTCAAGTAAAGTAAGGCCAGCGGAAAAGAAACGAACCGGGAAAAATCATGAAAAATACCTTTTGTTTGGAATGGGACCAGGCCCACGGGGCCAAGCTGGTGGATTTTCACGGTTGGAATATGCCGGTCTCTTACGCCAAGGGCATCCTGGCCGAGCATGAGGCCACCCGAACCAGCGCCGGACTCTTTAACATTTCCCACATGGGGCGGCTGCGCCTCCATGGCCCTCAAGCCTATAAGCTTTCCCAATACGCCTTTACCAACGACCTTACGAAATGTCCCATCGGAAGCGCCCTCTATGGATTTCTCCTCAACGATAAGGGCGGCATTATCGACGACGTCATCATTTATAAGGAAGCCAATGACCGGTTTCTGTGGATCATCAACGCTGGAGGACGGGAAACGGATGTGGAGCACTTAAAACGCCTGGCTTCGGGCAAGGATTTGACGATGGAAGTCCTCTCGGACACGACAGCCCTACTCGCCCTGCAGGGACCAAAAGCGGACGCGGTTTTGAAACGCCTGGTTCAAGACGTGGATCTGGACAAGGTTCCTTATTTTGGCTTTGGACGGGGAACGATTCAGGGAAAGTCCGCCTTTTTAATGGCCACGGGCTACACCGGGGAAGACGGCTATGAAATCATGGTAGAAGTCAAAGACGCGCCGATGATTTGGGAATTATTGACCAGCCAGCCCGAAGTCACCGCCTGTGGACTTGGCGCCAGGGACTCCCTCCGCCTGGAAGCGGGGCTTCCCCTCCATGGCAATGATATCGACGAAACCACCCAGCCTTTCGAGGCGGGATTGGGCTGGGCCGTGAAGATGGACAAGGAGGGCGGGTTTTTCGGCCGCGAGGCCCTCAACAAGAACCCCAGCCGTAAATTGATCGGTTTGACCCTGGAAGGGAACAATATCCCTCGGTCCCATTACAAAGTTATGTCTGAAGGCCAGGATGCCGGCATCGTGACCAGCGGGGTTTTCTCGCCGACCCTCAAAAAAGGAATCGCTTTGGCTTACGTGAAGAACGAGTTCCTGGAAAAGCCGCTCTCGGTGGATATCCGCGGAAAGGCCGTTCCCGCCCCCAAGACCAAACTTCCCTGGGTGAGGCACGTTACCAAAGCAAAAGCGAAAAGCTAAATCTATTTAGCCACCGATGAACACGGATGAATGGGATAAGGCATAAAAGAATATCTGTGTTAATCCGTGTTCATCGGTGGCTAAATTGTTCTCGTTCTTCATCAATAAGCTGGAAAACCTCCGGGTTTTTGATATAGTTTTGCCTTCACCACACCTCTCCACGCCTTCAGCGGTTCTATTCATCAAAAAGCCTTTACTGATACCTGACAGCTGACGACTGACAGCTGCCTTTCAAGGAGTTTCCATGCGCAAGTTCGCCAAGACCCACGAATGGTACGAAGATTTAGGGGGCGGCAAGATCCGGATCGGCATTTCCAAGCACGCGGCCCATGAACTCTCCGACGTCGTATTCGTGGAGCTGCCCGATGTTGGAAAAAAACTCGCCGAGAAGCAAAGCCTTTGTATTCTCGAATCGGTCAAGGCCGTCGCCGACGCCTATTCTCCCGCCGGCACCGTGATGGAAGTGAACACCAAACTTAAGGACAAGGCTTCCCTCGTGAACGAGGACCCGGAAGGGGCCGGCTGGATCGCGGTCGTGCAGCTGGACAACCCGAAGGCCCTGGATGAATACATGGTCGAAGCTGATTATTTAAAGACGATCGTCGATCACTAAAATTAGCAATTAGGAGTTGGGAATTAGGAATGAAAACCCGTTTCGCAGGGGTTTGGTTCCGTTAATTCCTAATTCCTAATTCCGAATTCCTAATTGGAGTTGAACTTGGCCTATATACCCATCACCCCCGAAGATGAAAAAGAAATGTTGAAGGTCATCGGTGTTAAGGCCGTGGATGACCTCTTCGCCGACGTGCCTCCTTCCCAAATCCTAAAAAATGGCCTTCATGTCCCGGCCGGAATGTCCGAACCGGAGTTGAAGCGCTGGTTCAATATGATCGGCAAGAATAACCAGCCTGTTTCCGACCGGCCCTGCTTTTTGGGGGCGGGGCTTTACTACCATGAGGTTCCGGCCGCCGTGAAGGCCATGGTCACTAGGCCTGAGTTTCTTACTTCCTATACGCCTTACCAGCCGGAAATTTCCCAGGGGACCCTCCAAGTCCTTTTCGATTTCCAAACCTACATGGTGGAACTGACCGGGCTGGAAGTTTCCAACGCGTCTCTTTATGACGGAGCCACCGCGGTGGCTGAAGCGGTGCTTCTGGGCATGCGCACCCGCAAGAACGCCAGCCAGGTATTGCTTTCCCGCGCGCTTCATCCGGAATACCGCCAAACCATCGCCACCTACCTGGCGCCCAAGAATATCAAGATCCTCGAAATCCCCTTGAAGGGAACGGAGACGGACCTGGCGGCACTGGAAAAGATGCTGACACCTGAGGCCGTTGTCGTCCTTCAATCCTCCAATTTTTTCGGGACCTTTGAGGAAGTGGAAAAGGCGGGAAAAATCTGCAAAGCCAAGAATGCCTTCTTCGTGTTGGCGGTCGCGGAAGCGATGAACATGGCCATCATGCCGACTCCCGGCTCCATGGGAGTGGATGCCTGCGCCGGGAGCGCCCAATCCTTCGGCAATATCCTGGCTTTCGGCGGGCCCCATGCCGGCTTTTTAACCGCCAAAATGGCCGATATCCGCCAAATGCCTGGCCGTATCGTCGGCGGCACCACGGATCGGGAGGGACGGGAAGGATTGGTTCTCACCTTCCAAGCGAGGGAACAGCATATCCGCCGCGAGAGGGCCATGAGTAATGTCTGTACCACCCAGTCTTTGATGGCTAACTTCGCCTCAGCCTGGCTTTACTTTAAGGGCGGCAAGGGCGCCCAGGATGTCGCCAAGCAGGGCGTGGCGAACGCCCACTTTTTAGCGGAAGGCCTTGCCAAACTTCCTGGGTTCAAGATTGAATCAGCCCATTATTCCAATGAATTCGTCGTTCGGGCTCCTAAACCCGGCTTCGCTGATTTCCTGGCCCAATGGGGATTGGTGGCGCCTTATGACTTATCCACGGATTACCCGGAGTTCAAGGATTGCGTGTTGGTTTGCTGTACGGAGTTGACCCACGTTGAGGATTTAGAAAGCTTTCTTTCAGCCTGCGAGGAATTCTCGGGCGCTTCCCACAAGGGCAAGGTCCACGAGAAGCCGAAAACCCTGCCGGCTTGGATCGTGAACCGCCCGGCGCCGAATATTCCCGCCCACTTTGAGGTGGAGCTGATCCGTTATTACACCTCCTTGGCCAAGAAAAACTTCTGCATCGACAGCGGTTTTTATCCGCTCGGTTCCTGCACGATGAAATATAACCCCAGGGTCCACGAGGAAATCGCCTTCCACGACAATTGGGCCAACCTCCATCCCGCCCAAAGGGAAGACGAAGTTCAAGGCGCCTTGCAGGTTATTTATGAGCTGGAACAATGGTTGAAGGAAGTGACCGGCTGCCACGCCTTGACGCTTCAACCGGCCGCCGGGGCCCAGGGGGAACTCACGGCGCTGCTCATGGCCCGCAAATATTTCGCCGACCGGGGAGAGAGCCAGCGCGTGAACGTGATCGTACCGGACTCGGCCCACGGCACCAACCCCGCTTCCGCCACGATGGCGGGCTGGAACACGGTCTCCATTCCCACCGACGCGAGGGGCAATATGGACGTGGCCGCCTTGAAGGCTAAGGTCGGCAAGGACACGGCGGTCTTGATGTTGACGAACCCGAGTACGCTCGGGTTGTTTGAGGAGCATATCCTGGAAGTGGCCAAGATCGTGCATGACGCCGGGGGACTTCTTTATTATGACGGCGCCAATATGAACGCCATTGTGGGGATCTGCCGACCGGCGGACATGGGGTTCGACCTGGTGCATTTGAATCTACACAAAACCTTTTCCCAGCCCCACGGCGGCGGAGGGCCGGGTTCGGGGCCGGTGGGATGCACCAAGGCGCTGGAGCCCTACCTGCCGGAGCCGAGGGCCTTCAAGGAAGGGAACCGCTACTATTTAAAATCCGGGTCCCCCCAATCCATTGGGCGAATGAAAAGCAACGTGGGAAACCACGGCGTTCTCGTGCGGTCCCTGGCCTATTGCAAGCGCAATGGCAAGGAAGGATTGGAGCGCATCGGCCGCGTCGCCACCTTGAACGCCAATTACCTTTTGGCCCTTTTAAAAGACCATTACACGCTGGCTTTCAACCGGATTTGCAAGCACGAGTTCGTCTTTACCGCCGAGCCCCTGAAGAAGCAATTCGGCATCTCGGCGCTGGATATCGCCAAGCGCATGATCGACTTCAACTACCACCCGCCCACCATTTATTTCCCGCTGGTCGTGCCGGAAGCCATGATGTTCGAGCCAACGGAGACAGAGACCAAGGCCACCTTGGACGAGTTCGCGAGGGTCATGATCGAGATCCGCAAGGAAATGGAAACCAACCCCGGCATCTTCAAGAACGCCCCCTACACCACCCCGGTCTCCCGGCTGGACGAAGTGAAAGCCGTCAAGGAACCAAAACTGGTTAAAAAACTCTAATCAAAGACAGGTTGAACCACCAAGACACGAAGGCACCAAGAAGGATAAAATCAAAAGCCGGATTTTTTGGTCTTCCAACATTATTTTCTTTTCGCTGTTCATGGTGTCCTGGTGGTGAAATAGGTTTGTCTTAGGGGTTCTAAATGTTAGTCCAAAATAAACAGACGGCTGTTCCCGCTTTTCTCATCAACCCCAATCCCAAGTATCTTTTCCGCGACGCCATCGCCAAACTTCCCATGAACGGCATCCACACGATCTGTGAGGAAGCCAAGTGCCCCAACCGAGGGGAATGTCTGCCCCAGCACGGAACGATTTCCATCATGGTCATGGGTTCCATTTGCACCAGGGGCTGTCCCTTTTGCGCCGTCACGACCGGCAGGCCGAAGTCTTTGGACCCAAAGGAGCCGGCCCAAGTGGTGGAGATCGCCAAGGCCTTGAACGTCCGCTATCTCGTCATGACTTCCCCCAACCGGGACGAGCTGCCGGATGGCGGCGCGACCCAATTCACCAGGATCGTGAGGGCGCTTCGGGATTTCAATCCTTCGCTCAAGATCGAGATCCTCGTTCCGGATTTTCTCGGCAAGGAAGAAGCTTTCAAGATTCTGTTACAGGATCCGCCGGACGTCCTTGCCCATGATCTGCAAACCGTTCCCCGTCTATACGGTCCCATCCGCCCCGGGGCCGTTTATCAGCGCTCCTTGGACCTTTTCCGCTGGTACAAGAAGAACAGCGATTCCTCCAGGGTTTTGCTCAAGGCCGGCCTCATGGTGGGCTTTGGTGAGACCGAGGAGGAAGTATTCGGGGTTTTGAGGGACGCCGCCGAGGCTGGCGTGAAGTTTTTCACGATGGGGCAATACCTGAAACCGCCAGGATCGACGCTGGAGGTCACCGAATATGTTCCCGTGGACCGTTACCAGCGCTTTACCGACTATGGAAAAACCCTGGGTCTGTCCGTCCAAGCCAGCCCCTTGACCAGGTCCAGCTACCTGGCCGACCGACTCGCCTCTTCCCATGGATAAATCTTCTCATTTTTCCGAAGCCCTCCACAAAGTGACCCTTTTCACCACCCAGCAAAAGCCTTTGCTGGAGGGGGACCTGCGGACCCTCACCGAATATGGTTTGAAAAACCTTCCCATCCGGTTTCCAGGCCTCAAGATCGTGAGTCACGATATTTTTCCTAACCGGGTGGAAATGACCTTGGATTTCCAAAGATTGGATGAGGATGTGCTCCGGGTGGTGCAATCCTTCAAGTCCGAGGTGAAGAACCTTGCCAAAAAGAAAGGCTTTCCGGGGGAATCCCTGTGGCAGTGGAACTACGAGGACCAATGGGTCCAAACGCGCCAACCTTGAGATTTTAATTTGATCCCTTTTCACTCAAGGGGAGGGGCCGGGATGAGGGGTGGTTTTGCCTATGTTTTGTAGGGGCAGGTCTCAGACCCGCCAGGCCTTTGTTGGTTCTGTCTTTAAATGTATTTCAAAACCCATTAAACTTGACCAAGTTTTAGAGCTTCAAAATCCAGTTTCGGAGGACGACAACATGAAGAAAGTTCTCATGTCAGTTATCGCCACCCTGATGCTTTTGGCGATGACCCAGGTGACTTTTGCCGCGGAGAAGAAAGCCGCGAAAGCCGCCTCGAAGGCGAAGAAGTACGAAGTGGTGGACGTGGCCTGCTACACCGGCAAGGGTGAAGCGGGAGCCGATCACAAGAAATGCGCCGTCAAGTGCATCAGCGGCGGCGGGGAATTGGCCTTGCTTCACGGCGGCGACTTGTTCGTCCCGGTCGACAAGGATTTCAAATCGGCCCGCGGCAAGTTTACCAGCCACGCCGGCGAGACGGTGGAAGTGAAGGGAAAAGTCATCAGCAAGGGCGGGGTCAACTACCTGCAAGTTGAATAATTATTTTTGTTTATGATTCAAAAGCCTCGGACTTTGGTCCGGGGCTTTTTTTTAGGATTTTTTAATCGCCAGTAATTTCATCAGAATTAATCAAGGTAATACCAGCATGGGCCATCGCTTTCAGTGCCTTCTCTCCGTCGCCGGGCTTGACATTAACCGCGGCGACCGCGTCTTCCACCACAAAGGTCTCGAATCCCAATTTGTCAGCGTCCAGGGCGGTCGCCTTCACGCAATAGTCCGTGGCGAGGCCTACGACATAAAGATCCTCAACGCTTTCATTTTTCAGGAATTCCCCTAAGTCCGCGCTGGTGGCCTCGAAGGCCGAGTAGCCGTCGTCCTTGTTCTTAGTGCCCTTGAGGAATATTTTTTTGATTTTGGAGGCGTCGAGTTTGGGGTGGAAATCCGCTCCCGGGGTATTTTGCACGCAATGGGGCGGCCATTTTTTAAAATGAACCGTGTCCTTGGGATGCCAATCCTTGGAGGCGACAACGAGAGGGAAGGATTCCATTAATTGATTGATGATAGGCACGACCTTATCCCCTTCGGGAACGGCCAGGCTTCCGCCTGGGCAAAAGTCGTTTTGGACGTCGACGATGAGTAGGGCTTTCATGGAACGATTACCTCAAGATTAATTATATACCTGTAGGGGTGGCCCTCCGTGGCCGCCCCTTAGAAAACCGTTTAAATCACGGCGGGCAATCACGGAGGCTTGCCCCTACAACTGCGGACAACACAACGGGCAAGGCGCGCTTTGCCCCTATCATTTCGAATTACTAACTGCTTTTGGAATGTCGGTGAATCAATTCATTCCTCAAATCCATCAGTTTCTGGCTTGTTCCTACTTTATAAATATGCGGGTTCTCAAATCGTTTGCGCTCGGGGGATAATTTCGCCAGGCGCTCTTTCGCGAAAGCCGCCGCGTCTTTCACGGTCGCTTTGACTAAGGACTTGCCCTCTTCCATTACCTTAAAGACGATGGATTCTGGAAAACAATGGGCGACGCGGCTTTTTTGCTCGGGAAAAAGCGGGTGATAAATGAATTCGGTGCTTTTCTCATCTTCCAATAGGATTCCATCGGCGTAGAAAAATCCCTCCGGGTCAGTGTATCGGATGATTTTCTTGATTCCCGGCAGGGAGGTCTTGGCGATGTTCTCGGAAATCTTGAGGCAGGGATTTCCCTCATATTGGCTCAACTTATAAACCCCATCCAAGGCCGGTGTATCTTGGCCAGTCACAAGGTTGGTCCCCACACCAAAGGCGTTAATAGGAGCTCCCTGGTCCAAGAGGCTCTTGATGATGTGCTCATCCAACTGGTTGGAAACGACGATCTTAACCGTGGTCAATTCCGCTTCATCCAACAGGGTCCTGGCGCGTTTGCTCAGATAAGCCAGATCCCCCGAATCCAGCCTGATGCCGGCGAGCTTCTTCCCCCGCTTTTCCATTTCTTTTGCGACGGTGATGGCGTTGGGAACGCCGCTTTTCAAGGTGTTATAGGTATCCACCAGCAAGATGCAGTTATCGGGATAGATTTCCGCGAATTTCCGGAAGGCGGTCAACTCGTCGGGAAAACTCTGGATCCAGGAATGGGCTTGGGTGCCGGAGGGGGTGAGATGGTATTCCCTGGCAGCGTAAACGTTGGAAGTGGCGTCCATTCCGCCGATGGCGGCGGCCCGGGAAGCCTGGATGCCAGCCAATCCCTGGGCGCGGCGAAGGCCGAAATCCACCACCCGGCGGCCCCTGGCCGCTAAGGCGATCCGGGACGCTTTCGTGGCAATGAGGGACTCGAAGTTAATGAAGTTCAGCAGGAGCGTCTCGATCAATTGGGTCTCGAAAAGGGCCCCCTCCACGCGGATGACGGGCTCCAGGGGGAAAATGACTTCCCCTTCCCTGACGGAATAAATCTTTCCCTTAAAATGAAATTTCTCGCAGTAGTCGAGGAATGGCTTCTGGAAGCCGAGGCTTTTCAAGTAATCAATGTCGTCGGAGTCAAAGGAGAGGTTTTCCAGAATTTCAAGAAGGTCATTGAGGCCCGCGAAGAGGACGTAGCCGCCCTGGAAAGGATTCTCGCGGAAAAAGTAGTCGAAGCAGGCGGGTGTCTCGGCCTTGCCCGTCAGGACATAGCCCTGGACCATGGTGAGTTCGTATAAATCAGTGTACAAACCCGAATGTTTTGGAATTAAGGACATGGGCGCATTATAAGCGACATCTCGAGAAGTTTTTGCAACCGATGAACAGGGATGAACTCAGATAAGTCTTTAAAATCCCTGTTAATCTTAGTTCATCCGTGGCTAAGGATGCTGATAAGCTTTGCCTATTTGTTAAATAACCCTGGGAGCCAGGTGGTGAAGAAGGGCACGTAAGTGATCAACAACACCGTGGCGTAGAGAAGGACGAGCATCGGCAAAACAGCCAGGTAAACCTGGACCATGGGTTTTTTAAAGCGGTAAGAGGATAAAAAGAGATTGAGCCCCAAGGGCGGAGTAAGGAATCCCAATTCCATGTTGGCCAGGAAAATAATCCCCATGTGCACCGGATCCACCCCGAAGGCCTGGGACATGGGCAAAATGAGGGGCACCACCACCACGATGGCCGCGAAGATTTCCAATAGGCCTCCCACCATTATCAAAATCAGGTTGATCATCAGGAGAAATAACCATTGGGAGTGGATGTTGGAATGGACCCACTCGGCCAGCCTGGTCGGGATCTGGGCATCCACCATGTCGTTGGTAAAGCCCAGCGAGACGCCGAGGATGAGCAGGACCCCTCCCACCAGCATGCCGCACTCGGTGATGACCTTGGGGATGAACTTGAGCTTCAGGTCGCGATAGATAAACACCTCCACCACGAAAGCGTAGAGGGCCGTCAAGGCCGCGGACTCCACCAGGGTCACCTTGACCCCGAAGAGGAAGATGAAAATAACGAAGGGCAGGAACAATTCCCATTTGGCGACCCAGAGGGCGTCCAAGGCCTCCCGCCAATGGAAGGGGTGGCGGGAAGCCTGCTCCTTGGAACCCTTGGCGACGCCCCAAACCGCCGTGACGGCCAACAAAAGGAAGCCGGGAAGAATTCCGCCGAGGAATAATTGGTCAATCGCTGTGTGGGAAACCACGCCGTAGAGGATGACGGGCAGGCTGGGGGGGAAAAGCATTCCCAAGGAACCGGCGGAGGTTAACAGCCCCAGCGCGTCCCGCTCCTTGTATTTTTCAGCCAGGAGGATGGGCATCAGGAGCCCGCCCAAGGCCAGGATGGTCACGCCCGAGCCGCCGGTAAAGCAGGTAAAGAAAGCGCAGACCAAGGCCGTCACGATGGCGGGCCCGCCCCTCAAGGAACCGAACCAGGCCTGGAAAACACGGAGCAAGCGTTTGGAAGCGCCTCCCTCCGCCAATAAATAACCGGTGAGCGTAAAGAGCGGAATGTTCGGGATGGTGGGGGAAACCACCATGCGGTAGGTCTCGGCGGGGATGGAGGCGATCGGGGTATCGGAGTTCCAAAGGAATAACAGCGCCGATCCTCCTAAAGCCACGAAAACGGGCGTGCCCATGACCACGGCGAAAAGGAGAACCGCGAAGGTGAAGTAAAGAAAGGGCTGGGGAACGCTATGAAAAAGCAACCCTAAGGAAGCCAAAGCCGCAGCTAATCCCAGGGTGATGGCCCTTTGCCCCAGGTTCTCCCCGGCCCGCCAGATCATTCGAAAAAAGACAACCGCAAAACCAGCGGGCAATAGGAAAAGAACAAACCATTTTGGGATTCCAACGGCGATGATATCGCCCACTTCCTTTTCCACCATGGAATATTGGAAGCCCGCCGCGCAAAGGTAAAGGGTGAAGGCCGCGCCAAGGGCGGCGGTAAAAATATGGGCCGCGGTCTTGAAGCGGTCCGGGATCAGGCTGGAAGTGGAGGATAAGGAGAGAAGCTTTCCTTCCCTGGCGGCGATGGCGGCGCCGAGCATCATAATGGCCAAAACCGTGTGCTGGACCAAGTTGAGGGAACCGGATACGAGGGAGACGTGAAATTTTCGGGTCAGGATATCCAGCAGTGGCAGGAGCAACATGATGCCGAAGAAGAAAGTCAGCAGTAATCCCTCGGCCTGGTGCCAAGGCCGGTGGACGACCGGCGCCCCGCCTGGGTGGGCTTCCAACTCTACCGCCGTTTCAGGCGGGACAGGCACCACGAGACTTTTTTTGGGAAGAAATGATTGGATGGAATTTTTCAGTTTTTGACGGCCGGCTTTTACCAGCCGTTTTTTGGCTTTCATTACTTGGCGGCCTGCTTGGCTCGGTACTCATCCCGGAACTGGATGGCCTGGCTCATCATATCCGCCGGGATGACGGTCCCGGAAATCTGAGGATAGGTCGATTGGAACAGTTTTTCCCATTGGAGTCTTTGGTCCTCGGTGACCTCGTGGACCGTCAAACCCTTGGTTTTCATCACCGCGATGGCTTTGTCCTCGCCGGACCTAATTTCCGTCTTGAAACGGGCTCCCGCGTCTGCGGCGGCCTTCAGCAAGTCCGGCTTCAGGTTCTCCGGTATCTTGTTCCAGGCTTTGGTCGTCACGATAGTGGCACCGACCAAGGGGGCCCAGCGCAGGTTGGTCATGTGGGGAGCCAAGGCGAACCATTGGAAGGAAAGGGCGGAGATTGGCGTCGTATCAAAGGCGTTGATGAGTCCCGTCTGCAAATTCGGCAGGATATCGGTGGCGGCCAGGGGAACAGGGGAATAGCCGGCGGATTTCCAAATATTCATCGTGTCCGCGTCGTCGCCCCAGACGAAAAACTTGACCTTTTTTAAATCCTCGGGGGTCAGGATCGGCTGTTTGCCGAAAAACATGACCCAGCCAGCCTCGCCCCAATTCAAGACCTTGAAACCTTTGGCGGCCAGGCGCGCTTCCAGAAGGGGCTGCATTTTTCCGCGGACGTAATCGCTTTCGGCGTAGTCCTTGTAAAGCATGGGCAGGGACAAGGCTTGGACTCCCTTGTCAATCTTGGCCAGTCCCACCACGGTGAAGACGCCGACCTGGATTTGGCCGAGGCGCATCTTGGTCACCATATCGGGCTCGTCGCCCAAGACGCCGCCCGAGTACATTTGAAGTTTCACGCCGGCGCTTTTCCAGGCCTCACCCATGTCCCGGATGATCAGGTCAAAGGGCGAGCCCTCGGGAGCAAGGGTTCCCAATTTCAGGGTGATGCCCTTCTCTTGGGCCAAGGAAGGCGAGGTCAAGAGCGCCACCATCAGGAGTACCAGCCAGGATTTTTTATTCATTTGAAATAGCCTCCGAAATTAATATAGGGGCGGTCCTCTGCGGCCGCCCAATGAACCACATCCGCAAGGGCAGGCGCGGAGGCCTGCCCTTACAGGATTTATTTCACGAAGATCGCGTCTTCCCTCGACAAAAGCCACCTGGCCCTTTTTTGAGTGAGCAGGTTCACCAGTCTAGTGGAGGTATCCTTGTCCGGGTCGATGGCCAGGGCCTTGTTCAGCAGTTCCTCGAACTCGGTTTGATTTTGGTTTTTCTCGCTGACTGCTTCCGCGAAATTCACGTAGGTGGAGGCGCTTTGGCCATGGTTCACCTTCAAGGCGGCGTCAAACAATTCCTTGGCCCTTTGGGCGGAGCCGCCCATGAGCGCCGGCTTCCCACCCTCATAAGTGATCAAAAAATCATAAATGGAGCCCTTGTCGTAATCGGGGTCCAACTCGAAGGCCTTGTAAATCAAGGCTTCCGCTTGGGGAACATCGGAGACCAGCTCCGGATCCGCCTTGCCGAGGGAGATGGCGGCCATCCAGGAGACGCCGGTCCAGTACATCAATTCCACGTCCTCTTTTTTGGCTTTCGCCACGGAGCCCTTGGGGTCGGTCCGGATGGTTTGGGTGATTCCCTTAAAGCGTGTTTCCAGGCCCCTCAAGCCGTAGTCGCGGGCGCGGAGGTATAGTTTTTTCGCGCGGAGCTTTTGTTCCTTGGATTTTTTATAATCCTCATCCGCGATCGTCTCGGCGTTGGATTGAACGTAAGCATAGGCGTACTCGGTGAAGCTCTTGGTGAGGGCCGTTAGAAGCGCCGTGTGGTGGGGCGTGGCGGACAAAACGCTTTCCATCAGCTTCAAGCTGAAGGGAACCGCGTCCCCGACCAGTTGGGGGTCGTTATCGGAAGAAAAGGTGTCACCGGTCCCGGCTAGGCTGTCGGCGATGGAGTCCACGGCCATGGACTTCAGGAAGCAGCCATGGGTGAGGGGCGCGAGGAGGATCAGGAGCACGAGTAATCGGCTATTGGTTTTCATCGTAACTTTCTTGTCCGTTAAATTTTGTCATTCCATCCTCATTTGGACGATTGAAAAGGGTTCACCGTTTTACACTCGGCGTAAAAGGGTGTCAATACGACATAAACCCTGGAAAACATTGGAAATTATAGGCCACTTTGGTTGGATGGGTGAAGAGGGGCCTCAAGAGCCTTGGATTTCAAAGGATTTTGGCTGAAATAAAAAAACCCAACCGGAACAGGCTTCCGGTTGGGTCGGTTTTTGTTATCAACTTATTCGTCGTAATTCACCGGCAAGGTTTCCCGGGGCTTGGTGTGGGGGCTGTAGGGGGGAGTATCCATGGCCTGTTTCTTGGCCTTGGCCATTTCCGCCGCGGTGAATCCCTTTTGAATGACCAGTTCCTGGTGGGGATAGATCAAGTCGGGATCCTGGATTTTTCCCTTGTTGGACTTGAAGATTAAAGGCCAGGCGAAGGGATCGCCGTAGTTGGATTCTTTCGAGGAGAGGCCCCACAAGGTATCCCCCTTTTGGACCGAGTAAGTCCCTTTGGACTTTTTGATGGGCTTGAGGGCTTGGGACGGCGCGGATTTGGAAGGCGATGTTCCCTCCACCCGGGTTTTTCCCGTGGCGCATCCGATGGTCAAGATCAATACCGCCGCTAAGGCGGTTCGAATCGCGTTAAAATTCATTCCTAAGTCTCCTTCATAATAATGGTGTTGTGGAGATGCCCCATTCCATAAAAACTAGGGCGTCTATCCGTGACAGCAGTTTAGGGGGTTATAGCCCCAAATGCAACGATTGAGCGGGATTTAAGGGAATGGTGCTTCCGGGCAAATAAAAAGAGGATGACTCCAGGGAGCCATCCTCTTAGGTTTTCTCCTTAAAAAGAGCGGTTTACTTGGCTGGGGTGGTCACAGCCACGGGAGCCTTCTTGCCCTTTTTCATGTGTTTCCCTTTATGGGACTTCTTCACCGGGGCAGTGCTGCCAGCGGGAGTCGTCGCCGTGGTTCCCTGGGCTAAAACAAGTCCCGAGGTCGCGGTAACAAAGAACAACGCCAAGGCCATTACGAATAACTTTTTCATGACATCCTCCTCAAAAATGGTTCAATCGTAGTTTTAAACTACGCCTTTTAGACGGCAAAGCCATCCGAAAAGTTTCACTCCCCTCTTTAACCGAAAAGGGAAAGGGTTTTCCCGATTTTCCCTGCCGGTCTTCCTTATTGTTTCTAAACAAGGAATGCAGGGAAGGGGGGGGGGATTATTTTGAAGAAGTCTTGATTATTAACCGACCGGTTGGTAGGTTAATGGCCCTATGGTAAAAGCCCTCAACCAACAAAAACACGCGAATCAAATAACCTGGCTCCTTTCCCAGGCCCGGCGGTTGTTCGCCGCCCAGGGCGTCAAGGAAACCAGCATGTCCCAGGTGGCGGGCGCTTGTAAGGTCACCAAGGCGACCCTTTACCATTATTTCAAAAGCAAGGAAGCCATCCTCAAAAAAATCCTTTCCTGCCGCGGGGAGGAAATCACGGATATCCGCAAGCGCCTGGAAGGGGCCAAGACATTGGAGGCCTGTCTCTATGAATTCGCCAAAATCCATTTGGAATCCATGGAACGGGCCGAGAACCTGGAACTCCTTAAAATTCTGCTGGCCGAAACTCAGAAGAGCCGGGACATGAAGCGCACCTACATGGAATTTTGCGATCAAAATGTCACCCAATGCGCGGCCGAAATAATCCGGCGTTTCTCGCCCAAACTTCCGGAAAAAGAAGCCCGCTTGGCCTTTTACCAATTTCTCGCGCCCCTGCTCCATTACACCTGGAACGTAAAGATGGTGGGGCCGATGGATGAGCTGATCGGCGACGATGAGACCTTTATCCGCAGGCTGGCCAAGATTCACGCGAAGGCCTTGGAATAATTTTTTGCGGGGTAGATCGTCGGAGTCTGTAACAAACTAACGAGGTGACGCATGAGATTCATGACGCTGTTAGCCGCGGGGTTTTGGCTGGCGACCGGATTGGCTTTTGGGGGAACTCTATCGCTCGAGGATTATCTTAACCAGGTCCGTTCCCAGGGTCCTGACTATAAATCCTTCCAGGCCTCGGCGGAGGGGTTGGAAAAACAATCCCACCAACAGGATTTACTTTACGCGCCGCAACTCAACGCCAGTTACAACCATTTGGATGACCAACAACCTCAGGCGAACAATCCCTTTTACTCCACCCACACGTTGGCCGATTCCTTCGGGGTTTCCCTGGTAGACAAACTCCCATTTGGGCCATCTCTCTCAGTGGGTTACGCTTTCAATAACATCAACTTGAATTTTCCAGCCTCCGCGGCTTTTTTCCTGGGACCGAACAATTTAACTTCCTACTATCAGGTCAGCCCAACCGCTTCGATTTCGATTCCTCTATTCAAGGACTTCGGGGGAATACAAACCAACGCGGGAGTCAAAAAGGTTCAATACCAATTGGAGTCTGCCGAGAAGGGCGCGGCATTCCAAAGGGAGCAATCCCTCTTTAACGCCAAGATGGCCTATTGGAACCTGGCTTTGGTCCGTTCGGAAATGGAAATCCGCCAGGATACCTTGGCCCGCAGCCAAAAAATTTGGGAATGGACGAAGAGGCGAGTGGCCCGCAACCTGGCCGACCCTCCGGACGCCCTCCAAGCGGAGGCTTCCGTCCGGGTGGCCGAGCTCGACCTTCAAATGGCCGTCGAAAGGGAAAGATCCTCCCGGTTTCAGTTCAACCGCTTCCGCTCGATTGAAAAGGAGGACGTGCCGGAACAATTGGGATCCTTGGAAGATTCCCTCTCGGCCTTGAAGGTGGCCATTCCCGACGCGCCGCCGGCCCGGCTGGACTTAACCTCGGCCCAACTCACCGCCAAGCAGCAGCAGGCGGCCTATGACGAGGCCAGCCAGAATATTTTTCCCGACATCACCGCTTTCGCCTCTTGGAGGGGAAATGGATTAGATCCCAACTTCAGCCCGGCCAATGACATGGCGCTCCAAAATAACCGCCCCACCTACAACCTGGGCGCCCAGTTCAACCTTCCCCTGGATGTCTTTACCGCTTCCCGCGTTTCCGAAGGTTATAAAAAAAATTATGAAAGCGCCCAAATGGCGTTTCGCAATAAGGAAATCCAAGTCAATCAGGATTGGAAGGACTTGGCGGAGCACCTTCAGGACATCGACAAGCGGCTGGTCATGGCGGCCCAAATCGAGGAAATCCAAAAAAACAAGGCCAACCAGGAACGCACGAGGCTGGAATTGGGAAGGACGACCCAGTTTCAACTCTTATCGTTCGAGAACGATTACGCCCTGGCCCGGTTGAACCGCCTCTCGCTGGTATTGGAAAAATTATCGGCCCTGGCCCAGGCGCAGTGGTGGCTTGCCGGGGAAAAATAGGATCCTTCTTTTCGCGAAACCAAAATGACAATTAAATTTAAGGAGAGTTAAGTGAATTTACCGAAAATGGCCATCGAGCGCCCCGTCTTCGTCAGCTGCATCGTCATTCTCCTCATGGTTTTGGGTTTCATGGCCTACCGCGCGATGGGGGTGGACCTTTTTCCCGACGTCAGTTTCCCCTTTGTTTCCGTCACGACAGGTTATAAGGGGGCGGCCCCGCAGGAAATTGAGAATCAAATTTCAAAGCCCATCGAGGAGCAGTTTTCCACCCTGGAAGGCGTGAAGAAAGTTTATTCCATCAACCAGGAGGGATTCTCCGTCGTGACGGTGCAATTCACCTTGGAAACGGACGTCAAGGACGCGGAGCAACGAGTGAGGGACCGCCTGTCCTTCGTCCGGCCCCAGCTACCCAAAGACATCGACGAGCCGGTCATCCAAAGGCTGGATCCCTCCTCCCAGCCCGTCATGATTCTCTACCTTCAATCCGACCTCCCGCCGGCCCAGGCTTTCGACTTGGCGGATCAGGTCATTAAGCCCCAGTTGTCCCAGGTCGGGGGCGTGGGAGCGGTGGATATTTTCGGCGGTTCCAAAAGGGAGGTCCGGGTCGAATTGGACCGGGCCAAGCTCAACGCCTACCGCATCAGCGCCACTTCGGTGGCCAATAACATCGGCTTGAACGGCATGAACATTCCCGTGGGCAAGCACGAGGTCAACGGAGCCAATATTCTTTTCAGGTCCGTGGGCGAGTACAACGATTTGGACCGCCTCAAGCACACGGTGGTCAATTTCCTCGGCTCCGACGTGCCCATCACGGTGGACAAGGTGGGCCACGTGGTGGATTCCGTGGAGGATGCCCGCAACTATACTTTTCTCAACGGAAAACCAGCCCTTTTTCTCATGATCCATAAACAATCCAAGGCCAATACCGTTTCCATGGTGGACGGCGTGTTTAAAAACATGGACAAAATGAACGCGGTCTTGAAAACCCACGCCGGATCCCCCCGTCTAGGGTTGGTCCGGGAGGACGGCCGCATCGTCAAGATGAACCTGGACGACGTCCAACACACCATCGCTTTGGGGATTTTATTGACGGTCCTGGTGGTTTTCCTTTTCCTGGGTTCCTTCCGGTCCACCTTGATCACCATCACGGCCCTGCCGGTCTCGCTGTTGGGGTCTTTTATCCTGATGAACGGCATGGGATTCACCTTGAATCTCATGACGCTTCTGGCCCTTTCACTGGCGGTGGGGCTTTTGATCGATGACGCCATTGTCGTCCGGGAAAATATCTGGCGCCGGTTGGAGGAGGGCGAGGAACCCAAGGCGGCGGCCCTGAACGGCACACTGGAAGTTGCCATGGCGGTGGTCGCGACGACTTCCGTCATCATCTCGGTTTTCCTGCCGATCGCCTTTCTCAAGGGCACGGTGGGCCAATTTTTCCGCCAGTTCGGCATGACCATTTGCTTCGCCATGGCCATTTCCCTCTTCGAGGCGATGGTGATGGGCCCCATGTTGTCGGCTTACTGGGCCAAGCGCAACAAGGGAGGGAAGCATGACAAGCCCTCGGGAATCCTCAAGTGGTTCGACGCTTTTCAAACTTTCCTGGAGCTGGGATATGAAAAGGTCATCACCTGGACCATCCGCCACCGCCTCATCGTGGTTTTGTCCGCCCTGGCCCTATTCGTCGCCAGTTTGGGCTTGGGAAAATTCATCAAATTTACCTTCCTGCCGGCGGGGGATAACGGCGAATTCATGGTCACCTTGAAGGCGCCACCAGCGACCTCCTTGGAAGCCATGAGCCAATTCAGCCACCAGGTCAACGACGTGATCCGCCGCCACAAGGAAGTGGAAATCACATCGGAGATCATCGGCGACACCCAAGGCAACGACAATACCTGCATGATTTACATCCGATTGATCAATTATAAACTCCGGAAATTATCCCACCAGCAGTTAAAGGATATAGTCCGCAAGGAATTGGAGCCTTTTAGGAAGCAGCTCCAGCCCCAAGTGGCGGAATATGACCTCGTGAGCAACCAGGCTCCCTTTAGTTTGGTGATCGTGGGGGACGACTACAAGACTTTGGAGCCTTTGGTGAATGACGTCCGGAAAAAAATAGAGCTCATTCCCGGACTCGCGGATGTCCAGACGAACTACGACGGAGGCAAGCCGGAATTCCAGGCCCAATTGGAGCCGGACCGGCTCAGGCAATTGGGGGTTTTGGGAATCGAGGCGGGCAATGAGCTTCGCACCCAGGTGGAAGGTTTTGTGCCGGCCAAGTTCCGGGACAACGGGATGGACTACGACATCCGGGTCCGGATGCAGGAGGACCAGCGGAATCTTCAGAAAGATTTCAACAATGTCTGGGTTCCCAACACCAACCACAACCAGGTGAGGTTGTCCGAAATCGCAAAACCCGTCACCACCGAAGGTCCTTCCAAGATCAACCGCCTCAACCGGGCCAGGTACATCATGATCTCGGGCCAATTGGGGCCGGGAGGCGCGCTGGGGGACATCACGGAAAAGGCCAAGAAGATCATGCAGGGGACGGACCTGCCGCCGGGCGTCAGTTACAACTTCATCGGGCAGGCGGAGGATTTAGGCGACCTCGTCACCAGCATGCTGCTGGCGGTGGGCTTGGCCCTTCTATTTACCTATATGATCCTGGCCAGCCTCTACGAGTCTCCGATCCTACCCCTCACGATCATGATGTCCATTCCTCTGGCCATTGTGGGGGCCTTTATCGCCCTGGCGGTGACGGGCCAAACCTTGAATATCTTCAGCATGATTTCCCTCGTCATGTTGATGGGATTGGTGACCAAAAACGCCATCCTATTGGTGGACTATATCGTCCAAATGGAGAAAAAAGGGATGCCCCGCGATGAAGCCATTAAGCGGGCGGGAAAAATCAGGCTCCGGCCGATTCTCATGACGACCTTCGCCCTCATTTCCGGCATGATCCCCACGGCCTTGGCCCTCACGGAGGTTGGTAAATTCCGGCAATCCATGGGAGTGGCGGTGATCGGGGGTCTGATCAGCTCCCTGGTCTTGACCCTGGTGATTGTCCCGTCGGTTTACGGCTACGTGGACGATTTCCGCCTGTGGTTGAGGCGGATGGCGGGTTTAGGGGGGGACACAAACTCCACGCCGGCGAAAACGGCTAAGGGTAAAAAGGGTTCCTTAATTTCCTGATTCGCCGAAAGCGGAAGCGGGAATCACTTCCCAAATTTCCGTTCCTGATTTTTTCCAGACCAAATGGAGAGAGGTGTAATAGCCTTTTTGTTTTTTAAACTCCAGCTTTAGGGAATGGAGGCCTTTGGAAAGGGGCAGGGGCTTTTCCAACTCAACCCGCCGCCCGTCCATCCAAAGGCCGGCCTGGTCTGGGGTTAAAACTTGAAACTGGTAGATCCCTCCCAGGGGAACCAGGCATTTTCCAACCCAATGAGCCTCATAGGGCGGACCGCCGGTGAATGGAAAATCCCTCAGACTGGAGAAGTTGACCAAGGGATCAATTCTCGATTCGACCAAGGAATGTCCGTCCATTCCGGCGCTTTCATAACTTCCCTTTAAGCCTTTAGCCCATCCATGGAATTGCGCGAGGGATTGGGGCGGGGCATTGTAACGGTAGAGCAGAGGGAACCCCTCCTCGCTCCCCAAAGCTTCGTCCCGGCCCCCGGGAAAGATCCCTTTCAAGAAATTCACCGCGCCCGATTGGCCCCCTTCGAGGAAAAAAACCGTTGGTTTATCCCTGGGAATTTGGTTGGCGGCGATGGAGGCCAGGTTGAGGGGCCTCATGTCCTCGCGGAAATCATAGGCGAGGAAATCCACCGTCGGGTTCCGGAAATAAAAGGGCGCGATCTCGAAATTAAATCTCCCCGGGTTTTTTGTCTCAAGTTGTTTAATGGTCCCGCCGATTTGATTTTGCTCCACGCCGAAAGCCTGGCGGCAACGGGGGTCGCCGGCCTGGAGGCGGAAATAAGTCCAGGCGTTTTGAAAAACGATGGCGAGAAGAAAGAGGCCCGCCGCCGCGGTGAGCCATCCCCGCCGCCGGCCCGCCCAAGGAGCTAAGGCATCCCATAAACCCATGCCGCCGACCGCGGCGATGTAAGCCGTGAAGGGCATCAAGCCCGTGAACCGGTGGGGTGGGCCTGGGTCCGCGGCCAAGAGGCCTGGCAGGGCCATGACGCAGAGGCCTAGAAGGGGAATGGCGCCTGCCTGGGTTTTTCGGAGGCCCCAGACCCAACCCAGTCCCAATATCAAAAGCACCGCCGTTCCATCGTCCAAGATTCGATGGCCCGGCAGATTGTGGTAAGGATCGGAAGTACCTTCCCGGTTAAGCATCAGGGCTGTCCCGCGCCAGGAGGTCAAAAGCGGGGAGAGGCTTTTTTGATCCCTTATCGCGTTCAAGATAAAAACATCCGCCTCCCGCTTTTCAAATGTTTTGTGGGAGAGAAGATAAAGACAAAGGGGCGCGGCCAGGGCGAATAGCAAGATTACCGCCGGGACAAGGCGCGCGCCTTTTTTGCCGGGGGAATCACCGGTTTTTGTCAGTTCCAACATCACGAGGACTCCGAACAGAATGGGAAGGGCCTTGAGGGATTGATAGGCGTATAAACCCAGACCCGCGAAAAGGGCCGCGGCTGTTAAGAGGATGATTTTTCGCCGGAGGGTACCCTCGAAGAACAAAACCAACATGGACATCATGTAAAAAGGGACTTCGGCGCTGGAGTGGCCGTTGCGGGCCTCGGTCCAATCCCAACGCATGACCGCCTGAAAAAATAAGGACAATAAGGCGATTCGCGGCCCCGCCAACCGGCGGAAGAACCAGTAGGACAAAGGAAGGGCGGCCAGCGACAGAAAAATAAAAAAGAGGCGGAAAGTCAGTGGGGAAGACCCAAGTACCCCAAACCAGCCGGCTAATTGGTAGAATTCCAGGGGAAATGGTGTTTGAAATTGGACTGCCTCCAGCCCCGGCCGCCAACCCTCGTGAAGCACCCGAAGCGCGAACAAGCCGATCCCACCCTGGTCCGTATGCAGACCCGTCGGAAAATCATTCAAGCGCCAAAGGCGGGCTAAGACGGCAAGCAGCATTAGGAAGAAAAAAATCCCTATTTCCTCACGAAGCGGAGGTTCGAGGGCAGGTCGAGGGGAGGGTGGTTTGGGCTGGACCCCAAGGGCGGCGAGAAAAAAAACAAGTCCCGGGCCCAAGGTCCAAGGCGCCTGGGATTGGGCGAAGAAACATTGTCCGAGCAGGGCCAAAAGAAAGGCCGCGAGGGCGGCTGGCCATTTCAAGGAGAATCTTTTCCGAAGGCTAAGTCCGGGACGATCTCCCGTTTTTCGGTTCCGGGTTTTTTCAAAATATAATTGGTCGCCAACCCGTTGCCTGAGTTCTTCTCCAAGTTGATCGGAAGGGGCTGGGACCCGGCGGCGAGGGCGAGGGGTTTTCCGGATTGGACAAGAAAGACTTGGTCCGGAATGGCCGGGCCAACCAGGATTAAAAAATGACGGACGGGGGGAGACCAGGCGGCAGCGGTTTTTGTGACTCGCTTGGGTCGCAGCAAGAGTTCTCCCGGTCGGTTAAGTAGATTCCTATCATACAGGGAAAATAAGGCCCTTCAAGATTGACGGTTCCAAGGGTTCCCGACTAGGATAAGCCTATTCAAAGTTCCCCCAAACCACATTTTTTAAAGGGAAACATGTTTAAACAAGCCTCCTGGTTTTTAGCGCTTTCGCTGGGCGCGCTGTTGTTTTACACCTGTTCCCAAGTCCCCTTTGAAGGCGATTCTCCCCTGTCCCTGCATCTGGCGCCCCGCTACCTCCAAATGTCCGTAGGGGAAACAGGAATCCATTCCCCCACGGGGGCGGTGGCGGGGGATTACCGTGGTTTGGACCTCTTCGTTGTTGGTTTTCTTTTTTTTCTTTCAGCCATGTCCTTGTTTTTGTTTTGGACGGCTTCTCCCGGGGCCACTGTTTTTTTTCCGGCCCTTTTTTGGGTGAGCGGAGCCTGCCTTACGCTGGGACTTGGATTTTTCACCCTCCATCACGGCAGTAATTTTTTGGATTATGAGGCCATGGCCTTTTGGGGAGAGGCTTCCTTTGCCAGGTTGAACGGGGTCCTTCTCCTCACGGCGGGCGTTTTACTCTGCCTGGGAGGGTTCATCCTGATGGCGGTTCAATGGGCGAGGGTGCCGGAGGCAGCCGGTGAGCGCTAACAGTCTTCACTTAATCCTACCTGCGGTTTTGGGACTGGTTGGTTTCCATGGACTTTTCTTTTATGACCATCTGGCTGGCAAAACAGCGTCTTGGCTGTTGTCGCAGTTGGGGATCATTGGGTTCCTTCTTTCGTTTCCAACAGCGGCTGGCCCCCTGCCCCGAGTATTGGCCTTAGAGGCTGGCGCGGTGGGACTTGCGTTGTCGCTCTTGATGGGCGTTTTTTGCCTCAAACTGTGGAAAATATTTAAGACCCTTCAAGGCGGTGAGATTTCCAAGAGAGTTTCAAAATGAAGGACCATCTGCCGGTTCTTCTCATCGCCGTTCCATTGGCGGGAACTTGGTTTTCGCTTTTTTTTGGATTTTTTTCCTACCGTTTATCCCGATGGACAACTTATGGAGTCCTGCTCCTGGATTTCATCCTGGTCTGGAAAACTTTTCCCAAACTATTAGCCCAGGGTCCTTGGCGTTATTCCCTGGGGGGATGGGCACCGCCCTGGGGGATCGAACTGGAGGTCTCGCCATTTTCCGCCCTGCTCGCGGCCCTCATTCTTTTGTTGGCCCTGATTGCCTTTTACCGCTTGGGTTCCTACGGGATTATCGCCGGACTTTTAAAAACCAGGGAAATCCTGGCGGGGCCCCTGCTCTCGACCCTGACCGCCTGTCTTTTGGCCGTGTTTTTTGTCCGGGACGGCTTCACCCTTTATTTGTTCCTCCAGATGGGCGTGGTTGCGGCGGCGGGATTGCTCGTTTGCCTGGCCCGGCAGGGTTATTTGGACGGCTTTTATTTTCTCCTCGGCGGAAGCACGGGAGCCTCCTTGTTCTTAGCGGGAATTATTTTTCTCTATGGCGCCACGGGAACCCTCCATTTGGATGACCTCTTGGCCCAACTCTTCATCGCCAAAAATTTCAAATTAGTCCTGGGGGCGGGATTGTTGTTAGTGTCGGCCTTTGGTTTTTTTCTCGTTTTTCCCTCGCCGTTTTTTTTCAAAAGGCTTTTGGACCAGACGCCTCCCTTTATGCTTGGTTTTTTATCCTCCGTGATGGTCCGGACTGCCGTCTTTGTTTTGTTCCTGATGCTTTTTTTCACCCTGAACGTGCCGGGCCTGGTCCTGCCGGCCTGGCTTTCCACCGCCGCCTGCCTGACTCCGGTTCTTTTCCTGGGTCATTTCCTGTTCGCGGCCCGGCAAAAGGATTTCCTGCATTCCGTGGCGTTTCTCAGCGTGGCGCAACTAGGCTATGTCCTGATCGGTTTTATCTTGGGGAGCAAAAGCGCCCTGACAGGGGCCTTGATGGAGTTGTTAAGCCAGATGCTGGTGGTGATGGGGTTATTTCTCGCCGTGGGGATCCTTAGTTTGAAGCCGGTCGGCGCCCATCCCTTCTCGAAGTTGGCCGGCGTGGGCCGCCATGATTTCTCGGCGGCCCTTTTCCTGATCATTTTCATCTCCTCCGTCGTTGGGGTTCCACCCACGGGCGGCTTCTTCGGAAAGTTTTACCTGCTCCAAGCCCTCGTGGAAAAGCGCAATTGGTTTTTGATGATCCCGATGATCTTCGTGATGATCTTTAACTTGGTTCCCGCCGCTAAATTTACCTGGCTCTTATTCGAGCACCGTAAAGCCGCCTCTTTCCATGCGCCCATATCCTTCGCCTCCAAGGCCCCCTTGTTCTTGTTGGCCCTGGCGGTCCTGTTGTTGGGCCTCTTTCACCAGGAAATCATCCATAATTTCATCGAGCCGGCCCTGCCCAAGGCCTTCCTGGATTTACCCGTGCCGAACGTTCCTTTTTTGGGGAAACAAGTGGAGTAAACAATTGGTTACTAGACGCCTGCCCTGAACCGAGTCGAAAGGTTGGAAATTTTAAGTAAAACGGGGGATAGTTCGAGTCCAAATTGTGTAAGTGGAGTTAACGTAAATGACCGCACATTATTTCGTAAATGATATTTTTTAATTTTTTGAAACTTAGAGGTTAGAGATGAAAAATATATTGAGTGTTTTATTTATCTTTTTGAATTTGGCGGGGTTGGTTCAGGCCCAACCGTTCAGTTTGGGCTTCAAAGGGGGGTTAAATATCGCGAACCAAAACGTTCAACTTCTTCCGCAAGGGGACACCCAACAAACATTAAATGGTTTTGCCGGGGGACTTTTTTTAGATATCAACTTGTTTGATTTTCTATCCGTTCAACCGGAAACCATGTTCACCATGAAAGGTTCCGGTGTCTTAACTCCCAATATTCCCTTTTTGCCAGGCTATGGTGGTTCCAACACCCCGGCCATGATTGTTCAATCCCAAAACTTAAATTATTTAGAAATTCCACTTCTGGTCAAAGCTAAACTAAATTTGATTACTGATTTAAACGGATCCATCTTTGTTGGCCCGGCCGTATCTTTTTTGCTCAATGAAAGAAACACGACATTTTATCCGGCCACCGATACCACGCCGGCTTCCTTCTCAAGTGTTGACTATGGTAAATATTTTCCGGGAATGGATTTCGGCGTGGTTTTCGGCGCGGGGATTCAACTCCAAAAATTCTTGATAGATATCCGCTATGAAGTAGATTTGAACTCAACGGCGCCTAATTTTCCATTTCTGGTAAACCCTCCTCCGGATCAGAATAGGGTCCTTTCCTTCATGGCGGGTTACCAGCTTTTTTAGAACGGACGATAAAAAGAATTCAAACGGGATTTAACGGGGGATTAAAGGAATGAATGGGAATCCTAGAAAAACCTTCTCGGCTCGGGAGAGCCGTCCACGAAAAGTTCGTTCGTAAGGAAATGGAATGAAAAAAATTGGTTGGGGAATTCTTTCGACAGGTCGAATCGCGGGGATCTTCGCCGAAGGTGTCCTTAAGTCCAATACCGGGAAACTCGCGGCGGTGGGGAGCAGGGCCATCGTCCCAGCCTGGAACTTCGCTCAAAAGTACGGCATCCCCAAAGCCCACGGGTCCTACGAGTCACTCCTGAAGGACCCGACGGTGGGCGCGGTCTATATCGCCACGCCCCATCCGATGCATCTCGAATGGGTTTTGAAAGCCGCCAAGGCGGGGAAACATATCCTCTGCGAGAAGCCTTTAGGGATGAAAGAGTCCGAGACGAAGAAGATGATCGAGGCGGTCCGGAAACACCAGGTATTTTTCATGGAAGCCTTTATGTACCGTTGCCATCCTCAAACCCGGAAACTGGTACAGCTCATTCAAAGCGGATTGATCGGGAAAGTAAGGCTCATCGAGGCGTCCTTTTGTTTCAACAATCCCGTGGACCCCAAGCACCGCCTCTTTAATA
>CAZUXW010000020.1:0-42505 GCA_964624625.1 uncultured bacterium
TAATGAAATAAAAAAGCCGGGGAAAGATTTCCCCGGCTCAGTGAAGCTGTTTCGCGGCGCGAAAGGGATGGATAACCGATAGGCCCCGGTTATTTACCCTGCTGGTAAATATAATTGGCCAGGTCCTGGATCTGCTCCGGCGTCAATTGGTCCGTGTAGCCCTGCATGGCCGCGTCCGGATTCAATTTGAGTGGATCCTTGATGTAAGCCGCGATGTAATCGGAGTCGCGCACGCTGGCGATATGGGTCAGGTCCGTGGCGATCTCCTCGCCCACTCCGTGGAATTTATGGCAGGTCGCGCAGTTTTCCTCGAAAAGGCCTGGGGCCTTGGGGCTGAAGGTGCCGCCCCCCAAGCTGCTCATGTAGGCTACCAAGGCCTCCACTTCTCCGTCCAATAGGTTGAAATTCGGCATGGTCGTGCCGGGGGTAATTTTTTTAGGATTGCGGAAGTGATTGGCCAGCCAATCGCCATTACGCCGGACACCCACCTCATCGAGAACCGGTCCCACCGTGCCGCCATGGCCGTGCAAGGTGTGGCAATATTGGCAATGGAGTTCCACAAAAAGACGCTTGCCTTCCATGACCATGGGGTTTTTCTCGCCGACCGGGTTGGTCAATGGTGTACGGGCGCCTTGGATCGTCAGGAAGATCAGGCCGAGGACGGCCATCCAACCGGCCGCCACCAGCCACTTGCGGTCCGCCGGGTGGCGCCTCGGCCCCTTGTCGAAAAAGGGAAGGGCGAACAGGAGCGAGACGGCGATGAGGGGAAGCAAGACAACGGCGAAGGCTTCCAGTTTGCCCGGGAAATACTTAAGCAGTTGGAAGACGGAAAGGAAATACCATTCAGGCCGGGGGTTGTAGGTGGTGTCGGTGGGGTTGGCCAGGTCCTCCAATTCGGCGCCCTTCCAAATGGCGACTCCCAGGACGATGAAAAAGACGATGGTGACGGCCACCGTATCCTTGAAAATAATATAGGGCCAGAAGGATTTGCCTTGGGCCTTGAGTTCGAGGTAACGGGCCCGCAGCCGGGTTTTCCAGCTGGGATCCCGCGGGTCAAAGGAGGAAGAATCGCGTTCCGGAGGAGCCGAGATGCCGTGCCAGACCACCAGGAACAAATGGATCGCCAGGAACAGCAGCGTCAGGGCGGGGAACACCAGTACATGGATGGCGTAGAAGCGGGCCAAGGTCACGGCTCCCAAGTCCTGGCCTCCCTTCATGATTTTCGCCAGGGCGGTCCCGAGATAAGGAACCTGTTCCACCATGTGGGCGCCCACCGTGGTGGCCCAAAAGGCCTTCTGGTCCCAGGGAAGCAGGTAGCCGGTGAAGCCGAACCCGATCACGAAGAAAAATAAAATGACGCCGGAAAGCCAGGTGACTTCCCGGGGATACTTGTAAGCGCCCATCACAAAGACCCGGAGCAGGTGGAGGAAGGCCGAGATCACCATGCCCGTGGCGCCCCATTTGTGAAGGCCCCTCAAGAAGGCGCCCATAGGAACTTCCTTCGAGATGTACTTCACCGAGTCATAGGCGTGGTCCGGCGAGGGGGAATAATGCATAGCCAGGAGGATGCCCGTGACGGCCTGGAGGATAAAAAAGAAAAGGGTGACGCTGCCCAAGGTGTAGCGCCAGTCCACGCCCTTCGGGATGTGGCGGTCCAGGATCACTTCCTTCACTTTGCGCCAGCCGGTGCGCTCATCGAGCCAGTCGAGAATGGTTTTCATCAGGCGGCCCCCTCAGGGAGGACATAGATGGTCCCTCCGGTTATTTTGACGGGAAAACGAACCAGAGGCTTGGGGGGAGGGCCGGAAACCACTTTGCCGTCCTTGGAGAAGACTCCCCCGTGGCAGGGGCAGAGAAAGGCTTGTTTGGCGGAATCCCAACGGAAGGGGCAGCCCAAGTGGGTGCAGTGGGGGTCATAGGCGACCCACTCGCCCTTTTGCAGGATGACCCAAACCGAGCTCGGGCTCTCAATGACGTTCCATCCATCCATCTTGCGCTTGACGTAATCCAGCTTGATCGGGGTGCCTTCCTGAATGCCCTCCACCGGGCCGACCTCCACCCAGTCCTCCTTTTTGCCGCGCCAGGCCGGGGACAGGAAATAAAAAATCCCCGATCCGCCCAGGATGAAGCTAATGAGGCCGCCCATGGCGGCGATCAGGCCGATGAGAAAGGACCGGCGCTGGGGGTTTTCGGGATCATGAACTTTCTGAGAAGTGTCGGTCATGGACATTCCTTTCCTGAAGATTGGCTGATCATAAAAGCCCTGTCATCGATTCTATATGACCCTGGTCATATCGCGGATGAATTACCGGTTCCCGGCGGCCGGGTCCCGAAAAAGAAAAAGGCCGGATTGGGCCGGCCTTTCTCAAACAGCTGGAAGGAGAGAGAGGAGTGGTTCGGTTATTTTTTCTTTCCCCCGCCCTGCAGTGATTCCAGGTACTTGACCGCCTCCTGGATCTGCTCATCGGTCAATTTTCCCACGAATTTCGGCATTTTCTTCTTTCCCTCGGTCACGATCTTGACCTTGTCCGCCGTGGTCAGTTGGACCGCGTCCGCGCGGGTCAAGTCCACCACTTCCGGCTCCACCTTCAGGACCTTGACCATCTTGGCGACCCCCTTGGCGTCCTTGCCGTGGCATTGGGCGCATTTACCCTCGAAGATCTTCTTGCCTGGCGCCAAGTCGGCGCTCCAGCCCGTTGAAAAGGCCAGGAGAAAAAGGCTCAGCGACAAGAAAATCGCCGCGAAGCCGGCCTGCTCCCTGAGATGATTTTTCATTTTCGACTCCTTTGCTGAATGGGGTGAATATTAGGGGAAGGCCGCCCCGAGGGCGGCCTATCCCCCTGGATCCTCTTGGATTAAAAGAACACGAAAAGCGAATCGCTCAGCGTGTAGGCGTTGTTGTAGGCTTCCGACCCGTTGACCAGGCCCGCGTTGGTCCTGGTCAAGGACAGGGTCGGGGTCATATAAACCTGCTCCACGAAAGGCGTCAGGGCGCCCAGGGTGTACTTCTGGGTGTCCGTGTATTTCGTGTTGAAGTCCGAAGTGGTGTAGTCCACCCGGAAGGCGATGGGCGTGATGTCGTCCATCTCGTAGTCCACCTCGCCGGAGAATCCTCCGCTGGTGGGCCCGGCGGGACCCGTGGCGGCGAAGACTCCCGTGTTGGTTTGACCCACCTCAACTCCCACCTTGATATCGAGCTTCTTGACGATGGGGGAGCTGACGAAGAAGCCGGCGTTGTAATATTCCTGGCCCGCGACATCGTTGGTCCCGCCCGCGGAGGCCGTGGCGCCGACCGAGGCGTTGTACCCGTTATAAAAGACCGCGTTCAGCGCCAGGCCGTCGTCCCCGATGAATTGGTTGACGAAGAGCTGCAGGTCCTTCGCGTTGTTGCTGTCGGAAGCGGGAGCCTGGATGCTGCTGGAGGTGACCGGCTTCCCGTTGGCGCTGACAAGGCCTGTGATTTGTGGATTCTGAATCCCGTTGAAGAATCCCAGGGTGATCCGGGAATCATCATGGGTGTATCCCAGTTCCAAACCGGTGCCGGTGGGCCTCACCAGGCCCGCGATGGTCGCGTTGCCGACCGGGCCCCGGTCGGAGGCGCCGAATCCATCAGCCCCGAATTTACCGATCCTCGCCGTGAAGAACTCGTTCTCGCTGCCGGTGACATAACCCATCTTGATGTCGGCGTAGCTGGGGGCGGATCCCGGGAAAATTCCCGTCCCATTGCCCAGGCCTACCTCGCTATAGCCGAAGAAATTCTTGCTGATGGCCCCGCCCAGGTAAAGGCTGGCGCCCCCCAGGGTGAAACTCCCGTTGTCCGGGGTGGCCGCGCCGGAAGCCAAGACGGAGGTCTTGACGCTGCCCCCGGCCGAGAAACGGGCGGCGATGTAGTTGGTGAAGTCGAATTTCCCCCCGTTCATTTCCTTGCCGATGTCCGCCGGGATCCGGTAACCGGCCGCCCGGAAGTTGTATCCGAACTTATTCAACTGGCCGTAGCCAGGATAATGGCACATGGTGCAATTGTAGCTGTACATCCTCGCGAACATCGGAACGGCCCAAGCAGCTGGCGCCAATCCGAGGAACAAAACCATTGCCGTCAGGACGGCTAGACTTTGCTTTTTCATTCCTTGACTCTCCTTGAAAAAAAGTAACAGCAAAACTTCTGGGCACATGATGCCGGAGGGTCCCGCGGGTCTATATGATTCGGGTCATAAATGCGGGATTTTCCAATTTGCCACTATGAGCTTTGTCATAGTGGGGTTTTCGGGCGAGAAAAAGTTGAGTGATTTGGAAGGATTGGAATTCCAAGGGGTACGGTCATCCATCGGGGCAGGGAGCCGATCCAAGGGCGCCCCAAGGAGGATCAGCGCAGGGAAACGGCTTCGGGGGTGGTGTGGGGAGCCTGGGTTAATTTTACCGGCAGGGAGGGAGTCGGGGAGACTTGGGCCTGCCGCTGGAGGATCTCCTTCCGGACGGATTTCAAAAGGTCCTTGGCCCCGCCGCTCATGACATCCCCCGCGATGAAGGCCGGCGCGGAAAAATTCAGGTCCGCCTCCAGTTGATAGGTGATGTTCAGGGGCCCGCCCCCGCTGTCGGGGGTGATCGTCCAGGAGCCCTTGTAAACCTTAAAATCCTTGTGGGCCATATCCTTAAAGGCAATGGTCTTGTCCGGGGTTTCTTGTATATAGAGGAAGAGCCGCACCCTTTGGGTGAAGAATAGGAAGCCTCCTTCCGCGACCTGGTGCAGAAGGACGTCATTGCCCTCCCGGATCTGGATATGGCTTAATTTCATGTTATGGACGAATTGGGGAATGTGATCGTAGTCCGAAAGGACGCTCCAGGCCGTATGGGGGTCGGCCTCGACTTGAAAGGAACCCTCGATATTGTAACGCCCGTTTTTTTCCTGGAAGGTGAGGGAAACCTCTTCGGCGGCCAAGCCCACGCCGCAGGAGAGTGCGGCGCAGGCAGCCACCATCGTAGCCCTGAGAAGCAGCGTACGAAAATGTCCCGACTTGACCCTGGTGAGCATGGTGATCGATTCCTCTCCTTGAGGAAGGGTCCCCCCGGGGGGCCCTTCCTCAAGGGCCCTATCTTACGATAGGGCACCCTGGATTTTCGGCCTTAGAAGCTGTACTGGAACATCATGCGGCCCACCGTAATCATCGGCTCCCGGAAAATATTTTGGGTGGCGCTGATATTGGTGACCTGCGACGGCATTTGGGTGATGACATAGGCCCCGTCGTCGCTGGGGGTGACCGGCACGTTGAACTGCAGCTCGGCGTCCGCCACCAGTTTGGCGTTCTCGTTCATGTGCCAGGTGATGGAGGGAAGCGTGACCTCGTAAATGGGGTCGCTGCCGGTGATCCTGCCGTATTTTCCGGCGGCGTAGCTGTATTTCAAGCCCTCGTCAGGGATGACCATGGAGAATCGCCCCGCGATTTCCCAAGGGTTGTCGCCCACGGAGGCCATGATTTCGCCGCCGCCGATGTTCAACTCGCCCGACGTCTGCACGGCGCCGTTGATGGTGATGGGGGCGAAACTGGAAGCCTTGAAATTAGACCAGCCGGCCTGGGCCTGGAAGGTCATGGTCGTGTCGCCGAGCGGCGCCCGAACCTGGGTGTCCACGCTGAGGTTGGTGAAGGTCGCCGAAACGGGACCGTTCACCGGGTTGTTCAATCTTCCCAGGTAAGGGTTCCAGTTGCTGTACATCAGGACGTTCCCGAAATCCCCGTTGGCGGAGAAGGTGTTCAGGTTGCCGCCGGCCAGAGCCAGGTCGGTGGAATGGCCCGCGTTGCTGTCCTGGCAATACATGCCGTTCAAATGGAAGGCGAACTTGGTGCTGTCCGGTTTCTTGAACCCGGTCTGCAGGGGATGGAAGGGGTCCGCGTCGACCTCGTCCGAGTATCCGATCCGCAGGAAGGTCAAGGGCGGGAAATTGAAGAGCTCCGGCAGGTAACGTTGCGGCAAGTTCGGGCTGCCGCTGATCACGCCGCCCGCTCCGTCCAATTTACCCATCTTGCCCCAGAGGGAGAGGCCGTTATCGTAGCCCGCGTTGAAAAACATGTTCAAGAGGGGCGAGCGCTGGGTGAAAAGGAGGTTGCCCTCATAATCCGCGCTGGACAGGTTGGAGGGAACCTTGAATTGTCCCACCTTGACGTAAACCATGTCCGGGATGATGGGGATATCCGCGTTGAACTCCTTCAAGTTCTGGGCGTTGTTGGAGCTGTTGATGTCCTCGCCGCCGAAGGCGATTTCCAAGTGATACTTGAATCCCTTGAAATCGCCGAACGCCGTCAACCGGTCCTCAACGTTGAAAAGATAGACGCGGACCTTGTTGCGGATCCGGTCGCCGTTGTTGATGTCGATCTGGCCCAGTTCCTGGAACCTGCCCCCGATGTTGAAATCGAGGTCATCGTTCTTGAAAATCTCGGCCGCCTTTCCCTGGGCCGTAAAGCCCAGAAGCAAAACCAGAGCCCCTATCCATTTCAGTAGATTTTTCATTTTCTCATCTCCTTTTAATTGAACTGCGTTTTTAAACAACCGGTCGCCCGGAATTGCGTCATCCCACCCCTTTTACTTGGCCGGGGCGAAAGTCACGTCGTAGTGGATTTCCACATCGTCGGTACAGGTAATGGAAGTCACCAGCAGGGAAATCGAGGGCGGCGTCACCTTATAAGAGGACATCTTGAGCTTCTGGATTCCCTTCAAGTGGACCGATCCGGCCGTCGCCTCGACGGCGGGCGATAGGGTAATGGGATTGGTGACCCCTGCGATGGTGAGTTTTCCCTTGGCTGTCATCACCCCGCCCTTGACCGTTTCACTGTCCAGGACGAACTTGATCGTGGGGTTTTCCTTGGCGAGGAGGGCCTTATGGGCGTTGTCATCCAAGCCGCTTTCCTTGGACTTTAAGGTTTCCAGGGGAACCACCAATTCCATGGAATCGACACCATCCGCCTTCAGGGCCTTGGTTAGGTCCGCCTTGGGGTTTTTCAGCACCGCCGAGCCCAAGAGGGTGTTGGCGTTCATCTGGTACTTGTGGAGGGTGGAATCCCCTTCCAGGTATAAGAAGCTTCCGGACTGGAGGACCAGCCCGCCCGCGGCCTTCTCGACCGGCCCCACCGTTCCGGCGGCCTTCTCGTACCAATGGGCCGAACCTTTCATCAATTGGTTCCCGCTAAAACCACTGTCGGCCAGGGCCGCGACGGCCGAGGCCACCATCAATCCCATCACCGCGATCAGCCCCAGAGTGAATTTCTTCATGATGACGTCTCCTTTTTGTGTTTGAACTTCTGATACTTCCTAGAGCAAGCCCGGTGCCAGTTGAAAATCGGCTCTTTTACGCTGAATTTCCCGCCCGAGTCGGTGAATCCCTTCCCACTATGGCGTTTCCGCCATAGTGCCCCCGCCAGAGGCTGTTCCCTTGACCCAAGAATTTTTTTCCGGCGGCCAAGGCCAAATTATTTTTTGAAGGGAATCTCCGCCAACGGCGATCCATCCCCTTGGATATGCGGGGCATCATGGAGCAAAGGCCGGAATTTTTTTATGAGCCTGGTCATACAAATAAATATTAGGTCATTACTTTTTATGATCCCCGTCATATTAAAAAACGAAAGGATACGGAAATGGATTGAAAACAAAGGGAAAATGCAGGGGCTGGGAAAGGACGGTTTGAGGCGGTGAAAGGTCCGGCCGGGCCTAGGGGGCGGTTGGGTTAACCGGGGTTGCTTTTCCGGAGAAGTAAAAAATTAAAATGACGGAAATGGCAACGGGGTAACAAACTCCCGGAAAATCTTTTTGAGGATTATTTAATTTTTATCCATTGATGAGCTTGGCGATCCCGAAAGCCGCCCCGGCCGCGATAATTCCCGTGAGGGTCACGGTGAGGGCGCCTTTCCATGGATTCTGCCCGGTGAAGCGGGCCTTGAGGAATCCAAACAGGAGCAGGCAGAGGCAGGTGATGATGGAAGAATATTCCAGGCTCACGGCGGGGGATTTCCAAAAATAATAGGCCGAAAGGGGAATAAGCCCCCCCGCGGCGTAGGAGAGGCCGATTCGCAGGGCGCTGGACAAGGCGGCGTTGGGATCGGGCTTCTGCAGGCCCAGCTCGAAACGCATCATGAAGTCAACCCACTTGGAATGGTTCCGGGACAAGTCCTCGGCCACTTTGGTCTGCACCGCGGGGGAGATCCCGTATTCCGCCAGGAGGCGCTTCACCTCGTCCTCTTCCTCGTGGGGAATTTCCTTGACCTCTTTTTCTTCCCGCTTTTGCTCCCCCTCGTAATGCTCGATCTCGGTCTTGCCGGCCAGGTAGCCGCCCAGGCCCATGGAAATGGTTCCCGCTACGACCTCCGCCAGGCCGGCGATGAGGATGACGGCGTTGCTGCTCACCGCGCCGCTGAGGCCCGCGGCCAGGGCGAAGGGAACGGTGAGTCCGTCGGAAATGCCGATGACGAAATCCCTCAGCGCGGCCGAGGAGGCGGTGTGGGTTTCGTGGTGGTCATGGGCGCGTGGCGGACGTGGGGGAAGCGGCATTTTTTCCTTTCAGGAAACCATTGGTTCAATAACCGTAAAATTCTGGATAACCATGATACATCGGGAAATCCGCCGAAAATAAACAAAAATAAGCATGGATTATGGCATTGGCCGCATATTTTTCATGAGCGACGGTGGTTAAAAAGAACTAAAATCCAATACTATCAATTGGAGAAAGAAGCCGCCGCCCCGTGAAAAAAAAGAAAACCCTAAAAAGAATAATTAAAAAAAGAGTGGCTCCAAATAAGCCGCCGGTTAAAGTTCCCAACCAGGAAGATCAATTCCGCGGCATTTTGGAAGCGGCTCCCGACGCCATGGTCATCGTGGGCCAGGACGGCAGGATCACACTGGTCAACGCCCAAACCGAGACCCTCTTCGGCTACAAGCGGGAGGAGCTGTTGGGGAAAACCATCGAAGTCCTCATTCCCGAACGGTTCCGGCGCAACCATCCAGGCCACCGCGACGGCTATTTCGGTTCCCCCAACGTCCGCCCCATGGGCGCGGGGCTCGACCTCTACGCGCTTCGAAAAGACGGCACGGAGTTCCCGGCAGAAATTTCCCTGTCCCCGATCCACACCCCCAATGGAACTTTCGTGACGGCCGCCATCCGGGACGTCAGCGACCGGAAGCGCCAGATGGAGGAGGAAAACCGAAGGACCCAGGAAGCCAACCGGCTCAAAAGCGAGTTCCTGGCCAACATGTCCCACGAGCTGCGGACGCCCCTCAACGCCATCATCGGTTTTTCCGAGCTGATGTACAACGAGAAGGTGGGCCCGGTTTCCGAGGAGCATAAGGAATACCTGGGGGACATCCTCACCAGCGCCAGGCATCTGCTCCAATTGATCAACGACGTGTTGGACCTGACCAAGGTGGAAGCGGGCAAAATGGAATTCCGCCCGGAGATCCTGGACTTGGCCAAGATGGTGGCGGAGGTCAAGGGCATCCTCCGGGGGCTGGCCTCGGAAAAAAGAATCCTGGTGGAAGCGGTGATAGACTCAAGCCTTTCCCAGGTCATCCTGGATGGGTCCAAGTTCAAACAGGTGCTTTACAACTACCTCTCCAACGCCATTAAGTTCACCCCGGAAAGGGGCAGGGTCGACATCCGGATTTCCCCCCGGGGCGAGCGGCAGTTCCGGATGGAAGTGGAAGACACGGGCATCGGCATTGCCCCGGAAAACAAGCACAAGCTCTTCATTGAATTCCAGCAGTTGGACTCCAGCTCCGCCAAAAAACACGCGGGAACCGGGCTGGGACTGGCCCTGACCAAGCGGCTGGTGGAGGCCCAGGGGGGCGAGGTAGGGTTTACCAGCGAGCCTGGCAAGGGAAGCGTTTTTTACGCGACTTTCCCTAAGGAAATGAGCAAAAGAATAAATTGATTTACCGCCAAGACCCCCCGTGATGAGGGTAGAGGGTTTCAAAAAAGATTCAAAGTTTATTCAAAGTCTTTCTCGGCGATTTGGCGGCTTGGCGGTGAAAATCAATTTTGAAGGGGACCCTTGTGGCCGGTGAAAAGATACTGATCGTGGACGACAACGCCGTCAACCTGAAGCTGGCCAAGGTCCTTCTGGTGAAGGAAGGCTACGAGATCAAAACCGCTGCCGACGCGGAAGAGGCGTTGAAAATCCTGGAAGCCTTCAAACCCCGGTTGATCCTGATGGATATCCAGCTTCCCGGCATGGACGGCCTGACCCTCACCCGCCAATTGAAGGAACACCCCCAAACCGCCGATATTTTGATCGTGGCCCTCACTGCCTACGCCATGAAGGGGGACGATGAGAAGGCCCGGGCGGCGGGGTGCGACGGCTACATCACCAAACCCTTTGATACGTTAGCTTTCCCCGGAATGATCGCGGATTATTTAAAACAATAATCCTTTACCACGGAGATACGGAGTTCACGGAGAAAGAAAAGAAAACGGAATTCTATTAAGATGGCAGGGAATTTAAAGTGAAATTATTTTTTCAAATGGATACAACGTTTTGGATCCTTCTCCGTGAACTCCGTAACTCCTTGGTGAAAGGTTTGTGTTTTTTATGAAAAAAATCCTGGTCATTGACGACGATCCTATCGAGCGCCGGCTGCTCCAAACGGTTTTGGGGAAGGTGGGGGGCTACGAGGTCCTGACCGCCGAAAACGGCCAGCTCGGGTTGGAGCGGGCCGTGGCCTCGGTGGACGCGGTGCTGTTGGACCTCCAGCTGCCCGACATGAGCGGCATGGAAGTCCTGAAAAAACTCAAGGCTTCCCGGCCCGCCTTGCCAGTGCTCATGCTCACCGGCGTCACCGACATCCAAAAAGCCGTGGAAGCCGTCAAACTAGGCGCCCACCAATACCTGACCAAACCCTTCGAGAACGACCAACTCCTCATCACCCTGGGCCACGCCCTGGAGAAGACTGAACTTCTTTCCCAAATGGAGGAGCTTCGCCAAAGGGCCGGCAAGGGGCCGGCCCTATCGAGAATTTTGGGGCATAGCCCTGGAACCCAGGAAGTCGTGGCCAAAATCCGAAAAATCGCGGCATCCGATATTACCGCCCTCATCCAGGGGGAAACGGGCACGGGAAAGGAATTGGTGGCCCGGGCTTTGCACGATGAAAGCTCCCGCCGCAACAAGCCCTTCGTGGCGGTGGATTGCGGGGCCCTTGCCGAGAATCTATTGGAATCGGAACTTTTCGGCCACGAAAAAGGGGCCTTCACCGGAGCGGACCGGAAAAAGGAAGGTCAGCTGGTTCTGGCCCAGGGGGGGACCCTCTTCCTGGACGAGGTGGGAAACCTTCCCATGGGGCTCCAAGCCAAATTACTCCGGGTCCTCCAAGAGCGCCAAGTCCGGCCGGTCGGGGCTGAGAAATCCATTCCCATCGATATCCGGTTCATCGCCGCCACCAACGCCCCCCTGGAATCGGAATCGGAGGAGGGCCGGTTCCGCGCCGACCTCTATTATCGTTTGGCCGAATTTACGATCAATATCCCCCCCTTGCGGGACCGGATGGAGGATCTTTCCGAATTAGCCCGGCATTTTTTAGTGGAAGCCAGCGTGGAATTCCATAAGCCGGTTGGTTCTTTCTCAGGAGGGGCCAATTTGCTGTTGTCGGCCCATACCTGGCCCGGCAATATCCGTGAATTGCGCAATGTCATCCGCCAATCCGTGTTGTTGACGCCCGACAATACCATCCATAAGGAGCAGGTCCGAGACCTCCTGGGAAAATCCAAATCAAGGCGGGAATCGCCGGGTCCTGTCGAGGTTCCGATCCTGCCGGGGCAATCCCTGAAGGAAATCGCCGAGAAGGCCGTCGAGGAATCGGAAAAACAAGCCATTCGAAGCGTCCTGAAGGCCACCGGCGGCAATAAAAGCCAGGCCGCCAAGGTCCTCAAGACGGATTACAAAACCCTCCATGTCAAAATCAAGAAGTACGGTTTAAAGGCTTCCGAAGAATAAGGTTGTGGTAGAAGGGCTATGGCGCCCACGCCATAGCCCCTCCTTTTAAACCCCGCCGATCCTGAAAAACCCCCATTTTACGCCATTGTTAACTGGCATCCCTGTTGCTTTACCTAGTCCCGGCGAAACCTTAGCCATAACCGGGAGAGTCCCACCATGACGAACGAACCGATCCTGATCGTTGATGACAACCCCATGAACTTGAAATTGGAGAAACGTCTCCTGGAAGTGGAGGGCTACCAAGTCCTGACCGCCCGCAACGCCGATGAAACCTTGAGGCTCCTGGAACGGTTCCAGCCCAAACTAATTCTCATGGATTTTCAACTTCCCGGCATGGACGGGCTGGAATTGACGAAAAAGGTCCGTGAAAATCCCGGCTCGAAGAACGCCGTCATTCTCATGGTGACCTCCTATGACCAGCAGGGGGATGAGGCCCGGGCCAAGGCCGCCGGCTGCGACGGTTACTTGACGAAACCCCTTGATACCAAGGTCCTGCCCTCGGTCATCGCGGAGTATTTGCGGATGGGAAATGGGACCGGCCAATCCGGGAAATTTTCGTAATTCACCGTTCTTTTTGAACAGCCGGCTTAACGATTACTACGGAGGATCAAATGCTCACCACCCACCATGTCTCGGCCATCCTGCCCAGGATCGCCACCAAATGTTTTTTAGCCACGACGGAGTTGTTTAGGGATGTCCCGGCGGAAGCTTTGAAGGGGATCGAGCCGAAAATGGTGGAGAGGAAATTCTCAAAACATGAGACGGTTTTCATGGAAGGCGATCCGTCCGAATCGGTTTGGTTCGTCAAGGAAGGCTATGTCAAGGCGGAAACCCACGCCGCCAGCGGCCGCTGCCAGACCCTTTGCATGGTGGGGGCCAAACAAATGTTCGGTTCCTGCTGTTCCTTCGGCGGAGGGGACTATCCCTGCCACGCGGTGGCCGAGACGGACCTGGTGGTGGTATCCCTTCCCATGAATGAATTCATGAAAATTTTGGCGAAATTTCCGCTGGTGGCCTCCGCCCTGGTGGCCCAGCTTTCCAAGCGCCTGCGCCAATCCAAGGACATGCAGTCCTTCGAGCAGGAAAACGTCGAGAAAAGAATCCTCCACATTTTAGTGGGCTTAACCGACCAATTCGGGAACACCATTCCCTTAACGCGCAAGGAAATCGCCGAAATGGCCGGCACCACGGTGGAAACCTCCATCCGGACCTTCTCCAAACTGGAGGACCAGGGGCTGGTCTTCGGCGTCCGGGGGAAAATCACGGTCAAAAATGTCCAGGCCTTGCGCGACCGGATGGGTGAAATTTAAATCGTCCCGCCGGGTCTTGAGGAAAGAGGCTTTGCTATGGATTCAAAAGAAAATCCCCAGGTTGGCCAACCAAGTTTGAATGACCAGGGTTTCCGGCTCCTCATGGAATACGCCAACGACGCCATATTCGTGCTGGATGAATATGGAAATTTCCTCCACGCCAACCGCCAGGCCGAAAATCTCCTGGGTTTTTCGAAGGAGACCTTGAAGGGAAAGCCTTACCACTCGCTGCTGCTGGAGGAGGACTTGGAGGGGGCCGCGGAGGACATCGGAAAGGTCAAGCAGGGGGAACCGGTCAAGACCCTGGTTCGGATGATCCGGGCGGACGGGGAGATAGTCCCGGTTGAATTTTCCGGGGCTTTCGTGGACTTGGACGGCCGAAAAGTCCTTTTGGGAATCGGCCGGGACCTTTCGGAACGGTTGAAGGCCGAAGGGGATGAAGTAAGGCTTGCCTCCATCGTGGAATCCTCCGCCGACGCCATTTACGGAACCGATTTGGAGGGAAATATCACGGTTTGGAATCCCGCGGCGGAAAAATTATACGGTTATGGACCCCAGGAAATCATCGGGGAAAATGTCCTGGTTTTGGCGCCGGCGGACCGCCACGGGGAGTCCCTGAGGATGATGGAAGAATGCAAGGAAGGCGTGGCTTTTTCCCACTTTGAAACCGTCCGGAAAAACCGCCGGATGGAAAAGTTCCCCGTTTCACTCACCCTCTCCCCCCTGCGCGACAAGGCCGGCAGGACCACGGGTATTTCCGTCATCGCCAGGGACTTGACCCAGGAAAAGAAATCCGAGGAGGCCTTTCGTAAAAGCCAGGAATTTCTCAATCAGGCCCAAAAAATGGAGGCGATCGGGCAATTGGCCGCGGGGGTCGCCCACGATTTCAACAACCTTTTGAGCGTGATCAGCGGCAGCAGCGAGATTCTTCTTTCCGAATTGCCGATGGGGGATCCACGGCGGGAAGAAGCGTTGGAGATCAAAAAAACGGCCCTCCGGGGGGCGGATTTGACCAACCAACTGCTGGTATTCGGGCGGAAGGATATAACCCAGCCCTCCCTATTAAACCTGGACCGGATCATCAAGGAAATGGGACAGATGCTTCAAAGGATGATGGGGGAGGACCTGGAGCTGACGCTCCGGACCGATTCCAATATCAACTCAATCAAGGCGGACCCGGTCCAAATCCAACAAATATTGATGAATCTTTGCTCCAACTCCAGGGACGCCATGGCCCAGGGTGGAAAGCTCATCATCGAGGCTCGGAACCTGGTCTTTTCCGAACCCCAGCAAAAAACTACGGGTGAGATCCCGCCAGGTTCCTATGTCCTGCTTTCGGTGAGCGATTCCGGAACGGGGATTGAGCCGGAGGCCCTGACCCATATCTTCGAGCCTTTTTACACCACGAAGGAGATAGGGAAGGGAACGGGATTGGGATTGGCCAATGTCTACAGCATCGTGAAAAAAAACGGCGGCCATGTCTGGGTCTACAGCGAAATAGGAAAGGGAACGACCTTCAACTTGATTTTCCCAAGGGCGGAAGGGGGTGAGACGGGTTTTCCCGCCCCTCCCTCCGAAAAATTCCTGAAAGGCGCCGAAACGTTGCTGTTGGTCGAGGATGAGGAACCGCTTCGGAGGATATTATCCCGTCAACTGAGGCAAAAGGGATATAAGGTGTTGGAAGCCGGTAATGGGGAGGAAGGGTTGGCCCTGGCGGCCCAACAGGCGGGTAAAATCGATTTATTAGTCACCGATACCATTATGCCGAAAATGAGCGGAAAACAATTGGCCGATATCCTCCGGGAAGCCTGCGCCAGGATGAAAATCCTCTTCATGTCCGGTTATCCCCGGGAAGTGCTTTCCCAGCACGGAGTGGTGGATCCCCACATCCATTTGATCCAAAAGCCCTTTTCCATCGAGTCCCTGAGCCTGAAGATCCGGGAAGTTTTAGAGGAAAAAACGGCTGTCCGTTAACCATCTTCCCTTTTTTCAGGCGGAAGGACCGGGAATTTAAAGGCATTATGAGCCCCGTCATAAAAATAATTTTCGGTTGGAGGATGATGGGGTAGAGCCGGGGTGACGATCATTCCCAACTGTCCTTAGAAAGGAAGACCTTTGACGCCCCTAGCGCCGGAAATCCATCAAGACCGCCTGTCCTGGTTCATCAACCTCCGTTGGATCGCGGTGGTAGTGGGATTGTTTATTTTATTGACCGGACCCTGGCTTCTGCCCTTGGATATTAAATATGAGCGGCTGTTTCCCTGCCTGGCGGCATTGGGATTGCTCAACATGGGATACCTCTATTATTGGCGGAAGGCTAATGCGTCCGGTTACGCGCTTGAAAAGCTTGCCTTCAAGGCCCAGGGTTTATTTCATTTCCAGATGATCGCCGACCTTTTTCTCCTGACCCTCATGCTTTTTTTAAGCGGCGGGGCGGAAAACCCCCTGATTCTTTTTTACCTCTTCCACCTGGCGATCAGCGCCATGATCTTCACCCCCGCCGAAAGCCTTTTTTACGCCGGTCTGGCCATGGGACTGCCTTGGGTGCTTTACCTCACGGAAAAAGTTTTTCCGTCCGGGGGAAGTTTATGGGAGGGAATGGCCGGATTGTCCCGGGTGCATGAGAGGTCCATCCTTTGGGCCTATTCGGCCGCGGTGGCGGGGCTGTGGTTTTTTCTTTCCCGTTTGGCCTCCGATCTACGCTCCCGGGAGCGGGCCCTCCGGGAAACGGGCGGCCAATTGCACGAGGCCAACGAGCAGCTCCAGCAGTTGGACGACTATAAGAACCATTTCCTCAGGCAGGTCGTCTTCAAGCTCAAAAGCCCGGCGATCGACATGGATTTCGACCTCTCCACCGTGGAAAGCGTGGTTCCCGGTAAAAACGTCAAGGCCATGGGAGCGATTCAGGCCGCGAAGAAGAGGGTCTGGGCTCTTTTGGAATTGATCGAGGATTTGACCTGGCTTTCCCGCGCCGGAGTGGGGGACATTCCCTTTAAAAAGGAGTGGTTCGATGTTTACGAGGCTGTTTTAAAAAGAATCCAAGCCATGGAGTCCCAGGCGCGCGAAAAGGGAATCGAGTTTAAGCTCCATGGCGAGTCGCATCTCAGGCTCAAGGCGGACCAGCAGGCTTTTGAGAGGGTGGTGGACAACCTCATCTCCAATGCGGTCAAGTACACGCAGGCCGGAACCCACCCGGTGGTGGTGGATCTCCATACCCAGGACGATTGGCTGGTCCTGACGGTCCAGGATGAGGGCATCGGCATCCCCCCCAAGCAGCAGAAAAAAATATTCGAGGAATTTTTCCGCGCCACCAACGCGAAAACCCAGGAGAAGTTCGGGACAGGCCTGGGACTTTCCATCGTGAAAAAAATCATGAACGGCCATGGGGGAAGGGTGGAATTGTCCAGCGCCCCCCAGGAGGGAACCAAGGTGGAAACCTGGTGGCCCCTGGACAGGGGGATCGTTCCTCCGGTTTCAACTGAAAGCTAGACCGCCTTAATTCTCCGTTTGGTTTCTCAGTTCGTGGAAAGGACAATAACTTTCGGCGGAGGCCGGCGGCCCACTCCCGTTTTTGCGGTTCATCCATTCACCGCGTCCGGCATTCGACAGGCGCCTTTCGCAGGTGCATTGGAGGAGGGTGTAGGCCCGGCGGAATAGTTTTTGATGCTGGGCTTCAAAAAAATCTTTTAGGATTTTAGGCTCAGTCAAGGCGGCCTCCATCGGAAGGATCGGTTTTCGATACCAGGTTAGACCGATCTCCGCCGGGTGAATATGACCAGCCTCATCCAGGGTCTTTTTCCGTTGGCGGAGGGCCTTCAAGGGTTAAGACGGCCTCCATGGATTTCAATTCGTTGGAATAACGGAGTTGAAACCCCAACTTCCCGCAGATGGATTTCATGGCGGCGTTTTCGGGAAGAATGAAGCCGACGATCCTCCGGACCCCTTCCGCCCTTCCCACCGCGACTAACTGGCTCAATATCTGAAACCCCAGCCCCTGTTTTTGCCAGGGGTCCCCGACGAGGAGGGAAAATTCCATTTCGTTTTCCCGGAAAGACCGGCTGAGCCGCCCCACCCCCAGGATTTGGACCAGCCCTTGGGCGTTTTTGGACTCCACGACTAGCGCCATCTCGCGGCGGTAATCGATAAAGCAAAGCCGGATGAGCCGGTTATGGGCCACCCTTTGGTCCAGTTTTAAGGCCTGGAAGTACCTCATGTAGACGCTGGTTTCGGAAAGGCTCTCGTGAAATTGAATCATCAAGGACTCGTCTTCCGGGCGGATGGGACGCAGGAGGACGGGGGAGCCGTTTTTCATCAGAAGTTTTTTAGAGTATTGGTAAGGGTAGGGGCGGATGGCGAGCTTGGCCCAGGCGGATGGGGGGGGAGGGTTCAGAACGACGCGGGCGTCCAGCGCCGTCAATTGGGAGCCGTAGGCGGTTAAGGGATTGATGTCGATTTCCCGGATGATGGGTTGTTCCGCCACCAGACGGCTGAATTGGACCAAGAGGCCCGCCAATTTTTCCAGATCGACCGGGGGCATGCCGCGGGCGCCTTTAAAGGCCTGATAGACCTTGGTTTGTTCCATCAAGCGCAGGGCCAGGGTCGAGGTCAGGGGCGGCAGGCCTAGGGCGCTGTCCTTCAACACCTCCACCAGTGTGCCCCCCATCCCGAATAAAATGACGGGGCCGAATTGGGGATCGGGGCTGGAACCGAGAATCAATTCCAAACCCCTGCCTTGAACCATGGGTTGGACCGTGACGCCCTGGAAATGCCCCGGCCCGGCCTTGGCCAGGACGGAAGCTTCGATGGCCCGGAAGGCCCCGGCTACCTCCTCCCCGTTTTTCAGGTTGAGCTGGACTCCTCCCACGTCGGACTTGTGGGTCAAGGTGAGGGAGTGGAGCTTCACGACCACGGGAAAGCCGATTTTGCCGGCGATGGCTTGGGCTTCCTTTTCCGTCGGCGCCAGCTCCGTGGGAACGGTCGGGATGCCGTATAGGGAGAGGACTTGTTTGGATTCCATTTCGGTTAAAAGGGCGCGGCCCTCCGCGGAAGCCTTCGCCAGGATCTCCCCGGCCTGGTTCCGGTCCTGGGCCGCCACTTCCCCGGTCGGCGATGGGGACTCGTAAAGGCTTTTCAAGTTGGAGCTGTAGCGCCACATGTGGTTGAAGATTCGGGCGGCCGTATCCGGATAGGCGAAGGAGGGAATCCCTGCCTGCTGGAGGGTATCCCTCAGGGCCCTCATGTCCCTTCCGCCCATCAGGCAGGTTAAAAGGGGCTTGGGATTGGTTTTCCCGTAGGACTTCAGCCGTTCCACGGTTTGGGCGGGAAGGGTCATGGCCTGGGGCGTCAGGATGGCCAGAAGGCCGTCGCTGGCCTCGTCTTGAAAAACCAAGTCCACCGCCTTGGCGAAGCGCTCCGGTCCCGCGTCGCCCAAAACATCCACGGGATTTCCATGGCTCCAATGGGCCGGCAAAAAAGCGTTCAATCCTTCCATGGTTTTGGCCGACAACTCGGCCATTTGTCCCTCGCCGGAGACGAGGGTGTCGGTGGCGAGCACACCAGGCCCCCCCGCGTTGGTGAGGATCGTGAGGCGGGGCCCCTTGGGCCTGGGTTGTTTGGCCAAAACCTCGGCCATGTAAAAGAGGTCCTCGATTTGGTCCACCCATAAAACCCCGCAGCGCCGGAAGGCGGCCTTCAACACCTCGTCGCTGACGGCCAGGGCGCCGGTATGGGAAACGGCGGCCTTGGCCGCGGCGGCCGTATGGCCTGCCTTGAGCACGATAATAGGTTTGGTGAAGGCGACTTCCCTCGCCGCCGAAAGGAAGCCAGGGGCGTCGCCGATGGATTCCATGTAGATCAGGATGCTGCGCGTATGGGGGTCGCTGCCCAAGGTGTCGATCAAGTCGCCCCAACTCACGTCCAGCATGGAACCGGTCGAGATGAAGGCGCTGAAACCCACCTTGGTTTCCAAACTCCATTCCAGGATGGCCGTGCCCAAGGCTCCGCTTTGGCTCAGGAATGCCACGGATCCCGGCAGGGCCGATTGGGAAGCGAAAGTCGCGTTCAAGCCGATCAGGGGATTCATCAGTCCCAAGCAATTAGGCCCCAGGATCCTCAGGCCCTTTCCCTTGATTTTTTCCGAGATTTGCTCCTCCAATCGGGCGCCCTCGGGACCGAGCTCCTTGAACCCGGCGGAAATAACGATGGCGTTGGGGATTCCCTTGGCCAGGCAGTCGCCGATGAGGCCGGGAACCGTAGGGGCGGGAGTGGCAATGACCGCTAAGTCCGGGCAAAGGGGAAGGTCCGCGATCGAGGGAAAGGCCTTGAGGCCGAGCAACTCGCCGTGTTTCGGGTTGACGGGATAAATTCCCCCCTGAAAGGCCCCCTTGGCCAAATTCGAGAGGATGGAATGGCCCACACTGCCAGGCCGGTCGGTGGCCCCGATGAGGGCCACGGTTTTGGGGCTCAGCAGGGACGAGAGGGTCCGGGATTGGGTCCTCAGGAAATCGTGGGAGGGGTCAAAGGCGGCAGGGGTAGAGGCGCGGTTCGGTTCCACGGAATCTCCTTGGGATAAAAGGGGTTGCTGGCTTTTGGTCCTTCATCATGATGGCCTCCCTGGGAAATATCAATATGATCGGGGTCATATTGGGGGTTGGATTTGGGGCTTAGGATGTCGGCATGGCTCCTAAATCCTTTTTATCCACTTTTGAGATTTTCAAGGAAATCCCCGCGGCGCGGATCCCGGACATTGAGAAAAAAATGACCGAGAAAAAGTACCGCAAGGGGGAATCCCTGTTTTTTGAGGGAGACCCGGCGAACCATGTTTGGTTCGTGAAGGAAGGCCATGTGAAGGCGGTGATCCACACGGTGAATGGGAAGGACTTGACCCTCTGCATGGTGGGGGCCAACAACCTCTTCGGAACCTGCTGTTGTTTCGGCGGCGGGGCCTATCCCTGCAACACGGTGGCGGAAACCGACACGGTCGTGGTGTCCTATCCGATGGAGGATTTTCTGGCCTTGCTGGAGGAATATCCGGCCATGTCCCAAGCCGTCGTGTCCCAGCTCTCCAAACGCCTGCGCCAATCCAAGGACATGCAGACCTTCGAGCAGGAAACCGTGGAAAAAAGAATCCTCCATATCCTCGCCAACCTGGTGGCGGAATTCGGGAATACCATCCCCCTCACGAGGAGGGAAATCGCCGAGATGACCGGCACCACCGTGGAAACCTGCATCCGCACCTTTTCCACCCTCGAACGGGAGGGTTATGTTTCCAGCTCCCGGGGGAAAATCACGGTGAAAAATCTGGAGGATTTGGTGGCGAGGCAGCAGGAGCTTTAAGATTTGGGATGAAAAGGAGATGAAAATGAATCGTTCAGCGCTGACCGCGGTTTTACTGGCTTGTTTCATGGCGGCGCCTTTCCTGGCTTTTGCCGAGGATGGGAAAAAAGACCATGGCGCCATGCGGAAACATTGCGCCGAGATGATGAAGGACAAGGAAATGATGTCGATGATGATGGATTGCATCGCCTCCGACGACGGCATGAGGATGGACATGATGGATAAGATGAATGGCAAGGTGAAGGGCGACAAAAAGAAAATGAAAGCCCTCTGCCGGGTTTTCATGAAGGGAGACGGGATGAGGGACATGGTGGAAGGCGAATGCAAGATGGGCATGGACCCTCAAAAGGCGTCCGGGATGAAATGTGAAGGAATGATGGGGGACATGAACGGGAAAAAAGGATCCCCGGCCAAGAAGGGGAAGAAAACCGCCGGCGCCGACGAGCATGAAGGGCACCACTGAAAAACGTGGTTGAAAAAAGGGGCGCGGGTTTTCCGCGCCCCTTTTTTGTGAACCGTTAACCTAAATCGCCTGCCTGGTAGTCGGCCATCGCCTGTTTGATCTCCCCCATGATATTCATGACGAAGGGACCTCCCCGTGCGACGGGCTCGTTGATTTTTTGGGCTGAGGCGAATAGAAAGCGGATCGGTTTATCCTCCGAAGGCTGGACCCTCACCGCGTCTCCCCCGCCCAGGACTCCCAAGGAGCCGGCCTTCACATACGAAGGCTCCTGGTCCGGACCGGTTTTAACCTTCCCTTCGATGACGTAAATAAAGGTATTCTCGTCCGGCGGAGCGGGAACGCTGAAAACCGTCCCTGGTTTCAACTGGACGTCCAGGTAGGTAAAGGGCGTGAAGGACTTGCCGGGGCTTTTCACGCCCGAGTACTCGCCCGCCAATACCTTGACCCGGATTCCGTCCTTGTCCACAATCGGTAATTTTTCCGCGGCTAGGTCCTGGTACTTTGGTTCAATCATCTTGAATTTTTTGGGAAGGTTCAGCCAAAGCTGGTAGCCCCAAGCCAGACCGTCTTTTTGTTCCGGCATCTCGCTGTGGATGATGCCCCTTCCCGCGGTCATCCATTGCACGGAACCGGCGGTCAGATGGCCCTCGTTGCCCTTAGAATCACGGTGAGTGAAAGCCCCCGCCATCATATAAGTGATCGTTTCGAAACCCCGGTGGGGATGGTCGGGAAAACCGGCGGCGTAATCGTCCGGGTTGTCGTTCTTGAACTCGTCCAAAAGCAAAAAAGGATCCAGTTGGTTAAGCTCCTGGCTTCCCAGGATGCGTTTGAGTTTCACTCCAGCCCCATCGGAGGTATTTTGTCCCTGGATGATTTTTTTAATCTTTCGGATCTTTTTCTGGGCTTCCATGGTTTGTTCTCCTTTCATTCTTGGTTTCAATGTAGGAAAAAGGAACGGGTCCGTCTAGATTCCGCGGGGAATAACTGGTCACTGCCGGGAAACGGATGTGTTGGTTTTCGCCGATGCAACCAAGTGTGTAAAAATTACACACTTTGACGGAAGCCGTTGAAAAATCAGCCCTAATTATGGCAGTTTTGGAATAAAGGTTTGTTTTTTCGGTGGAAATGAGAAGCCCGGCGGCGGAGCCGATGTTAAAATAAACCACTTCAAATTTTAACCTCAGATGCCCTCGTTTCTCCACGGTGACCCGGAGCCTGAAACGAATCCGAAAGGATTTTCATGGCTTTGCGAAAATATATCCCCCTTTTATCCGGCCTTTTCCTGGCGGTTTTGCTGTTGGACGGGGTCGCCACCTATCGAAACCTTCAAAAATGGTCCGGCGATAATCAATGGGTCGTCCACACGCAAAAGGTCCTCATTGAAATCGGGGAGTTTCGTTCCCTTTACCGGTTTGTCCTCAATCGGTTTCAAACCTACCTCATTACCGGTGAAAAAAAATACCTTTCAGATTTCGAGGAGTTCCGGAGCCAGCGCCGGATAAAATTGGATTCGGCAAAAGCCCTGACCATTGACAATCCAAACCAGCAAAAGAGGCTGGCTGAAATCCAAGCCTTAACCTTGGCCCAGGACTCGGTTTATGACGAAGCGATCCGGACCTTGAAAAAAGGAAAACCTAAACAATCCGAAAAAATCAAATGGAGCGTCCAGTTGAACCAGATGGCGGACCAAATCAGGGCTTTGGCCATCGAAATGACCGGAGAGGAATCCCGTCTGTTATCGACGAGAAGCGATGAATCTGACTCGACTTTTCGTCAGACCCTCTGGATTTTCATCCTTTCCATGTTGGGGACCCTCTTGTTGTTTGCCGCGGTTTTGGGGCTAACACTGCGCGGCATGAAGGTTAGCGACCGATTGAGTCGAATCGAGGAGGAAAAAAGTGACAAGGCGCGGTTGTTAGACTCGGTGCTCGAAACCATGTCCGAGGGAATAGTGGTGGCGAACCATGCAGGAAAAATGATTTATTTCAACGGCGCGGCGGAAAGGATAATCGGCCGCGGTATTTCCGAGAATAATTCCTCCGAATGGACAAAGGAATACGGTGTTTTTAGGGAAGACCGGGTTACCCCCTTTCGCGAGGAGGAATTGCCCCTTTACCGGGTTGCCCGGGGCGAGGCCGTGAACGGCGTCATACAGTTCCTGCGCAACGAGGGCCATCCGGATGGAATTTTCATCAGCGTGAACGGAAACCCAATCCGGAACTCTGACGGCGGGATCGAGGGGGGGCTGGTGGTCATCCGTGATATCAGCGAAAGCCGGAGACTGGAGGAGATTACCCGCACCCAGGATTTTATCACCTCGGTTCTGGAAAACCTCCCGAATATGGTTTTCGTCAAGGAGGCGAAGGAGCTCCGCTTCGTCATGTTCAACAAGGCGGGCGAGGACCTGACGGGATTCTCCCGGCAAGACTTGGTCGGAAAGAACGACTACGATTTTTTCCCCAAGGAAGACGCGGAGTTTTTCACCTCCAAGGACCGGAAAGTACTTGAGGAGGGGAAACTTCTGGATATCCCTGAGGAAACCTTACGGAGCCGTGAAAAAGGTCCCCGAATCCTCCATACGAAGAAAATCCCGATTTTCGACAAGTCGGGCAAAGCCCAATACCTGTTAGGCATTTCGGAAGACATCACCGACCGTAAAAATCAGGAAGAAAGGGAAGTCTATACCAGGGCCTTGGAGGTCAGCAACCGCGAGATGCAGGATTTCGTCTTTGTGGCATCCCATGACCTGCAGGAACCCCTGCGTAAGATCCAATCCTTCGGCCAGTTTCTTCAGGACGAGTTCAAGGAAACTCTCGGTGAAACGGGGAGGGATTACGTGGAGCGCATGCAGAGTGCCGCCAAGCGGATGCAAATCCTCATCAACGACCTTTTGACATTAACCCGCGTGACCACCAAGGCCCAGCCTTTCGTCCCGGTGGACTTCAACGAGATACTCAAGGGCGTTTTGTCCGACTTGGAAACCAGGATCGCCGAGTCTCGGGGGAAAGTGGAGATATCCCCTCTGCCCATCCTCAAGGGCGATGCCACCCAAATCCGCCAACTTTTCCAGAACCTTCTCGGCAATGGGTTGAAATTCCGGAGGCCGGACGTTCCGCCCTTGATCAAGGTAAGCGCCGTCAACCTGGGGGGGGCGGTTCGGATCAAGGTTGAGGACAACGGGATCGGCTTCGACAATAAGTACGCGGAGCAAATATTTAAGGTGTTTGAGAGGCTTCACGGTCGGGGCGAGTTCGAGGGGACGGGAATCGGTTTGGCGATTTGCAAAAAAGTAGTGGAGCGGCACGGCGGATCCATTCGAGCGGAAGGCAGGCTTGGCGAGGGAAGCGTTTTCACGATCGAAATTCCAGTTGGATAAAAAATGTAGGGGGTAGAAATGGAACAAACCACAGGTGTTCTGCCGATTTTGATGGTGGACGACGACGCGGACGACCGCATAATGACGGAGAAGGCCCTGCGGAAGAACCGCGTGATCAACCCCATCCTATTCCTTTCCGATGGGGAGGAATTGCTGGATTACTTGAAGCGGAAGGGCCGATTCGCGGAACCAGGGGCCGCTCCCAAGCCCTGTTTCATCCTGCTGGACCTGAATATGCCCAAAATGGACGGCCGGAAGGCCCTGCTTTTCGTCAAGTCCGATCCGGAGTTGAAGAAAATTCCCGTGGTGGTGCTCAGCACTTCCAGCGCCGAGGAGGATATTTTGCGCAGCTACAACCTGGGCGCCAATTCCTTCATCACGAAGCCGGTCAATTTTGACGGGTTGGTCGCCATGATGGAGTCACTGAAGAATTATTGGCTGGAAATCGTTGAATTGCCCCTAGAAAACGGAAATGAATCCAAATGACCGATCCAGTGGTCCGGGTCCTAGTTCTCGAGGATGATACCGATGATTTTTTGATCCTGAAGGTCATGCTTTCGGGGATCAAGGACCGGCGGTTTGTGCTCGACCGCGTGAAGACCTACGGCGAGGCCCTGTCCAAAATGGAAAAGGGTTCCCACGATGTCTGCCTCTTGGATTACCGGTTGGAAGGGAAAAACGGCCTGGATTTCCTCCGGGAAACCAATCAAAAGGGCTATTTGACCCCGATTATTTTCCTCACCGGCCAGGGTGATTTTGAGGTGGATATGGAGGCCATGAGATGGGGGGCCTCGGACTTCCTCTATAAAAATAAAATCGACAAGGACATGCTGGAGAGGTCCATCCGCTACGCCTTGGAGCGGAAAAAGTCGGCGGAACAGCTCCGCCGCAGCGAGGAATTTTTCCGGGCGGTCCTGGAAAACGCCATGGACGGGGTGGCCATCATCGAGGCGGACGGCAATATCCGCTACTCCAGCCCCTCGGTGAAGGCCATCCTGGGCTATGAGGCGGCCGATAAAGTGAATACCAACGCTTTTGAACTGATCCACCCGGTCGACTTAACCAGGGTCAAGGACCTGTTTGAAAAGCTCCTCGCCAGCCCCGGCTTGGTCCTGGTGGATGAGTTTCAGGTCCGCCACAAGGACGGCAACTGGCACCTGTTGGAAGCCTCGGGTAAAGGCCACCGATTCACCAATCCCGACTTCCATGGAGTGGTGCTCAATTACCGCGACGTGACCGAGCAGAAAAAAGCCCAAATCACGCGGGAGCGTTTGGCCAACATCGTTGAAAACACCAACGACGGGGTGGTCGCCTGCGACCTGAAGGGAATCGTGACCCTTTGGAACAAGGGGGCGGAGGTCATCTACGGCTATCCGGAATCGGAAATCGTGGGAAAACCCGTGGCGCTCCTCCTGCCGCCGGGGCACGAGGAGGAGAATAACAGGCAGATCGAGCTGGTTAAAAACGGGGAGACTTACCACGATTTTGAGACGGTCCGGGTCCGCAAGGGAGGCCAGTTGGTGGACGTGTCGATTTCCATCTCCCCTTTTAAGAACATTGATGGAAAAATCACCGGCCTTTCCGCCATAGTCCGGGACATCACGGAGCGGAAAAAATCGCACGAAGCCATGTCCCGGCTGGCTTCGGTCGTGGAATCCTCCAACGACGCGATCTATGTGCTGACGGCGGACGGCGCCGTGGTCAGCTGGAATCCCGGGGCCCAAAGGATTTACGGCTATAAGCCCGAGGAAATCGGCGGCAAAAACGTCGCCATCGTATTGCCCCCGGAGCGGGAGGAGGAGTTTAAGGGCCTGATCGGTAAAGTCCGGGAAGGGGAGGTCGTCGCCGATTTCACCACCGCCCACCGGTCGAAGGACGGGAAGTCCATCCTGGTTTCCATCACGCTTTCGCCCATCCGGAACAAGGCGGGAACGGTCACAAGGGCTTCGGTGATCGTCCGCGACATCACCGAAAGGGAAAGGACGAAGGTTGTCAAGGACATGCTCCAGAGCGAGAGGGACCAGCTTTTGGAGCGCCTATTGCTGCAAATGGAAAACATGCCCATCGCCTGTGTCCTCAGCGACGAGAACTTCCACTTCACCTATTGGAATCCCGCCGCCGAGAACTTATTCGGTTACAGCTTCAGGGAGGTGGAAGGGAAAACGGCGAGGGAGACGATTATCCCCTCCGGGGAAAATGGGGAAAAGGTAGATCATTCCCACGAACAGGTGAAAATGGGCCGGGGCTTGCAAAGGGGCGATATTTGGGAGCACCTCCGGAAGGACGGGAGAAGAATCCTCTGCGAATGGTATTCCACGCCCCTGAAGGATTCGGACGGAAAGCTCATTGGGAACATGGGGATGGCCCTGGACGTGACCGAGCGGCAGAAGTCGGGCGAGGTCCAGTCCCAATTGGCGGCCATCCTCCAGCAAACCACCGACGCCGTCGTGGGAAGCGATTTGGACAACTTGGTTTTCAGCTGGAACAGGGGCGCGGAAGTTCTGTACGGCTATACCTTCGAGGAAATCATGGGAAAACCCATCTCCCTCCTCGCGCCGGAGGACCGGCGGCATGAATCGGAGGAAATGAGGGAAATCGTCATGGCGGGCGAGAGTATCTCCAACTTCGAGACGGTTAGGGTGCGAAAAAACGGGGACGAAGTGGATGTGTCCGTCACCATGTCCCCGATCCTGGATACGAGGGGGAAGATTGTGGGGGTCTCGGCCATTACCCGCGATATTTCCGAAAGAAAAAAAGCCGAGGAATCCCTCAAAAAACACGAGGAACAGATGCGCCGGTCCCAAAAAATGGACGCCATCGGGCGTTTGGCGGGAGGCGTGGCCCACGATTTCAACAATCTCCTGAGCGTCATCGGCGGCAACGCCGAGTTCCTGCTGGGCAGCATGGCGGGGGATAACCCCCACCGGGAAGAGGTGGAGGAAATCCAGAAGGCCGTCCGCCGGGGAGCGGAACTGACCAAGCAGCTGCTGGTCTTCGGGCAAAAGCAGGTGGTCCAGCCCCAACCGGTGAACTTGAACGAATTGAGCACCGAAATGAGCAAGATGCTCAAGCGGCTCATCGACGCGACCGTGGACCTGTCCATCATCCAGGATACCGGGATCCAGCCGATCCTGGCGGATCCGGGGCAAATGCAGCAGGTCATCCTGAACCTGGTCCTGAACGCCAGGGACGCCATGCCCAAGGGCGGGAACATCATCGTTGAGACCAGGCATATTTCGGAGGCCCTGCTGGCCCAGGAACAGAGGCCCACCCTGCCTCCCGGTACCTATGTCCGGTTAAGCGTTACGGATACTGGTACCGGGATGACGGCGGAGATTCAAAAGCATATTTTCGAGCCCTTCTTTACCACCAAGGCCGGGAAAGGCACGGGATTGGGATTGGCGACCGTCTATGGGATCGTCACCAAGTGGAGCGGGCACCTTTTTCTCCACAGCGCGCTCAACATGGGAACCACCTTCACTTTTTATTTCCCGGCCCTGCCGGCGATGGAAGCCGTAAAAGCCAAACCAAAACAAATGGCCCTCATTCCCCAGGGATCGGAGACCATTTTGGTGGCCGAGGACGAGGATCCGGTCCGCAAGATCCTGGTCCGGACTTTGGAAAAATACGGCTACCGCGTGTTGGAGGCGCCCAACGGCATCGAGGCGGTGCAAATGGCCTGGAGCTTCCCGGACCCGATCCATTTATTGCTGACCGACACCATCATGCCCAAGATGAACGGGAAGGAATTGGCCGACGAGATCCGGAAGACCCGCCCCCAAACGAAGGTCGTTTTTATTTCAGGCTATCCCCGGGAAGTGCTCTCCCAACAGGGAATCCTGGAAACGGGAATCCACTTGATCCAAAAACCCTTCGAATTGGACGATCTGGTCCGGCAAGTCCGGAAATTTTTGGATGAAAAGTAGGGAACCCCGCCCTCGCCCCCCCGCAAGACCATGAACTCCCGGAATTTTGCGCATGAGGTTAAAGTAAAATTATGGTTATGAGCCTTGCGGGGAGCGGGCGGAGGACAAAGGCGGGCGGTTTATTTCAATCCTTCATCCAAAGCCGGATTTCCACCGGGAAACCCTCCGCCAAAAAATTACAATAGGCGTGGGGTTCCCCCAAGGGCCAGTCCGCGGGGATGGACCGGAAGGGGTGGATCGGTCCAATGTGGAAATTTTGGGGCACCCAAAAGTCATGAAAAAGGTATAAGCAATAAAGCGAGACCATCTCCTCAAAAACCTCAATTTCGTCGTACCGGCCCAGGGACGTATCGGCCCTTTGGTTCCGGAGCCAAGAGGCGAATTCCAAGGTGCTTCGGACCACCAAAATTCCGTTCAGGGTGCCGCTGAGGAGCGCCATTCGCTCCACATTGATGTAGTTCATGGCGGTGGAGGCGGGGTGGCGGTTGATTTGGGCCGCGCCCCAGGACCGGAGGATTTTCTCGAAAGGCAGCCCTAGTTCGAAAAGCCGGTAGGCGTTTTTGGGCTTCTTTTTGGATTCAAAGGTGCAGGGTGTCATGGGGTCTCCTTTTCGAGGGTTAATCCATCCAGAGGCGTATTTCAACCGGGTGGTGATCCACCAGGATTCCGCAGGTAGCGTGGGGCTCCCGGGCGGGCCATTGGGCCGGGGTGCTGGGTCTGGGAAGAATCGGGCCCAACTCAAAATTTTCAGTCAGCCAGAACTGTTGGATCAGGTAGATGCAATAGAGGGTGGTCATCTCGGTGAAAATTTCCCTGCCCGTGCAAAGGTTGAGCGGTTTATAGGCGCGGCTCTCGGGAAGCCACGTTAGGAAATCCGGGAAGCAGCGGAGGACCAGGGTACCGCCCACCGATCCCTTCCAACGGACGACCAGTTCCACCGGCATTTCCATCGGATTGTCCGAGGCTTGGCCCAAATAATCCACGTCCGTCCCAGCCCAGTATTTGACAAAGCGGTGAAAATGCCTGGCGAGGTCCATGGAACAGGGGATCGCCGCGGGGGCTTGTTCCGGCGCCGCCTTGAGCCCGAAGGTCTCAGCGAGGGGGTTGATCATGGTCATGGCTCCTTGGATGGTTTCAACTTCTAATCCTTGTTAAAGCAAGGGTGATGCCAATCAATACCCCTCGTAACCTGGGAATAAAAGGCCGGGTCAAATTGGGAAATGGAAATCTTTTCTCGGTGGGTAAGAATGAATCGAACGGAGCGGGGTTCTTTACCTGAACTTGAATCATGTTTTTACCACTGAGCGCGCCAAGTTCTGGAAGCAAGACATAGACTTTTTCAGGGGGAATAGCGGCTGAAGGTGGGATAAAAAAGGCATCCCAATAGAAACAACGGCGGGCCCTTGGAAAACCCGGGTCATTTTGAACCATTGGAATTTCGCCTTTCCCGGTGATCTTGGCGGCCTTGGCGGCTCAACCTGTCCCTGCGTCAAACCACAGATGGGATTTTTCCCGCCAGGATGATCTTGATCCGGTTCTTTAAAAGTTCCATGTTCACTGGTTTGGCGAAAAAACCGCTGATGTTGAATCCTTTCAAGTTGAAATCGTCCTCCATGCCCTTGAAGGCCGAAGCCACCAGGATGGGCAGGTCCGGATGGTCCGCCCGGACCAGGGGAATCATTTCCATGGCGTGCATGTCGGGCATCTTGATGTCCGTCATCAAGAGGTCCACATGCTCATCCTCCAGCAGCCCCAAGGCCTGGAGGCCGTTGGCCGCGGTCAGGACCCGATAGCCCGCTTCCGTCAATTCCTCGGAGTAGAGGAACCGGGAAGCTTCCTCGTCCTCCGCCAACAGGATGGTATATATTTCCTTAGTCATGACCTGCCTCCTTGAGATTATTCTTCCGCCAGCGGAAGGTAAAAAGTAAAGGTGCTGCCCTTGCCCAGTTCGCTTTCCACGTCCAGTGTGCCCCCGTGGGAGGCGATGATTTTTTGGCAGATGCTCAAGCCCAACCCGGTGCCGGTAATTTTAGTGGTGAAGAAGGGGTGGAAGAGCTTGGAGAGGTTCTCCCGGGGAATGCCGCAGCCCGAGTCGCCCACCGAGACGGCCACCATTTTTTGCTGCAGGAATAACTGCTGGAACAGGGCCCCCTCGCCCTTCCCCCCCACGGCCTCCGGCACCAGGCCTTCGATCAACCTGGTTTTAAGGAACAGTTTTCCCCCGGGGGCCGTGGCCTGGACCGCGTTCAGGATCAGGTTCAGGAGGACCTGGCGGACCTTGGGGATGTCCAAGGGGATTTTCGGGAGGAGGGGGCTCAGGGCGGATTCCACCAGGATCTCGGCGGATTCGGTTTTTTCGTTGAGGAAGGCGGCGGTTTCAGCCACCAGCTGGTTGACGTCGGAGGGCTCCTTGTGGATTTTATCCGTACGGCTGTAGTCCAGCACGTCGTTGACGATGCCGTCCATGCGGACGACTTCGCTGGCGATGATATCGGCGTATTTTTTGAGGCTGGGCTCCTCCAATTTGGCGGAAAGGCGCTTGGAAAACCCCATGATGGCGTTCAGGGGATTTTTGATTTCGTGGGCCACGCCGGCGGCCATTTCCCCCAGCGCCGAGAAACGCTCGGAGCGGAGCAATTGGGTTTCCATCTGCCTTAGAAGGGTCATGTCCTTGATGGTGGCGATCGCGCCGATAACCTCCCCGTTGCCCCCCCTCAGGACCGTGGTTTCCAGGGTCACCGGCACGGCCTCGGACCTGTCGGTTTTCAATTCCAAGTGGTCCTGCAGGAAGCTCCGCCCCTCCGCCAGGGTCCGGGCCAGGACTGAGGCCACGGGGCGGAGGTTCTCGGGAAGCTCCTCCAGGCGCCGGTCGGCCATTTCAGCTTCGATAAAACCGGTGATCTGCCTTGCCCCGGCGTTGAAGGTTCGGACCTTGCCGTCCTTTTGGACCACAATGATGCCTGTTTTGATCGAGGCGAGGACGCAGTGGTGGTATTCCAAAAGGGATTTCAATTTACGGTTTGTCTCGAATAATTTTTGGGAGGAGGAGTCGGCTTGCTCGGCCAGGAACTGGTTCATTTCCTTGAGGCGCTTTTGCTCCTCTTTTTGGCGGTTGGTTTCGGTGGCCATGTAGCCGCTGAGGGCGGCCGCCACGAAGAGGAAGGGGAACCGCACTAGGATGTCCGTGTCCGTGTTGAAAAACTGGCCCGTCGTCTTCATCTGGAGAAAGGCGTAAAGGGAGCAGGAAACGATCGCGATGCCGAAGACGCTTTTCACGTCCTGGGACAGGGCCGAGATAAAGACCGTGGTGAAAAAAATGATGAATAGGTCCACATCCTTGATGCCGCCCAGGTAGATGGCCGTGGAAATAAAAAGGATATCGGTGAGGAAAATGACGGAAAGGAAGTTCTTGTTTCCGACCCAATTGCTTTTGAGGAAGGGCAGCGCGGCGATGGAGAGGAAATAGGCGGTGAAAATCGCCTGCAGTTTGCCGCTGAAAAAGACCTGGTTGTCCTTGTCCTTGAAGAAAAGAAGGACGGTAATGGCCAGGAAAACCAGGAAGCGGAAGGCGACCAGGATTTCTTTTTCCCCCATGTTGAACTTGGTTTTTCCAAAGTTCATTTTCGGGGTGGGAAATTTTCCCCCAAAGCTGGCGGATAAAATGGGTTTGGCGTAGGAATGGATCATGCCTTAAGAAAAGCAAAGCATGTGCCAGAGAGGATGGCCCTAAAATAAGGATATTGGGGCCTGGCCGGAACGGAAGATGGGATCTTTTGTCCCAATGGGTAATTTTTACTCAGGGACATGGTTCCCGGCGGCAGGTTTCGGGAATAAGGCTCAAACTTCGGCCTTAAAACCGGGACCGGGACCTTGGCGCCTGGTTCCTGGTATTACTCCAGGTTGTATTTTTTCATTTTGTTAAAAAGGGTCTTGCGGGTGACGCCCAGGAGCTTCGCGGCTTTCGATTTATTGTCCTTGGTTTCCAAGAGGGCCCTTTTGATGTTTTCCAACTCGGCCTCGTTCCGGCTGAGGACTTGTTTGCCGGCGGCTGGCGCCGCCTTGGCTTCGCGGATTTCCTTGGGCAGGTCCCTCAAGGCGAGGGAGCCGCCCTTGGCGGTAATGACCAGGCGCTCGATCACATGCTTGAGTTCCCGGACGTTGCCGGGCCAGGCGTAGTTCCGCAGGGCGGCCAGGACATCGTCGGAAAGGAGGCTCAATTTCTTATTGAAGGCCCGGCAGGATTCCTGCAAAAAGAAATTGGCCAATTGCACGATGTCGCTGGGCCTCTCCCGGAGGGCCGGGAGGCGGAGGGGGACCACGTTTAATCGGTAGTAAAGATCGCTCCGGAAACGGCCTTCCTTGACCTCTTTTTCCAGGTCCCGATGGGTGGCGGTGATGACCCGGACATCGAGGGATATTTCCCGGTTGCCGCCCAGGCGGCGGACGGTTTTTTGTTCCAGCACCTTGAGCAACTTCATCTGCACCGAGGCCGTCAATTCCCCGATCTCATCCAAGAAGATGCTTCCCCCTTGGGCTTCCTCGAAGAGCCCCAGTTTTTGCCGCTTGGCGTCGGTGAAGGCGCCTGGTTCATAGCCGAAAAGCTCCGACTCCAGGATGGACTCAGGCAGGGAGCCGCAATGGAGCTCGACGAAGGGTTTGGCGGACCGGGGCGAGAGGGTATGGATGAGCTTGGCCACATGCTCTTTGCCCGTGCCTGTTTCGCCCAGGATCATGACGGTCACCCTCTCCTGGCCCGCCACCTGCTCCAACTCGGAATAGAGTTTCTGCATTTCGGGATCGCTGAGGAAGAGGTAATCCTTGCGGTACATGTCGTGCTGTTGACGCTTGAGGACGGCCACTTCCTTTTGAAGCCCCCGTTTTTCCGCGATTTTCCGGATGCTGAATTTCAGTTTTTCCATGTCCACGGGTTTTTCGAGGAAGTCCTCGGCGCCCATCTGCATGGCCTTGACCGCCGCGTCCACCGAGCCCTCCCCGGTGATGACGACCACCGAGGCGGTTTGGAAGCGCTCATTGAGCTTGGCCAGAATATCGATGCCGCCCATGTCGGGCAGGTGAAGATCCAAGAGGATGACATCGGGGGTTAACTGGCCGGCCTTTTCCAACCCCTCCGCGCCGGTAGGGGCTGAAAAAGTCTCGTGGGAGGCCTGCTCGAGAACTTTCGAAAGGATTTTGACGAGGGACGGCTCATCGTCGATGATCAGGATTCTCAAAAAGGGCTCCCACTTTAAAATTTAAAATAATGTACTTGAACCGGCGGTTTATTTTAGCAAAATTATTTGCTATTTCACGCTAAACGTTAATGTTTGTATCGATATTGACGTCAAAATTAGTGCGTTTTTGGGCTGCGAAAAGCCTTTTGGCCCCATTTAAGGTTGGGAGGGGGGATTGTTCCATTTGGGCCTCTTCCAACTTTGCCGGAATTCACCCAAGCCGTTGAATTCGGCCAAGCCGTTCTTTTTTTCACGTTCCAGGAAAACGACCAGATCCAATTGCTGCCCCGGGGTCCCGAAGTCGCCGTCGAATTGCTCCACCAGGGTGTTGGGGGAGGTGAAGTAATTGCCGAGCATTTCCCCCTGGAGAAATCGAAGCCCCGGGATTTTTCCATCGGGTTTAAAGCAAAAGGCCAACATCTCGGTCCCGGTCATTTGTCCGTCCGACTCGTCGTCAAAATTAAAGTCAAAGGGCTTGCCCAGGCAGCGGAAAGCGCGGAGGACCGCGTTGGCGATCGCCGGTTTGGTCAACCGGGGCCGCAGGACGCAGATGGAATCGGCCTCGGAAAAGCGCTCCAAGGATTCAAAACGGATTCCCTCGGGGGAGGCTTCCACCAGCCGGAGGGGGCGGCCCCTGCCGTCGAGTTTCAAGCAGGCGGGATACTTCTCATGGAATTCCTTTTTTAAATATTCCTCGTAGGTTCCTTTTTGGCCGCGCCCGGCGAGCCAAGTCTGGACCGCGGGGTCCTCGAAATAAGCCTTCCGCGAGGCCTCGTCCCCGAGGTAGAGGGAGGCTTGGGACCAATAACCGGGACGCCCCACGCCGGAGAAGTACCATTCCCTCCGGGAAAGAAGGATGTCCCCCGGCTCCAAGTGATTCAAAAGGAACTCCACTTGACCGGTGGAAAGGGCCGATTTTCCCCAACGCCAGGGATTGGACTTGCCGGTCCAGCGGGGGAGCCCCTTGAAATTGGGGATCCAGGGGGTGAAATCATTTGGTCCCGGGTTTTCCTCGCCGGTTTTCTTTAATTCCTTCAACTGGAGGGGGGAGCAAAAACGGAGGATGGCGTTCTTATCCTCCCTGGTTTGGGAAAAACGAAGCCCCGTCCTGTCCCCGACCCCGTAGGAGAAATAAATTTTGTCTTTCCCGAATAGCTCGGCGGTCTTCCCTTTCCCTTGGGCCAAGGCCTTGAAGGCCGAATAGGTCCCCTGGGGCAGGCCCAGTTCGGGGATCGGTTCGTTTAAGAGCGGTTCGATGTTGGGGACGCCCTCCAGGTTCCTCACGAATTGGGCGGCGTAGCGGTACTCGGCGAGGAAGATCCAATAGCCCGAGTCGAAGGCTTCCTTGGCCAAGGCCTTCTCCGGGGCTTGAAAAAAGGGGGCGTAGGAACGGCCGATGGAATCCATCGCGATGAGGTAATCCAGGAAACTGACCCAGGTTTCCCGCAGGTTCGCCCGGTAATGTTCCTTTTTCAGGCCCTCCGGGGGGACCCCGTCCATCAAAACGTAATCGGCGATTGTGGAGAGCTTATTCCGGTAGGCTTGGATGACGCCAAGGTCCTCCGCCAGTTTCGCCTCAAAGGCCTTGGGGTCGGGGGGGAGCGGAATTTCCGGATCGGCTTGGGCCGGTGTCAGGTTGAGCAGGCAGGCAATCCAACAGAACGCCGCCCATCGATTGAGAGGTTGCACGGTTGGCCTCGAGGTTGATGTTTATCAAACCGAGAATAACGCATAGGTTAGAAAATCGGAATGCCCAAAAGGAGAAAGGCGTTAAGGCGGCGGACCAGGAGGCGCCGATTGGGCGTTTTTTTAGGGGAAGGGTTTGGGGAAACCGCGTTCGGCGCTGGAAAGGGTGTAGACTAGCGCCGCGGGGAATTAAAAAAAGGAATCCATATGCCGGGTTGGCTTCAATCCCTTATTTCGGAACATGGCTACTGGGTCGTGCTGGGGACCGTGTTCCTGAACAACCTTGGGTTTCCCATTCCGGGAGACTCGACCCTGTTAGGGGCCGGTTTTTTCGCCCAAAAGGGCGTTCTTTCTTTTGGAGGCGTGGTCGCCGCCGGAACGGCCGCCTGCTTCATGGGGGGCAACGCCGGTTATGGCCTGGGCCGTTGGTGGGGGCGCCGCCTCTTGAAAAAAATAAGCTGGCTTCGGATGACACCCGAGAGGATCAGCCGCATCGAGCATTATTTCGGAAAATACGGCGCCAAGGCGGTTTTTTTCGCCAGGTTCGTGGCCCTGCTCCATCCTGTGACGGGCCTTTTGTCGGGCGTTTGGCGGACGCCCTTTCGTCCCTTCCTTTTTTATAACCTGGCGGGATCGGCTTCCTACGCCTTTCTTTTCACCCTGGCGGGATATTATTTAGGAAAAAAACTGGAGTCCCTCAAGGCTTGGGCCAGCCCCGCGATCCTGTACCTTTTTCTCATCGCCGGAGGGCTCCTCGTCCTTTGGTGGTTTTTGCGCCGTTCCATCCATGATTTTATCGTCCATCACCTGCCGAATAACGGGCCTGGGGCCGATTCCCGGGGGAAGCCAGGGACGGGGAAGCGGCGTTAGGCGTAGAATAGGGGGAGAGATCATCCGCGCAAGGAGGCTGGCATGTTCATTACGGTGAAGGGATTAAACCAAGTGGAGCATTTCATCAATTTATCGCAGGTCACCCGGGTGTCCCACAGCGGCAAGGACAATGTGCATGTTCATTTCGCCGACGGACAGCAGCCCATCGCCATCTCGGACTCGGAAGCGGCCATGCTGAAGGCCGCCATCAATACCCAGCCGGCCTAAATCAACACGGGAAAATGATTTTTTGGGCAAACCGGGAACACAATGAAGAAAAACCAATTCACCACTGGTCCCTTTCGGGACCACATAGTCACGGTTAAAAATGAATCATCGGATTAGGCTTCTCGTTTCTCTATATCTCAAAAAATTCACCTTTGCCTAACCGTGCCTCTGTGGTTGCCGAAGGCAACCTGTGGTGAAATGGTTTTGGATTTTTTCTTGAGGTCCTGCGGTGTTATCCCTAGGAATCCAGGCGGGCGAGGATTTTCTCGCCTTCCACGTCGTCGATCAGCACGAAATTTTGGGGCGGTTCCAGGTAGTAAACTTCCGCGTGGCGGATATTGAACCAGAGGCCGTGGAGCTTCAAGGATCCCGCGGCCATCTTTTCCTGGACCATGGGATGGCTTTTTAGGTTTTCGAGTTGGAGCGAGACGTTGCGCTTGGAAAGGGTATCCTGGTCCTCGGTCCCTGTCTGGAAGGCCCCCTTGGCGTGGCGCAGCCAAGCCGCCAGGGGGGTCCTTTCCCTGGCTTCCGGGTTTTTAACCAGCGCCCTCATGGCGCCGCAGTCCGAATGGCCGCAGACGATGATGTGGCTTACCTTCAAGGTTCCTACGGCGAATTCCAAGGCCGCGACGGCCGAGCCTCCGTCCGGAAAAGGCGGCATGATGTTGCCGAGATTGCGGATGACGAAGAGGTCGCCCGGGTCCGTGGAGGCGAAGACATTGACCGCCACCCGGCTGTCCGAGCAGGCGATAAAAAAACAGTCCGGACTTTGCCCCAGGGCCAGGGCGGAAAAGAGCTCCCGCACGGCCTCGCGCCGGGTATTCCTGAATTCCATGATGCCTTTAATGAGCTTTTTCACGGGGGCAGTTTAGGACAAAAACCGGCAGAATGGGAACACCAATTTAAAGGCAAAAAGAGGCCGTTTCACCACAGGTCCCTATCGGGGCCACAGAGACACCGTTTAAGACAAGTCCTTTTTTCCCCTTCCGCTTCATTAAATAAATTCCTTTATTTTTCCTGGGCCTCAGTCCCAAGGGCCATCGGGGGAGGTAATTTGAATGTATGGGACTATCGCTTCCTCAATATTCTTTTTCATGGAAGGGCGGCATGTGGCTGCCGAAGGCAGCCTGGGGCGAAAGGTTTTTGATTTTGCCGGCGAGGTTTTGGGGTTCAACCGTCTAGGAAAGAACCTTTTGCCCCGCCTGGGTGCCCTCGGTGGGGAGCCCCGCCTCGAACCGTTCCTGGATGCCGCCGGGATAATTTTCCGCCGTGAACCCGAGAACCCTCATGGCCTAGGCCGCGCTGGCGCCGTCGGCCCGGCTCAGCCGGTCGCCGTAGGTGATGAACAACTTTTGCTTTCCGTGTTTTTTCTCGATGGCCTGGATGAAGCCGCCGTAATCCGGCGTCAGGGGAAAATTCTCGGACCCCTTGATATGGAGCTTTTGGAAATCCGCCTCCGGTAGGACGTTCAAGAGGACCACGCCCTCCTCCCGCGTTTTTCCCAGCACTTCTTCCTTGGACAGGGACATGGTCATTTTTCCTTCCGGGACAATTGAAGAGGCCGCGGCGATTCCCTGGGACGGTCCGTCCCGCCGAGGCTTAAGCCGGCTTGGGACCATTCCTGGAGGCCGCCGGGAAAATGATCCGCCCTCAAGCCCTTGTCCAAAAGCACTTTGGCCGCGTTGAGGGCGACCGTGCTTTCCTTGTCCGCGCCGTAAGTTATGAAAAAAGTCTGCTTGCTGTATTTTTTCAGGGCCGCCATGGCGAAGCCGCGGATATTTTGGCCCAACGGAAGGTTTTCCGAATCCTTGATATGCAGTTTTTCGAAATCCTTCTCCGGCAGGACGTTCAACAGCACGACGAAGGGGTCCTTCTTTTTTTCCAGGACTTGTTCCTTGGTAAGGGGCATGGGCTCAACCTTCTTTCACCGGCGCATTCATCGTCTTGTACCTCTACCATAGGCCTTTGGGCCCAATAGTGTTGGTAATAGTGAGGCGGCCGGAGGCGGCGGAGGCTTAAGGGGCCTTTTGGCTCACTTTGGAGGCGGGACCTGGGGAAAACCGTGAAGGCAAAGAGGAAAAACCTATTCACCACAGGTCCCTTCGGGACCACAGAGGCACAGTTAATAACTCATCATCGGAATAGTTCTCATTTTTTTAAAATTAAAAATTTTATTTGCCTACCTATGTTTCTGTAGTCCTGAAGGGATTTGGGGTGGATAGGTTTTGACTCGGTTAAACGGATTGCCCCGCGGCGTAGGCCGAGGACCAGGCCCATTGGAAATTAAACCCCCCCAATTGGCCCGTCACGTCCAGGACCTCGCCGATGAAAAAAAGACCCGGGACCTTCAAGGCTTCCATGGTTTGGGGGGAAATTTCCCTCGTGTCCACGCCGCCCTTCATCACTTCCGCCATCCGGTAGCCGAAGGTGTCCGCGGGGGTGAAGCGGTACTCATGGAGGGTCCTGGCCAAAGCCAGCAGGCGCTCCTCGGACAGGGCCGCCCAGGCGCCGCGGGCCTCCGTGTTCCAGGCGAGCCGCTCGGCCAGGCGCTTGGGAATGCGCTCGGACAGCCAAACCCGGAATTTTCCCCTGCCGCCGGCGGCCTTGTCTTTTTTCAATTGCTCGAAAGTGGATTCCACCGTGAGCTCGGGCACCCAATTGAGGACGATCTCCAGGCCTGGTTTCCAATAGAGGGAAGCGTTGAGGATCACCGGGCCGCTGAGCCCCTTGTGGGTGATCATCAGGTCCTCCTCCATTTTCCAACCCCCTCCTTCCAGGGACGGCAGGGCGGCGGAAACCCTCAGGTGGATGCCAGCCAAGCCGTCAAATTTCGCCATTTCACTTTCGGGAAAGAGGAGTCCGGACAAGGCGGGGGCGGGATCGATGAGGTTCAAGCCGAATTGCCTGGCGATGGTGAAGCCTAAACCGGAGGCGCCCAATTGGGGCCAGGAAAGACCGCCCGTGGCCACGACCAACCGGGGGGCCTGGTAGGTTTCGCCGCAGCTGACGACCCTAAAGGCCTCCCCGGCCCGGGCAATTTCCCCGATCTTTTGCTCCAGTAAAATTTGGACGCCCTTCGTCTTGGCCCGTCCCACCAGAAGATCGGTGATGGCCTTGGCGCTTTGGTCGCAGAAAAGCTGGCCGTCTTTCTTTTCGTGAAAGGGAATGGAGCCGGCCTTCACCAGCTTGATGAAATCCTTTGGGGTGAAACGGGAGAGGGCCTGGTTGACGAAGCCGGGATTGGAGGTGGCGTAATTGGCGGGGGTGACGCTCAGGTTGGTGAAGTTGCAGCGCCCGCCGCCGGAAACCAAAATTTTGGGCGCCGGCTTCGGGCTTTGCTCCAGCACGAGAACCTTGCGGCCCCGGCCGGCCGCCTCGGAGGCGCAAAAGAGCCCCGCGGCCCCGCCCCCCAGGATGATCACGTCGTGTGAATGCATGGGGTTAAGATAGCGCAACGGCGCGGCTTAAACCAGGTTTTGCGCTTCGGCTTGGCCTTAATTTTCGGGCAGGGATTGGAGGAGGGCGAAATTTTTCGGCAGGACATTGACCCCGGCGAAATACTCGATATCGTCCACCAGGGGGAGCGCGATATCCCAGTCGTTGGTGCTTTTCAAAATCCGGACCTTGGCCATGTGGGGGTTCTTGTAAAACATCCAGGAGCCGACGATGCTTTCCTTGGGCGCGGCGGCGGTGCGGAGCTTGCCGTTGAGGTCGTCCAGCATCACCTGGACGGCCAGGCGGGTATCGCTCAGGAGGGAGTTTTCCAAAATTTTTCCGTGGTTGTAGGCCCATCCGTTCTCGCCCGTGAGGGGGCGGGGTTCGCCCAGGCCTACGATGTAGCGGCAGCACCAGTTGTTGTTCTGGTTGACGTTGGCGTCCACCCATTCCACCCGGAGCACCATCCAAAGGCGGGCCTTGGTCTCGTCGACGAAGCTCAAGACCGCGTAGGGGGTGATTTGCAGCGGGGCTTCCTTCCAATTTTGATCCAATGAAAAACGGCTGGCTCCCTTGGAGGGCGCCAATTCCTCTCCCAGGCATTGCCGGGTGACGGCCGTCAGATCGAAGCTCAGGTCCGCTTCCTGGCCTTGGAGCTGCTTCTTGATTCCGCCCGCCAGGTCGCCCACCGCCACGGCCCTCCCGAGGATGCCGAATAGGGCCTGGGCGTCCTCCGCGTCACCCGCGCCCTGGCCCTTGGCGATGCAGAGGTTGGCGTTGGGAAGGTGGTAGGACCCGGGGGCCCAATCATTATTATCTGACCGCTTGTCCGTGATCCCGATATTGAGGTTGCTGGTGGGATAGGGAAAGGGCTTGGTCATGACGCCGGCGCAGCCGCCGCACCAAAATCCCAGGAACAGTAAAGCGGTCAAACCGTTGTTTTTTTTCATGATGGCAGGTCCATTATTTGTTTTTTCCCTCCATCCGGTGGTCCGTGGCGGCGGGCAAGAGGGATTTTCAACCCCCCCATTCTTGCGGGCCGGGGATTAAAGAACAAGGAATTTAAAACAACCCAACGAAACGGCGGTAGGTAAAACCGAAAAGCGCCTCCATCAAAAAAGGCCCTTTGCCCTGGCGGGCAAAAGGCCTTTTTTAAAACGGTTCCGCCGGAACGACGAAAAATCCCGCCGGTTATCGATGGACCAATCCTTAAACTCCCACGATCCGCAATAGGACCACGCAAACGCAAATCACCACCACCCAGACCAGCACCGTTTCCGGACCGTCCCCGGCTTTGAGGGAGGTCAATTTCGGGGATCCCGCCTCCAGGTTTTTGAGGGAAGATTCTTCCGTCGCCTCTAATCCCCTGGGGGCGTTGGGGAATGAACCGCCGGCCTTTTGGGCCAGGAGCTGGCCGCTGCCGGCCAAGGCGCTTAATTGGGAGCATTCCTGCGCCGAGAGGGGCGCGGGTTTCGCCATCACTTTTTCTGAAAATCCGACCAAGGCCCAACTAAAAGCCGCCACAAAAACCATGATCTTTTTCATCGCGTCCTCCTTCTCGTAAATTTATTTTTTTCCGCGGCCCACGGAAGGTTTGTTTCGTTTTGTTTTGCGGCCTGGATCAACTTTGGACTTTTCCGGAAAAAATCTCAAGAGGCCTTCGGCTTTAATTTTCACTCTATCGTTTTGATAGAGTCCTTTTAAATTTTAAGACCGCCAAACCTTGTAATTTTATTTTCCCCTCCGCTAAACTGAGGATCTTCTCAAATTGATTCAACGCGGCGGAGGCGGCACACCTTGATCCTCATGAATTTTATCCGCGGAAAATCCGCCCGGACCGTCCTCCTCCTTTCTCTCGCCTTCCTTTCGCCAGGCTGCTCCACGGGCCCTAGCTTAAGGACCCTTTCCGGCCAAGCCGTCCTATTGGACCTTCCCGTGGTGCGGCAAACCTCGCCCAACCTTTGCGGCGAGGTGGCGTTGGAAATGCTCACGCGCTACTACGGCGTCCTTCTCACCGCCGGGCAGGAATCACGGTTAATCAAGGAAGCGAAAGAGGAGAAGGGCATTCCCGGATCAACCTTGAAAAAAGTTTTGGAGGAACAGGGTTATTTTGTGGCGGTTTTTTCCGGGACGCTGGACCGGAAAGTCTCGGGGCTCTACCGCCATTTGGATTTAAGGCGGCCCCTGCTGGTGATGATTGAGGGGGCCGGGCCGGACAAGAACCATTACGTTTTGGCGGTGGGTTATGACGAGGGCACGGATGCCATTGTCCTGCTGGATCCGGTCCGGGGCGAGATCGCCATGCCCCTGGTCAACTTCAGGAAAGTTTGGGAACCCGTGAAGAATTTCACCTTGCTGGCGGTCCCGAAGAACTTGAAAAAAGAATAATGTGAAATTTATCCGCGGTTGTTAGCGGCGGATGATTATTTTTTTGGTTTGTCGGCCCATGAAGGCGCCGTTACCATCCTTCACTTCCACGACTGTTATATAGAGGCCGCTGGCCAATCCGGCGGCGTTCCAGGCGATGATCCCCGAGCCGGGAACCCCTTCCAATGCCGTTACCAGTTCCCCCGCCATGGTGTAAACCCGGGCCCGCAGGGATAGGTTTGCCCCCGCGGCCGTCGTGAAGGTGACCGCCCCGCCCTTCTTGGCCGGCTCCACCACATTGGGCAGGATGAGCAC
>CAZUXW010000021.1:0-9803 GCA_964624625.1 uncultured bacterium
CGCGGTGTTGGTAGGCGTGTTAGTGGCAGTAGCTGTAGGAGTGTTCGTTGCCGTGGGGGTAGGTGAATTTGTAGCGGTTGGAGTTAGCGAGTTGGTGGCCGTTGGCGTCGGTGTGTTCGTTGGCGTATTCGACGCGGTGTTGGTAGGCGTGTTAGTGGCAGTAGCTGTAGGAGTGTTCGTTGCCGTGGGGGTAGGTGAATTTGTAGCGGTTGGAGTTAGCGAGTTGGTGGCCGTTGGCGTCGGTGTGTTCGTTGGCGTATTCGACGCGGTGTTGGTAGGCGTGTTAGTGGCAGTAGCTGTCGGAGTGTTCGTTGCCGTGGGGGTAGGTGAATTTGTAGCGGTTGTAGTTGGCGAGTTGGTGGCCGTTGGCGTCGGTGTGTTCGTCGGCGTATTTGTTGGTGTGTTCGTCGGACTATTGGTCGGTGTATTCGTTGCTGTATTCGTGGGAGTGTTGGTTGGAGTATTCGTAGCCGTAGGTGTGTTGGTAGGCGTATTCGTTGGGGTATTAGTCGGTGTGTTAGTTGGCGTACTAGATGGGGTGTTGGTCGGGGTATTCGTTGGTGTGTTCGTTGGAGTATTGGTAGAGGTATTCGTAGCCGTGGGTGTGTTGGTGGGCGTATTTGTTGGGGTGTTCGTCGGGCTATTGGTCGGTGTATTCGTTAGTGTATTCGTGGGAGTGTTGGTTGGGGTATTAGTCGGCGTGTTAGTTGGCGTATTCGTAGGTGTGGGTGTGTTGGTGGGTGTGTTCGTCGGACTATTGGTCGGTGTATTCGTTGCTGTATTCGTGGGAGTGTTGGTTGAGGTATTAGTCGGCGTGTTAGTTGGCGTATTCGTAGCTGTGGGTGTGTTGGTAGGCGTATTAGTCGGTGTGTTAGTTGGTGTATTCGTAGGCGTATTAGTAGGCGTTTTCGTAGGTGTATCCGTAGAAGTTTTCGTTGGGGTATTAGTAGGTGTGTTAGTTGGCGTATTAGATGGGGTGTTTGTCGGAGTATTCGTTGGTGTGTTCGTTGGAGTATTGGTTGAGGTATTCGTAGCCGTGGGTGTGTTGGTCGGTGTATTTGTTGGTGTGTTCGTCGGACTTTTGGTCGGTGTATTCGTTAGTGTGTTCGTGGGAGTGTTGGTTGGGGTATTAGTCGGCGTGTTAGTTGGCGTTTTCGTAGCTGTGTGTGTGTTGGTAGGTGTAGTAGTCGATGTGTTAGTCGGCGTATTTGATGGGGTATTGGTTGGTGTGTTTGTAGGCGTATTGGTCGACGTGTTAGTTGGGGTATTTGTCGGGGTAATGGAAAAGGTGCCGTTTCCGGTAAAGGTGTAAATAATACTCACGCCGGTATTATTAACAGAGAAAAAGCCGGTCGCGAAAACACCCCCGCCAAAAGAAGATGGAAAACTGATGATGACTAATCCGGAACCGCCATTACCGCCAATGCCTAAACCGCCTGATCCTCCACCCCCACCGGATCCAGTGTTGACGACACCATTAGAACCAGCGCTGCCACTAACAAACCCCCCGGTCCCTCCACCACCCGATCCTCCAGTGCCTGCGGCGGGATTACCAAACCCGCCGTTGTACCCGCCAGCGCCGCCGCCACCCGCGTAAGTAACAGCTGAACCACTGATGCTGGATATGAACCCACTTCCACCGTTACCAGCTGCGTTTGCCGTGCTATTGCCCCCGGCGGAACCAGCCCCGCCGCCGCCGCCGCCAACATTGGCTTGGATATCAGCTCCGGTGTTTGAGCCGCCCGCATGGACATTTGAACCCGTTCCGGCTGCCGCGCCCGAACCAAGCCCAACTGCACCTTGAAATCCGCCGCCTGAACCACCGGAAGCAGGATTGGATCCAGGTGTTCCACCCGCACCTCCGCCCGTTGCCGTGATAGTCGAAAAAACCGAATTGCCGCCATTCGATGCGGCCCCTCCGGTAGATCCCGATCCACCATTACCAACGACTACGCTATAACTGGAGCCAACCAATACGATAGGGCCGGTTTCCACGTCCCCAGCGCCACCCGCGCCGCCCCAGTTGTATCCACCACCACCTCCGGCCCCAATGACAAGGTAAGTTACAGGCAACCCGGCTAACAACCGTGAAGACATTAGAAAAAACAAAAGAAAACATACAAAGGTTTTTTCCAACCTACGAGTTGCACCCAGGGAAATGTCCCATCGAAATGATTTCGTTTTGTCGGAAAAGGGCGCTATTCCCTGGAAAAAAACAAAACTTAAAGGTGAATTTTTTTGAATTTTAAAGTGATACAGGATCCAGGCCCCCGAGTCGACTCAATCAAAATCTGTCGAATTTATTTCTCAACCCATCAGTGCCCTAAGAGACGTTTCCTATGCCTAACATCGCCGACGAAACCCCAAGAAAATTTTCATGAAGTTGGAGTAAACATAATTGCAAGGAATGTGCCCTAATATTGGAAGCGACAGGACCGACATATCGGTTGGCGGCCTCGGCGAAATAAGCCGGCATGACAAAAAGGCAAAAAAGCGGAAAAATTGCTTTTAGGCGAAACTTAGACCATTTTTTGGCGCCAACTCCCTGCCATCCACACACATCTTACCTTTCCCCCGAAAACGAATCCCAAAGAAGGTTCGTTTTGGAAAGCTAATCGAGAGGGGAAAATTTTTGCGTCTTATAAATCAAACTTGGACCTAGCTTCCAGAATCGATACGCCTAGGGCATCCCGAGCGGCATCCACACCCGCCACCAGGTCCTCCCAAGCCATGACGCTGGTTTCTTGGAGTTCCGCGGCCTTAACCTCCAGCTCATGTTGTTTTGATTTGAGCTCATTCATTTGATTCCGCAACTTCACTTTGACATCCGCCTTGGCACTATCCGCCCTGGCCTGGAATTTATCTATTTCCGAATTCCATTTGTTGATATTCACTTTTAGTTTTTGAACATAACCGTTTCTTTCTTCGCCCACGAGATGGCTCCTTTTAAATTTTAAACATCATCTTCACTTTGGGTTTTTTGTACGGTTTCCGTGGTTTGGCAGCACATTTTTTCGGGTTCCGGTCAAACCATGAATTTCACGCCTTCCAGCCGCGCCGCGAGGATAGAATTCCTCTATCCGATGAGGACTAGGTTTTTTTCCACCCCTTCCTCCTACCTGCCCTAATTGAAATCTAGTCGGATCCAACAACTCATATGATTTCTTGAACGGCGCCGGTTTTGGATCCACTGTTGGCGTTTTAACCTCGGGTTTCCGAGGTAACCGAGGCTCTTTCACCTTTACTTTTGATTGAACTTTCATAAATGGCTCCTTTTCTTTCCAGCGGTTGAAACCCTGTCAATTATTGGCGCTGGTTTTGATTAAAGTTTGATAGTAGTTAAGGCAAGGAACATGCCCTATTAACGTCCGGTGCAACGCTAAATCACATGCCAAAACGAAAGAATCCCGTGTTTTCTGGTTGATCGAAAATAATTTTGACTGATAGCCACGGCATCGAGATCAAAATGATAATTTAGCCGTTCACTTTGATTCCCCGCTCTTGTCCGCATCCCAAGGAAGGCTCTTGAAACAGAACAAAAAGTCGAGGGATTAACGGCTTGTTTCTTGCTGTCTCTTATTGAGCCGTTGCACCAAAATAATTTATTCTAATCATGATCAAGGAAGACTCAATGACACCAACCCATATCATCCAACCAGCGCCCCCCATAACGGACGTCGAGTCGGCAAGACACGTTGAGGAAGCCGCTTATTTCAGCTGGTTAAATCGGGGCCGATACGCCCAACCAGGCGATGAGTTGAACGATTGGATTGAGGCGGAAAAACAGGTTCGCAACAGCCTTCAAGATACCCAGGCCAGTCTTTGATCCGTTTCTTTGCCGCGACTACCCGGAAAATCTTTCCAGGATTTCATCCTGGCGGAACCGGGTTGACCGAAAACAACGACTCAAAAAAGGACGCATGATTGAGCAATTCCAGCGAATTAACAACCGACTCATTTGAAACTACCGGAACGGTTAATGTTAATAACGATTTAGTCAAAGCCTTGAACAACTCAGATGATCACTTCAGGGTTTTGATGGATCTCCTGCCCATTTGCTTTATGGCCTTTCGCGGCGGATTGATCATTTATATCAATCCCGGCTTATTGAAGTTGTTGGGCTATGAAAATTTCGGCGAGCTTATTGGAAAACCCGCTTCTTTCTTTTTCACTCCCGAGTCCCAAGAACACATCAAAAAACGGATGAAACGCATCGCGGAAGAAAGGGTCCTCACGAACCCGCCCATCGAGCTCTTGTTAGTCAAGAAAGACGGTGAAATCGTCAAGGTGGAGGCGGAGTCCATCGTTACTATCCACCATGGCGCGCCCGCGACCATGGTCATTATTCGGGATATCACTTTACGAAAAGAAGCCGAGGAAAAACTTCGAAAATCGGAAAATAATTTAAAATTAATTATCGAACAAATGCCGGACGGAGTCCTCATCGACACTCCGGAAAAAATCCTGTTCGTCAATAAAAGCCTTATCCAAATGCTTGGTTATGACAATGAGTCCGAATTGATCGGCCGCTCGCCCTACGAGCTTATCCATCCCGACTATCACTCCATCGTCAAGGGACGAATCAAGCGGATATTCAGCAAAGGGGGCCTGAATCCACTATTGGAATATGTTTGGGTTAAGAAGAACGGCCAAATTCTCGACGTCGAAGGTTCCAGTATTTCAATTATTTACGAGGGATTACCCGCGATGATCGTGGTCGTCCGGGATATCACCTTTCGTAAAACCAATCAGGAAACCTTGAAAAAATCCGAGGAAAACTTAAAAGCGATACTCCATGAAATGCCGGAAGGCGTCTGGATTGTGGATCGTGACAATGTATTGTTCACGAATCGAACTCTCGCTCACTTGTTGGGATATAAATTCGAGTCGGAACTGATTGAACGGAAAAAATTTGATTTTATCCATTCCGATTTCCACAATACCATCCGGGAAAGGGTGGATGGGATACTGGGAAAAGGGGGCTCCAATCCTCTTTTGAAGCTGAAACTCATTCGCAAAGACGGCGAGATGTTGGAGGTTGAATCCTCCAGCATTTCCATTCGGTTCAATGGAAAACCGGCTGTCATGGGGGTTCTCCGGGACATCACTCAGAAAAACCAGGACGAACAAAAGGCGGCCCTCCAAGAAAAACTGGCCAGCGTGGGGACTTTGGCCGCCGGGATAGCCCACGAGATCAATAACCCACTCACTTATGTTTTAGGCAACCTGGTTTTTTTAAAGGAGAATTTTGAGGAATTCAAGCAACAGATGGATCATAAAGATTGCATGGACGAGAGGGGACGGAAGTTATTCAAGGAAATAGAGGCTGAACTAGCCGACACTTCGCAAGGCGGCGAAAGAATCCGGGACATCGTCAAGGGTTTAAAATCCTTTGTGCGAACTCCTGGTGATTCCCTGGCGGAAATCGACCTGAATCAAACGGTCGAGTCGGCCATCAACATGACCTTTCACGAACTCAAACATACGGCCAGGGTGGAAAGGGAATTTGCCACCGGCCTTCCGCCCCTGACCACCAACCCGGGCAAACTGCACCAGGTTTTCACCAATCTCTTGATCAACGCCGGCCAAGCGATGGAGGGCCGCCATCCTGAGCGGAATAAAATCCGTGTTCGGACCGGATTGGACAAGGGCGTGCTGTTCGTTGAGATTACGGACACGGGCAGGGGCATAGCCGAAAATATTCTTCCCATTATTTTCGATCCCTTTTTCACCACGAAACCGGTAGGCGTGGGAACAGGCTTAGGCCTTTCGATTTGCGCCGAAATAGTACGAAGCTTCAAAGGAACCATCGCGGTACAGAGCCAATCCGGAAAAGGATCCGTTTTCACGGTGCGGCTTCCATTGGAAAACGGTTTGAAGGCCCCAAGGATTGATTTTCATTTACCACCCGCCCACTTTCGGGGCCGGATCCTCGTCGTGGATGACGAACCAGGCAACTTGGAAGTTTTAAACCGGGTGCTGAAAAAGAACGCCGATGTCCTGACGGCCCTATCGGGCATGGATGCTTTGGGTATCATTGATAGGGAACAAAACCATATCGACGCCATCGTGAGTGATTTCAATATGCCGGATATGAACGGGGAGGCCCTTTATAAAATTCTCGCCCAGAAATATCCAGGCTTGGAAAAAAGAATGATCTTCATCACGGGCGGGCTCTTCACAGAGGAGGCCCGTAACTTTCTCGCTGCGATTCCCAATCCCTGCCTTCAAAAGCCTTTCAAGTTTGAGGATCTTATAAAGGCCGTCTCCCTGTGGACTGAACACTCTCCTAAAACAGGGCTCAGCGTTTAAATCGAAATGGCTGGAAATCCCCGCCTCGAATATTTACCCAAGAAACCGGTCTCAATCCGACTTCAGACTTTCAGACGGCTTCTTTTCCTCCACTGCGATAGTGATTTGAGTGGCATAACCGCCAAATCAGGGCCTTATTACTTTATTTTTTTCAATAACCTATCTATCCCTCAAAACAGCTGATCTAATCAAAACTATCAAAATGATAGTTAAAAACCTTTACCAACGGGCCATTTAACAACATCTATCATATTGATAGATTGCGGTTCCCTTTGAACTTCCTACCGGGTTTCTCCCCGCGCTTTTCGATTCAAAAATTTACAATCTTCATTCTTTTCCTCGGATTAGGGCTTTCCCCGGTTTTCGGACAAACCATCACCACGGTCGCGGGCAATGGAACGCCAGGATTTTCGGGTGACGGAGGCCCGGCGACTTTATCAATGCTGTCCGACATCGACGGGATGGCTACGGACAATAAAGGAAATCTATTCATTGTTGATTCGGTCAATCAGCGAATCCGGCGGGTGGACGCGACAACCCAAATCATCACCACCGCCGCGGGAAGCGGCGTTTTAGGTTTTTCAGGGGACGGCGGGCCCGCGACCTTGGCTCAATTTAACGATATCGACGGAGTGGAAGCGGACATCCAAGGCGATATCTTTATCGCCGATACGGGCAACAACCGGATTCGGGAAGTGGATGGCGCATCTGGAATCGTCAAAACGATCGCGGGCAATGGAACAGCTGTTTTTTCCGGCGACGGGAGTCCTGCTACCTCGGCAAGTCTTCGTTACCCAAGCGGAGTTTCCCTTGATGCCCAAGGAAATGTCTACATCGCCGATACCTACAACAACCGTATTCGCATGGTGAACCAAGCTACCGGAATGATATCAACCGTCGCGGGAATCGGCACCTATGGATATTCCGGCGACGGCGGCTCAGCGTTATTAGGCCAGTTGCATTTCCCATTGGGAGTCGCTGTTGACGCGTTGGGCAATATTTTCATCGCCGACACCAGCAACCATCGGATCCGGCGGGTGAACAAATCCGACGGCGTCATGACCACCATCGCGGGAAACGGGGTCCAGGGGTTCGGAGGAGACGGCGGACCGGCCGCGGCGTCGAGCCTAAATGATCCCGGCGGAGTCATCGTCGACGCGGCCGGAAATCTTTTTATCGCCGACACAGGCAACCATCGAATCCGGGAGGTTGACGGTTCTACCGGATACATCTCGACGATCGCGGGAACCGGAACCGCCTTTTACTCAGGGGACGGTGGACCCGCCATCTTGGCTTGCTTGAACAGCCCTACTTCGGTGGGCAAGGACGGGGAAGGAAGCCTCTACATCGCGGACGACAATAATAACGTAGTCCGAAAAGTCGCCGCCCTCTTGGTGATCGCCACCCACACACCTACCCCCCTCTCGACCATTACCTCAACCCCAACCAAATCCGTTACTCCGATGGCGACTGCAACTCCAACAACCACTTTAACGCCGGTCTGCGAATCACATGTCTGGCCGGATCCATTTAATCCCGCCTATGCCTCCGGAGGAGTTCTCAAGGTCAGCTGCGTGCCATCGGGAGGGACGGTTTCGTTCTTCACCCTATCGGGAGAATTGGTGAAAAAAATTCAGGAGGTCGACGGAATGGCTTTTTGGAATGGACAAAATCAAAACGGAGCGCTTGTTTCAACAGGGGTTTACTTTTACGTCATTCAACAAGGCGAAAAGTTAACGCGATCGGGAAAATTGATCGTTAAAATTTCCTCCATCTGAATTTGTGATCAAATGGCTTTTCAAAACGGTTAGCAGGCCCGACTAGGCCGCCGTGCTCGGTTTGGGCGGAAGCCAAGCCACCGTCATCCAAAAATCATGAAGTTTTTTGACTACGTTGATATAGCCCTCAATACCGGCGGGTTTGACGATATAGCAGGCCGCGTTCAATTCATAAACTTCCTTGACGTCCAAATCCGCCTTGGAGCCGGTCAGGACAAAGACGGGAATCGTCTTGAAAAGATTTTCGCTCTTTATCCGCCTCAGGAAAGCCCGGCCGTCCATACCCGGAAGATTGAGATCCAACAGGATGAAGTCCGGGGTCTTGGCTCCGGCCTGCTTTCCCGTACGGTTCAAATAGTCGAGAGCCTCCTCGCCTGTGCCCACCACATTCAAGCGGCCCTGAACCCGGTTTTCCTTGAATGCCTCTCTTATCAAGAGGACGTCCGTCGGACTGTCTTCCACCATCAGGATTTCAAAAACACCTTTTACGGTTGAGTTAGGCAATGACGGCTCCTTCATGAAATGGCAAGCGGTATCCGAACAACGCCTCTGAAATGCGATTCACTATAACAAGCATACCTCGATATGCCCGAATTAGTTCTAACCAATCCGAAACAGATTTTTTCCCAGGATGTAACCGATCCGTTTTAACCGGCTCCATGGGAGGTATCAAAACGAGAGTTCGAAAAATCAGTTTGATCGGCCCTCAAAATATCCGGCCGTTTAATAATTGAAACCGCCCCAGCGGCCATTGTTTTTCTCGCTTTTGAAAAAGGAAGCCTTCCCTCTCGAAAGGCCGGCGGTATGGAACTTGCTTTTACATCGGAGGATCCATGACCACTCAAACCAACCTAAAAACCGAATTCACCGAGCCTGATGCGTTGGACGTCAACCAGCTTCTGAAAACCATGATGGCCTTGAAAAAAGGCGATTTTTCCGTCCGCCTGCCGGTGGAATGGATTGGAACCGCCGGCAAGATCGCCGACACTTTCAATGACGTGGTTGAGATGAACGAGCTGATGGCCATGGAGCTGGAACGCTTGCACCAAGCCGTCGCGAAGGAGGGAAAAATCAACCAACGGGCCCGTTTGGTGGAATTCACCGGCTCCTGGTCCCGGATGATGGAGTCGGTCAACACCCTGATCGACGAACTGGTGAGGCCTACCAGTGAAATGTCCCGGGTCATCGGGGCGGTAGCCAAGGGAGACCTTTCCCAGGAGGCGTCCTTGGAAGTGGGCGGCCGGCCTCTCGAGGGGGAATTTCTCCAAACCGGGCGGACCATCAACACCATGGTGGACCGCCTCCGGACCTTCACCTCGGAAGTCACCCGGGTGGCTCGGGAAGTCGGCACGGAAGGCAAACTCGGCGGCCAGGCCATTGTGCCGGGAGTCGCCGGCACCTGGAAGGATTTGGCCGACAACGTCAATCTCATGGCCGGCAATTTGACGAGCCAGGTGAGGAATATCGCGGACGTCACCCTTTCGGTGGCCCAGGGCGATCTTTCCAAAAAAATCACCGCCGATGTTCGGGGCGAGGTCCTGGTCCTAAAAGAAACCGTCAACACGATGGTGGACCAACTGCGGTCCTTCGCTTCGGAAGTGAGCCGGGTGGCGCTGGAGGTGGGAACCGAGGGAAAACTCGGGGGACAGGCCCAAGTGCCCGGCGCCGCGGGAACCTGGAAGGAATTGACGGACAACGTCAATTTCATGTCCT
>CAZUXW010000021.1:9903-26743 GCA_964624625.1 uncultured bacterium
AGCCATCGCCCCCGGCGCCGCGGGAACCTGGAAGGAATTGACGGACAACGTCAATTTCATGTCCTCCAACCTGACCAGCCAGGTCCGCAATATCGCCGACATCACCACCGCCGTGGCCAACGGCGATTTTTCCAAAAAAATCACCGCCGACGTCCGGGGCGAGTTTCTCCAGTTGAAGGAAAAGGTCAACACCATGGTGGACCAGCTCAGCCTCTTCACCTCCGAGGTCACCCGCGTGGCCCGCGAGGTGGGCGTGGAGGGCAAGCTCAGCGGACAAGCCATCGCCCCCGGCGCCGCGGGAACCTGGAAGGAATTGACGGACAACGTCAATCAGCTGGCGGCCAACTTAACCACCCAGGTTCGCGCCATTTCGGAGGTGGTCAGCGCCGTGGCGAGCGGGGACCTGACCCGCTCCATCCGCATGGACGCCAGGGGCGAGGTGGAAACCTTGAAGGACACCATCAACCAGATGATCTCCAACCTCCGGGGAACCACCCTCAAAAATTCCGAGCAGGTCTGGCTGAAGACCAACTTGGCCCGATTCACTCTCATGCTCCAGGGCCAAAGGGACTTGCCGACCGTGGCCAAGGCCATCCTCTCCGAACTCAACCAGGTGGTCTCGGCCCAACACAGCGCCTTCTACATCGCCGATTCCCCGGATTCAGGCGCGACCCGCCTGAAACTTCTTTCCAGTTTCGCCTATCGTCCCAGGCCCGAACTGCCTCAGGAGTTCGCCCTGGGCGAGGGTTTGGTGGGCCAATGCGCCCAGGAAAAAACAATGCTTTTATTGACCAATGTTCCCGGAAATTACATCCGAATCAACTCAAGCCTGGGGGAGGCGACTCCCCTGAACCTGGTGGTATTGCCCGCCCTTTTCGAGGGAAAGATTAAGGGCGTGCTGGAATTAGCCTCCTTTGAGGTCTTTACCCCTTCCCATCTGGCCTTCTTGGAACAGCTGATGGAAAGCATCGGCATCGTCATCAACACCCTGGAAGCCAATCTGCGGACCGAAACCCTGTTGAAAAACGTGCAAAGCCAGCAGGAGGAATTACAGAAATCCAACCTGGACCTGGAGGAAAAAGCCCACCAATTGGCCCTGACCTCCAAGTACAAAACCGAGTTCCTTTCCAATATGTCCCACGAATTACGCACGCCCTTGAACAGCATGCTGATCCTGTCCCAACAACTGGCCGAGGATTCCAAAAGCCTCACTCCCAAACAAGTGGAATACGCGCGCACCATTCACGCCTCGGGCGGGGACTTACTGCTCCTGATCAATGACATCCTGGACCTGGCCAAGGTCGAGTCCGGCACTCTGTCCCTCGACATGATTGATCTCCCCTTCAGTGAAATCAGGGAACGCTTGGAGCGGCTGTTCCGCCACGTGGCCGAGGGCCGAGGGCTTCAATTCACATTCGAATTCGACCCCAAGCTGGGAAACAATATTCACACCGACGCCAAGCGGCTGGAGCAGGTATTGAGGAATCTTTTGGCCAACGCCTTTAAGTTTACGCAAAAAGGCCAGGTCAAGCTCAAAGTAGCCCCTGCGACCGACGGCTGGAGCCAGGATCATCCGGTTTTAAGCAAGGCCAAGGAAGTCATCGCCTTCTCCGTCGTCGATACGGGAATCGGCATTCCGGAAAACAAGCAGAAAATCATCTTCGAGGCTTTTCAACAAGCGGAGAGCGGCACCAGCCGCAAATACGGCGGGACGGGATTGGGCCTGTCGATCAGCCGTGAACTCGCGAAACTGTTGGGGGGGCAGTTGTCTTTATCCCAAAGCCGGCCCGGACAAGGCAGCACCTTTGTTCTTTTCATGCCCAAAAACTACAGCCCGGACAACAGCCCGACGGTTCCCGGTTCCGCCGCTACTCCGGCGCAAAAGGAGGCCCAAGAGACTTCCGGTTTTCTGGGCGAATTGATGGAGAGCCGCAAAATGACCCAAGTATTCACCCAACCGCCCGAGGACAAAAGAATCGGCGTGGTATCGGCCCACCCCTCCCTTCCCCTCCTGGCCGGCCGCAAGGTGCTGGTGGTGGACGACGATATACGGAATATTTTCGCCATGACGAGCCTTTTGGAAAACCAGCAAATGAAGGTCTTGTCCGCCGAGGGCGGCCGTGAGGCGATTGGCCTGCTGGACAAAATTCATGACATCGAAATCGTGCTGATGGACATCATGATGCCGGAAATGGATGGCTACGACACCATGCAGGCCATCCGCCGGAAGGAGGCCCTCAAAAGCCTTCCGATCATCGCCTTGACCGCCAAGGCCATGAAAGGCGATCGGGAAAAGTGCATTGAGTCCGGGGCCACGGATTACATCACGAAACCCGTGGATACGGAGCAGCTGTTGGGGTTGATGAGCCTTTTACTCAAGCAATAAGGGATAAACCATTGGCGGAGCAAGATTCGAAGGTCAATATACTTTTAGTGGATGACGAGCCGGCGAACCTGCTGGCTCTGGAAGCCGTCCTGGAAAGCCTGGGGCAAAACCTGGTGAAGGCGCACTCCGGGGAAGAAGTCTTAAGACAATTGATCCAAAGGGATTTCGCGGTCATCCTCTTGGACGTCCTGATGCCGGGAATGAGCGGTTTCGAGACCGCCGCGCGGATCCGCCAAAGGGACCATAGCCGAACGACGCCCATCCTTTTCATGACGGCCATGGGAAACCCCGAAACCGAGATGTTCCAGGCCTATGCCCTGGGAGCCATCGACTATCTCGTCAAGCCCTTCACCCCGGCGGTACTGAGGTCCAAGGTGAGGGTCTTAATGGACATCTACCGCAAAACACGGGAATTGCGCCAGCTGAACGAGGCTTTGACCCTCAAGCTCCAGTCCGCCGAAGCCTCGGCCACAGCGCTCAAAAACGAAAACGAGAACTACAAGAGGACCGGCGAGCTATTGCGCCGGTCCGAAGAGGAATTAAAAAAGCTCAACTCCAGCTTGGAAGCGAAAGCTGCCGGCCGGGACTCGGAGTCGAAAAAAGCGCCCGCCCGCTGACCTGACATTCAGGACAGCCGGGAAAATTTCATCAACAGCGCCGTCCCTTTCCCTCGAGGGATTGGAGTCAAGCCGCAAGGAGATCGACCGTGAGCGAACAGGAACCGAAGGTTAACATTCTTTTAGTGGACGACCATCCCGCCAATCTATTGGCCCTGGAAGCCATTTTGGGGGACTTAGGCCAAACCCTGGTCAAGGCCCACTCGGGCGAGGAGGCCCTCCGCCATCTCATTGATCAGGATTTCGCGGTCATCCTTTTGGACGTATTGATGCCGGGAATGAATGGTTTCGAGACCGCGGCCTTGATCCGGGAACGGGAACGCACCAAACACATGCCGATCATTTTCCTGACGGCCGGCGGAAAAACCGAGACGGAAATGTTCCAGGGATACGCCGTAGGAGCCATCGATTACCTGCTCAAACCCATCCGGCCGGCTGTCCTGAGGTCCAAAGTGCTGGTATTGTTGGACCTTTACCGCAAGTCGACCGAGGTGAAGCGGTTGAGGATTGAACTATCGGACAGCGTTAAGGAAGTCGGGGCCCTCCGGTTGCTGTTAAAAACCGAAAACGAAATCCGCTTAAGAACCGAGGATCAGCTTCGGCTTTTGGAAAAGGACTTGAAAAATCCAAACTCCGACTCAAAGAAAAAATCCAACGAGCCGGCCGCCACGGCCAAAATGAACCCCGCCCCTTAATCCCTTTACAAAAAATTCAGGGAATGTCCCGCCTCACCTAGTCCGTTTTTTATCCCCCGCCCCGGGAAATCTTGTCCCCCCGCCCCTTGAAAATGAATCCAAAGCCGCCCAGCAGCATCCCGGCGCCAAACAACAAAAAAACCGCGTCCCAAGCCGCCTGATGGGCCGCGACCTCAACCACATGGTGAATGCCAAGGAATTGATGGTCAAGGAGGCCTTCCACGAGGTTGAAAAGTCCCCACCCAACCATTAGCGAGCCTAAAAAGGTTTTTCCGGACCAGGGAACATCCCTTCGTTGTCCCGCCCGCCAAAGAAGGGCCAGCCCCGCCGCCGTCATGACCCAAACCGCGGAATGGAAAATGCCGTCCCAAAACATATTCACTTTGAGGTTCACTAAGTTATTGGGCGGAAACATCGAGGAAAGCATATGGTGCCATTGCAGGATTTGGTGAAATACAATCCCATCCACGAAACCCCCGAGCCCAGCCCCGATCAACAGGCCCGAGCTCATTAAAGGTCCCCGCCGTATTTTTCCTTTCATCTACCGCCCCTTCCCAGCCAAGCCCATGAGCTCATCGGCGCGGTAAATTCCGACGGCCAAAGCCGCCAGTACCGGGATCGGCAGCAAAACGAGGAGGAGGTTGATTCCGAAGGCCTGGGAGTAGATCACCGCCGCAACTTGCGCCCGGCACAAAGGACAAGCCGATAAGTTTTCCGTCAAATTGATCAGCGGGAGTATCCAACATAATGTTTTTCCCATGATTCCCCTAACGATCGATTGGGTGCGATCTTCCACTTTTCACACAGCGCCGCCAACCATCCAATACCTTCATATTGCCCAGGCTGTCCTCCCACGTCACGACCTTGCACTGCAGATCCCCCCGGAGGATGCATTCCCCGACCCGATCCACTTCCCAAGCGGGGATCGACCGGTCAACCCGGACCTTGATTTCCCTCGTTTTTTTCGAACCTGTCTTATGGATCAATATTCCCGCTTCCGTCGGTCGCCAAGGCGCCGGCAGGACCAGGGACCCTTTCGAGCCCAATACCCGCACGGTCCTTTCATCCACAAAGCGGATTCCACAGAGCAGGTCCGCCGTGATATTCCCCGGAAATCGCAAGGTCGCGGTGGCCCATTCCTCCACGCCCGTTCGGCCCAACTGTCCCACGCCTTCCACCCGAAAAGGGTCCAGGAATTTTTTGCCATGGCCTGCCCCCGCCAGTAACCGGGCCATGGATACGGTATAACAACCCACATCCAGGATGCTCCCGCCCCCCAACTCGCGGTTGAAAAGCCGGCCCTTGGGCTTGTAAGGCGCGTCAAAACAAAAGGAGGCCTGGATCCGGCGGACCTTTCCAATGGCCCCCTTTTGGATCAGGTCGACTACCTTGGCGGTTTGGGGGTGGCAGCGGTATTGGAAGGCCTCCATCAGGAAAACCTTATAACGCTTGGCCGCTTGAATCATGTCCTCCGCCTCGCGGGCGCTCATGGCCAGAGGTTTTTCGCAAAGAACGTGCTTCCCCGCCTTGGCGGCGGCGATGGCCCACCTGGCATGGAAGGGATGAGGGGTTCCTATATAAACGGCTTGGACGCCCGGTTCCCGCAAAAGTTCGGCGTAACTTCCGAAAGCCTTAGGAACGTGAAACTTTCGGGCGAACGCCCGCGCGGAAGAAGGGGTTCGGCTTCCCACCGCCGCCAAGGATCCCGTTTTGGAATCCCGGACTCCTTCCGCGAACACACCGGCAATATGCCCCGTGGCTAATATCCCCCATCTGACTTTTGACTTCATTTTCCCCAAAACCCCCAGGATTTTTTTTTGTAAACGGGATAGCCAAAAAAGGTGTAAACCGAATGCCTCAAGAACAGGCTCAAGAACAGGAGGACCAGGACCAAAAGAAAAACGTAAAGGAGCGTGTGAACCTTCCAAACATTGTGGAATCCCCACCGTTGCCCGAAATAATCACCCGCCAGCGTGTAAAGAACCGCGTAAATTGCCGATCCTGCCAGGTTATAGAAAAGAAATGAGCGTCCCGGCGTTTTCCCCATCCCGGCTAAAATGCCGATAAAGGGATGCAGCAGGGCCACAAATCGCGCGAAAAAAACACCCTTGGACCCGTATCTTTTAAAAAAATGCTCCAAATGACGGACTCGTTGGTGGGTTAGCCGGAGCCAGCGGATCTTTTCAAGGAGAGGACGGCCATACCGCCTTCCCAGCCAATAGCTGCAATTGGTCCCCATGAAGCAGCCCCCCGTGGCAACCGCGACCGTCATCCCCAGGGAGAGGGTTCCCCTTCCCACCAGGAGCCCGGCGCCTAAAAGCAAGGTATTCGCCGGCAAAGGGATCCCGAGATTATTTAAGAACAAGGCCAGGAATATGGCCGCGTATCCGTAATGATCCAGAAAGTGTTGCAGCCAATTGAGCATCTCGGGCTTTCTCTCTCAAACTTTAATTTTTAGGCGCCGCTTTTTCTATGAAGGGTATTGATATCCCGATGCTCGAAAAGTTTATCCTGGCCCTTAATTTTGATATGGCTGTTTTGATCATAGGTAAAGCTGCCATCCGGATTGAACTTCATTTCAATTTCATACTTGACCGTTTGGAATTCCACATCCAAAAAAGGATTCGAGCAAATTCCAAAAGTATGGGCTCCCAGCACCGCCTTGAGTTTAAAGCTTTTATCCGCGGCCTTCGCGTGTCCGCCCGCGAGCAGGACCATTCCGCGGGGAATGGTCACACCCTTGAACAGAAGTTCTTCTTTCGGGTCCCACAGCCAATAGCCGACCTCGTCATGGAAGGGGTCGGCCTCTCCCAGGCGGAATGACTGGGTGGAGTAGCGCAGCCCGAACAATTTTTGCTCGTGATTGGCCACGGGATTCAAGGGAACGAGGACCATTTTTTCAGTGTATTGGTGATTGGTCTTTTGTCGTTCCGCCGAGGGAGCCGCGTCATCGCCCGGCCCCCCCTCCCAAACGCCGGCGAAGTTCCGCAAAGGCCCGAAATTTTCAAGGATTTCTTCATTCATGAGATTGTCTCCCTATCCGATTTTCACAAAAACCCGTTAAAAACCCCGTCTATTTTCGCAGCGCAAATAAAATCATTCTCCGAAAGGCCCCCGAGTTCGTGGGAGCTATAACGGACCTCGCAAGTCTTATAACCCACCTCCAAATCCGGGTGGTGATTCTCCTGATTCGCGATGTAGGCCAGGGCGTTGACGAATCCGATGCACTCGTAATAGTTTTTAAACTCATAAAGTTTGACGATTTCTTTACCCGATAATTTCCAACCGGACAATTGGGTTAAATAATCCTTAATTTGGGCCGACCCCAAGGAACGCCCGCCCTTCCGGATAGGCCCGCATTTCCTGAAGCCGAAATTTTGGACCAACCGGATCGACCCCTTCGCTTCCTTAGCTTTCAAAACTTTCTTCCCGCCCATTCCATGACCTCGCTTATTTAAATTCCGGCCTCTCAAGAGTTTCCGGAAGCCATCTTACGCTTGCCGGGAATTCGTACGGAAGGGAGGCTGGAATCTTTTCAAAAAAAAGAACTCCCGACGATCAAATTGATAGGCCGATAAGGATCCGCTTTATTGATAAGTCACAATTTGAGCAATTGAAGGACATCCGTCACGTCATAGTTAATCATGGTTAAAAACTGAAACTTGGACAGGTTAAGGTTGTAAGCCAGCACTTCGGTGACGGAAAGAGTCGACAAGGGGATAAACTTGCTCGTCTTCGGGAAACCCATCCCCAACCCCACCAATCCGATGGCGGAGGTGGGATTGGAGGTATTCACGTCCAAAAGGTTCACGATCAGAAATCTCGCGTTGGGATCGAATAGATCGTTGAGGGTCCAATTCAAGCCCAAATAGAGCCCCGTGGGATTTCCGTTGAAATCGTTGGTTTCGCGGTTATAGGCGAAGATGGGGCTTCCAGCGGTGAGAAACCAATTGTCGGAGGCTCCCGTCAAAACCGTCGCGACATTCGCCTGGTTGCCGCTTTGGTCCTCGAAGGACAGGCTCACAATGCTATTTTCGAATTTTAATTTGTACCGCTGCCGGTAAAAGTAATAAACCTCGTCCGATGGCGACTGTTCCACCCGCCTCGGCTCGGAGGATCCCGGTACCTTGAAGGTCACGCCAAATACGGAAGAGGCGTTCGCGTAGCGGCCCGATTCCAGGGAGGTCGGCCTTTGCTGTTCCTTCAAAAGAAACCTCGCCGTTTTCTTGATGGAGAGCGTGAGGGGCTGGCTGGCCGTCATCGCGACCCCGGCTTTCCGCGAGGCAATGGACGTCATGAAGGTAATCGGGTCCGAAACCCATTGAAGCGGAGGGGCGGCGAGCGCGGCCGCCTGCTCAAAGGTATCCATGCGGATCGAGGTGACGATAAAGATATCCACTTCCTCGTTCTTCCCGGCTTCAAATCGGATCGTCCCCCGGGGAGGCTTCAATTCGGTCCGCAAGAGGCTGCTAAAATCGGCCTTGGAAATTTCCCCGGCTTCGGTGAATTTCGTAAGGTCAAAAGGCTTATGGGCCAGATAAACGGCGGGCAATTTGCTGGTTAAATCAGAAGCCACGGCGGAACTCGTGCAATCCAAAACAATGACATTCCCTTCCTCGGCCAACCCTTGGGCGACGCCTCCCCACCCAAAAACAGCCACCAGCAAGAAGCCAATAATCACCGTGGTTTTACCTGCGTTTCGACAGGAGTATCTCATCCCATTTCCTTTTTAACGCCGAACTTGGATTCCCCGATTAGCAATGAGAATCCGCTCCTCAACCCCAACATTTCCGGGCGGAGGCGCGGATTCTCACGGCTCTTCGCTCCACAAATCCTTTTAAAAAATCCCCAAAATGAAAAGGATTTATGCGCGGTGCAACCCGCGCATAAATCCCTCTTATCAGACCAGCCGCCCGGAAAACCGGGCGGCCTTAAACCTCCCACCCTTTAAGGGTTGGTGATGATATTTGTGCCGCCAAAAACGACGGCGGCATTTTGCGCGAGAGCCCGGCCTTCCAATGTGGCGCCGGAATTAAACGTGATGGCGGTGTAAGCCAGGATGATTCCCTTGTTGATCGAACTCGGTCCGAGGGTGGCGCTGCTGCCAACCGCCCAAAACACATTGGCGGCGGTCGCTCCATTTTTGAGGACGACCTCGCTGCTGGTCCCCGAGATCAAGGTCGACGATATCTGGAAGATGAAGACCGGATTGGATTCGTTCTGGCCGTCCAGAGTGACGGGACCCGTGATCCCGATGGAAACGGCAGAGTAGAGGCCGGGGTAAAGGGTTTCACCACCGATGTCACCGACCGCGACCGTTGGGACAGGGACAGGGGTTCCTCGCGCTGCGGCGGTAGCGTCCGTATAGGCTGCGGCTGACGCGCCTTGGGCGGCCAGAGCCGGAGCCGTTCCGATTTCAGCGACGCTTCCACTGCAAAGAACGTTAAAAGTGTAAGGCGGTCCCGTTTCAGTCGATCCAGGTGATATTCCATAACTTCCGCAAATGTCTTCCCCGGCGTCAGTGATGCTCGAACCGGCGATCACCGCGTAAGTTTGGGCTAAACCAAGGTCAACCGGCGCTTGAGTCGGTTGGGCCGTCGGGGTGGTGCTCGGCGTATCCGTCGGCGTCGAGGAAACCGTCGCCGTAGGAGATTCCGTAGGCGTATTCGTGACGGTTCTGGACGGCGTTTGGGTCGCGGTCGAGCTGGGCGTCCCCGTGACGGTCCTCGTCGCGGTTTTAGTGGGGGTGGAGGTAATCACCGGAGTTTCCGTTGGGGCCGCTGGACTCGATGGCGCCTTGTTATCGCATCCGACCATGAAGGCTACCGGAAGCAATGCCATGAAGAATAAACAAGCTATAATCTTTTTCACTATGACTTCTCCTAAAATTTATTTTGAATCCCACAGCTACTCATGAAACTCAGGAGAGTGTTTAAAGCAAGGAACGTGCCCGGAGCAATGGCCCGTTCCAAGGCTCCAATCCAACCAGGATGAATGGAAAAACAGGGTTGGACCGGTCTTTCCCTGAGCGGCTCAAACTTAATTTCAGGGATCCCGATCAAAATGATTCGATGGAATTTAAGTTAAACGACCTAACCGAGAGGAACTTCCGCCTCAGGGGGGAGAAACCCCTTGAAAGGGCCTTCCATTGAAGATCAAAATGATTATTACAACCTCATTTTGATGCTTTACCGATGCGGAAACAGGACGGGACCTTCACCGGATCATTTAAAAATTTTCCACCAACGGATTTTCACTTGAGCCTGGGCCGCGGGAAGGCAGGCGCCGAAAATAATGATGCAGCCTGAAAGGTAAACCCACATGAGAAGCGCCATCATGCCGCCAAAGGCGCCGTAGACCAAGTTGAGCTTGGCGAAGTTCCTGATGTAAATCCCGAAAAGGCTCTCCAGCAGGCATAACAAAGCTGCGGCCGCAAGGGCGGCGCTCCAAACCTCGGTAAAAAGGGTCGGCCGGTAGGGCGCCAGCCGGTAGAGAAGGCTCAATCCCAAAAACAAAACCAGCAGCGGACCGATCAACACCGCCCCGTCATAGATCCAGGCGACAAAATCATAGGTTGAAAACATCCAGCCCCTGGCGATCCTGGCCGCCAGTGGCACGGCCAAACCTAATAGGATGGTCAAACCGGTGATTCCCAGCAAAAACAGGTTCTTCAAGGGCAGGCGCCACCAGCTATTCGCCTTGGTCCCCCATGCCCGGTTCACCGCCCGGATCAGCACGTTGAAAAACCGGAAGGCTCCCCAAAAAAAGACAACCGGAATGATGACCGTCATTCCACCCCGGGCGGCCGCCGCTCCCGTGAAGGTTTCGAAAATATCCTGGCTGATTTCCGCGTTCAGTGGCGCGTAGCGGTTGAAATAGCCGATCACATCCCTGGCCGCGCGGTCCCGGTCCATAAAAAAAGCGGAAACCGTCACCGTGAGCAATACCAGCGGAAACAACGAAAAAAACGCGTAGTAAGCGAAAGCGGCGGCTCTTTGGGACCCCCCCATCCGGTAATAATTCTTCACGGCAATCCCAAACGCGCCAGGGGAGGCGGTCATGGCCTTTGTGTATTTTCCTGTCATCGAATGCCTTTCATGGCGGCGCGCCTCTCTTCGGTTTCATTTTCAGCTTTCCCTGAAAAGGGGGACCGGCGGGGGGTCAAACCGGCGCAAGAACCGGGATCAACTTCCTCAAATCCTCAACGCTCTCGGGCGAGGCTTGGTCCGTGATGAGTTTCCTGGCCCAATCCAACCGATGAGGTTCGTTCCAAAGGAGGACGCCCTTTACCTTCCGGTTCTCCAGATAAACCACCACCCCTTTTCGGAAGGGTACTTCCCAGGCGGTGATCGTCCCCATTTTGGAATCCAGTTTCCCCACCGCCTCAAACCCCAGGTCAAAAAGATCGGAAAAGAAATAGGGAAGGTAAACATAGGGTTCGGATCCGCCCGCCATATTAATCCCGGCGCATTTCCCCTGGGCCTTCGCGTTATCCCAATGTTCGAAGCGGACGTTTTCCCCCAGCGCCTCGCAGGGAAACCGCGCCATGTCGCCCGCCGCGAAAATTTCCGGCCGGGAGGTCCGCAAGAACCGATCCACGACAACGCCCTTGTCGATTTTGAGTCCCGCGGTTTTCGCCAGTTCCGTTTCCGGATCAATCCCTATCCCGGCAATCAGCCATCCCGCCTCCAGCTCTTTGCCTTTTTTTGTAGTGACTTTCACCTTGTTATCCCAAGGGTCGAAACGAACCGGTTCATCTTCCGTGATAAAAACAACTCCCTTTTGCCTGTAATAATCCGTGACAAAGGCCGCGAGATCGGCTGGAAAAATACTTTCTAAAAGGGTTTTACCCTTGAAGAGCATCGTGACTTTTTTACCCAGGTGGGAGAGGGCGGCTGAAAGCTCAGCGCCAATGAAACCGGCGCCAACAATGAGGAAATCTTGAACATTGGGAATGGCGCGAACCAGGGTCCGGTAATCCTCCGTTCCCCGGAAATAATGGACCGCCTTCCCCCCCTCCGGAAATTCAAGGGGGCTCCCCCCTGTGGCGATTAATAATCGGGTAAAACCGTAATGGTTCCCCTCCTCATCAGCAACAGAAAGACCTTCAGCGTTGATTTCCTTGACCCTGGTCCTAAGGTGCAGGTCGACTTTTTGACGTTGATAATAGGCGGCGTCGTGCACGAATATTTGGCCGAACTCCTTTTTCCCCCATAACAAATCCTTTGAAAGGGGAGGCCGGTTGTAAGGCGGGTCGGACTCGGCCGACAGCAGCCCGATCGTACCGGTTGGGTCGATCTGCCTAATTCCTTCGATCGCGGAAGCGCCAGCCAAGCCTCCGCCGATCACGAGGTAACGGTATTGGTGTTTCAAGGATAGATTCTTTCTCGGCCCAATGGGACCGTCCATCCGCCTAGTCCCTCCAATCCTTTAAAGGGCTTGGCGGCAGGACGGATTGGATTCTTCTGGTTAGTCCGTGCCGGGTCGGGGCTGGATGATTTTGATTTCCACCCGGCGGTTGGGCGACAATTCCTTCTCCGCCCCGCCCGAAACAATCGTGTTCGTTTCCCCTGCGCCCAGGGAAATCACTTGCTCTTCCGGAACGCCGTGGGCGCGAAGCCGGTCCCGAACCTCATTGGCGCGCCACTCGGATAGTTCCTGGTTATGTTCCGGCGTACCCTCGTTCGAGGCGTAACCTGTCAAAAGAACATGGTCCTTGGGCCTCTTTTTAAGGATGTCCGCCAATTGGTCCAACTCAACGTTGAATTCCGATTTCAAGTAGGCGCTATCGAATGAAAATTGGACATTGCGGTTGACATGTTCCACAATCCTCACTTCCTGGCTGGTCAGTTTTGGAGGCGGCGGGCCTTGATCGGTTTTGATCAACAGCGATACCAGGTTGCTGCTCCCCAAATACCCGTTGCTCATAAAGGCGTAATTCAGCTGAAAGGGGCCGAGATTGACGCCGGCGCCGAACGTCAACCCATCCATTCCCGTTCCCTGCTTATCCGCCGAAATTTGGTCGCCCGCTCTCAACGCCAAAACCCCGTTATACCAATATTCCACGCCCGCCTCGATCGCGGCTGCTTGGGTTTGGGTCATTGAGAAATCGGCGTCCAATGCCACGTTGAAAGCGTGAGTCCTTTTCACGAGGGGCGAGGATTTATAGGCCAGGCCGATTTTCAGGACCGTCGGCAGGGCCGACCCCTGGAGATTTTGCCCGATATTTTCCAGTGCTACCCCCAAAGCTATTCGGGGAATAATCCCATGGGCCATTAACCCGACATCGGCTCCCACGATGCCCCCGGTGGAATTGGCGATGTCCTGTTGTAGATATTTGACGACCACGCCTGCGTCAAAATTACGGGTCAAAGCCCTTCCGTATCCCAAACCGATGTTAAAACCTCTGGGATTCACCGTGCCGTTGGCGACCGGGCTATTCCCGGAAATGGTATAGGCGTCCACCGACCCCAGGTTGAGGTAGTCGAAACTCAACCCCATTCCGCTGTCCGAATCCAGGGGCATTCCCCCCGCGAAATGCTCCACGGAAACTCCTTGGAACCACGCGTTATGGGTGAGGAGGATTTGGGGGCCGTCCATTTGCACGATCCCGGCGGGATTCACCCTAAAGCTGGTGATATCGTCCCCCATGCCCGCGAAAGCGTCGCCCATGCCCGCCGTGCGGGCGCTGGCAGGGAGCTTGAGCCAAGGCGCCGCGTCCCAGGATCCCCCCGAGTTGATTTGGTCCGCGCGAAGCATCGAGGGCGCGGCGGCCGTCAGGAGCAAGGCACAGAGGCTGATTTTTTCGAGGGATAAAATTCTCATCGGATCACCACCGCCTTACGTATGATTTGGAGCTTCGTGCCGCTCAAATAAGTGATTTGAATCCGGACAAAGTAAACTCCCGGAGCGACGCCCGTCGTTTCCCAAAAATGGTTATGGGGTCCGTCAAAGGAAAGGGCGGCGACTCTTTCCCCCGCCACGTTAAATATTTCCCAACGGGTTGCCGCAGGAACGGCGTCAAAGAAAAGGATGACGTGTTCACCTTGCCTGGCCGGAACCGGCGCCAATACCAAGGCGCCGCTGTCGAAAGAGGCGGTCGGGGTCACGGTCGGGGTGGCTGTTCCCGTCGGAGTTGAGGTGGGTGTGCGAGTGGGAGTTGTTGTCGGCGTGGCTAGACCACTGCTGATCGAATCCAAAGTGACCTGGCCGTTTCTCGCCAAAGCTCTTCCCTCCAGCGTCGCGCCGGTGAGAATGTTGATGTCGAAAAGGGCCAGGATGGTTCCCTTGAAACTAGCGCCGGTATTGATGGTGGCCGAACTCGTCACTTGCCAATAGACATTGGCGGCATTTGCTCCCCCGATAAGGATAATCGAGCCGGAGCCGTCAGCGTTCAGGGCCGATCCGACCTGGAAAATAAAGACGGCGTTCGGGTCTCCCTGGCCATCCAAGGTGACGGACCCTGAAATATCGAGGGTGGACCCGGTGTAATAGACCCCCGGCGTCACTGTCGATCCTGAGACGTAATCATAGGACGATGCCGATAAGGTGACGGCTCCCGTCCTTCCTTTGGCGTCAAGATAAGCCGTAGTCAAGTCGTCTTGGGCGGTTGAGGCGGAACCGTCGTTGATGTGGGATACGCCTCCACAGGCCAGGATAATCGTCGGCGAACCCGTGACGGCGCTTCCCGGGAATAACCCCAGATCGCCGCAAAGGGTGGTGGGGCCCGTACTCGTGATCGTGGAGCCCGCCAAAACGATGTAAGCTCCCGCGGTTCCAAGATTAACCGGGCCTTGCGGCGTGGAAGTAACCGTAGTGGTTGTCGTCGGTGTGTTGGTCGGAGTTTCCGTCGGCGTTTCCGTTGACGTCTCAGTAGGAGTCAAGGTGGGGGTATCGGTTGGTGTGTCGGTTGAAAGAGGAATCGCGAAAGCTCGTGAAGAAAAAACACTCAGCGACATCCATAAAATACCCACCAAAATCAAACGGGAGGATATCTTCCAAAAGCTATCCAACGAATTTTTCGCCGGCTTAACCGTTGATCCCATTAACTTCTCCTTGAAATGGCCGTTCTTCACGGAGCCGGCTTGGTGATGTTATTTGACAATAGCGTCACTTCATCGATTTGGGACAAGGCCCGGCCTTCCAACTGCGCCCCGGTATTCAACGTGATTTGGTTATGGGCCATGATCGTTCCCTTGAAGGATGAGGTCGTGCCCAGAGCGCAATAACTGCCGACCTGCCAGAAAACATTAGCGGCTTTCGCCCCGCCCGCCAGGACGACTCTGCGGCCGGAGGAGGTGATAAGGGTGGAGGCGATTTGGAAGATAAATACGGAATTGGGGTTTCCCTGAGCGTCCAAGGTGAGGTCGCCCGATGACACCGCCAAACCGCCGGTGGATTTATAGAGGCCTGGGTAAAGGGTCTGTCCCCCTAAATTTCCCGCGACGAGGGCGGGTGTTGTCCTTCCCGCGGCGTCGTTATAGGCCAGGGTTAAATCCGACTGGGCGGTTGACGCGGCCGTATCGGTCACATGCTTGACGCCCCCGCAGCTCATCACGGGAGCCCCGACGACCGAGGTCCCGGGCGAGAGGCCCAAATCCCCGCAGAGGACCGTGTGCCCGCTATTGGTGATCGTGGTGGAGGCCAATACCACAAAATTCGCGTCCGACCTGAGATTCACGGTCAATTGCGCGCCTTGGGGAGTCGCGGTCGGCACGGGCGTCCTGGTAAATGACGGGGTTCCCGCCGGGCCGGGTGGGCCGGTTGGACCCTCGTTGTTAACAGCGCAGCCCCCCAGCCAAGCCATCGTTAGAAGGGATAACATCCCCAAACCGCCTATCCATTTTTTCATTCCTAACCCCTTTTAACCATCTTGGAATCCAACTGGGATTCGAGTTACCGAGGGTTGGATTTAAAGCAAGGATCGTGCCTTCGCCAACGGGGCTTCCGGAGCCAGAAATGCTTTCAAAACAAAATAAATAATATTGAATTTATTTTTTAACCGCTTTTTCACATCCGGCGTTATCAAAACGATAGCGTCGATGCCGGCTCGGCCGGATTAACACCATAAGTTTCCCGGCGAACGAATCCCCCTTTCAATTCCTTCCTAGGTGCCGATCAAAATGATTCGAATAAAATCAAAATGATTTTATTAGACCGGGCGAAACCATTCGGGGCCATGATTAACCGACAGGCGGGATAAAAGCCACGTCGATCCATGGCTTATTTCTTGCTTCAATTATGGGTTTGAAGTCTAAATCAGGATTTAGGTTTAGGGCAAAGGGGACGGCATGACGACGATGACAAGGACCAGCTTCATCGATTCACTGGAGCGGAAAAAAAACACGCTTTCGACCATGGGCTTTTTCCAACGCATTCCCTTTCCCGCACTCCAAATCATCGAAAAAACCATGGTCGAAAAAAAATTCGTGAGGCGTGAATCCATTTTCCTGGAACACGAGCGCGCCCTGTTCATTTGGTTCGTCAAACAGGGCCATGTCAAGGAAGTCAACCATTCCGAGGACGGAAATGACCTGACCCTATCCATGGTGGGGGCCGGTGGAATGTTCGGGATTTCATCCTTCAACGGGGGTGACTATGGGTTCCACAGCATTGCCGAGACCGATGTCACCGTCCTTTCTTTTCCGGTCCTAGTGTTCCGGGACAACATGGAAAAATACCCTTCCCTGGCCCTTGCCGTCGTTTCGAAAATCTCCCAAATCCTCACCCAATCCAGGGACGCCCAAACCTTTTCCCAGGAATGCGCCGAAAAGCGCCTTCTCCATATCCTGATCAAGATGTCGGCTGAATTCGGAAAATACATCCCCTTGACCCGCAAGGAAATCGCCTCAATGGCGGGAACCTCCGTGGAAACCTGCATCCGCACCTTCTCACGGCTCGGAGCGGCTGGTCTGATCAAAACCGAGCCGGGAAAATTGACGATTGAAAACTTGGAAAACCTGAAAAACAGGATGAGGGGGCTCTGAAGGGACGGATGGCTCCGAAGTCGCGGATCCTCTTCCGCGTTTCGGGACGCAGCTCAACAGTTTTCCCGCTTGACCCATTATCCCCGGTTTTTAACGCAGTCCCGGATCAGGGTTTTTGACGGTTTGGGAGTTAAAAGTGATCACAGTTCAAAAATC
>CAZUXW010000021.1:26843-31031 GCA_964624625.1 uncultured bacterium
CCGGATCAGGGTTTTTGACGGTTTGGGAGTTAAAAGTGATCACAGTTCAAAAATCAGAAAAACGCCGGCACATCGAGAATGAGGAACAATCCACTTGGATCACTTTTGACGCTGAAAGCATGTCCGATCCGCTTCGGGATGGCTTTGGCGTCCTGAAAGTTCTAAACGAAGAAGTGCTTTCTCCGGGAAACAGTTTCACGCTCCATACGGCCGAGGGCATGATCATCATCACCTATGTCCGCGAGGGAATGATTATTTACAAAGGCCCCCTGGAAAAACCGGATTTTTTAGAGTCCAAGGAATTCCACCAAGCCAAGGTCGCTCCCAACACGAAACAATACGCCTTCAACGTTTCACAATCGGAAGACGCCCATGTCTTCCAATGCGGGTTTTCCCTCGAGGGTTGTAAAATAGGGCTTGACGAAGGAGGGTACCTCTCCTCCCCGGAAGGTTTTAAAAAAACGGGGATCAAAAAACTCTTTACCCACGCGGAAAGGCAGGGGACATTAAAACTGATCGCCTCTACCGACGGGAGGGATTCCTCCCTCCAAATCGATCAGGATGTTCAAATGTATTCAACCTACATCAACAAGGGCAATCATATCGTCCATCCGTTGAAAATCGGCAGGTTCGCTTGGCTGCAAGTGATCAAGGGTGAAATCTTGATGCAGGACCTCCATCTTCTCATCGGGGACGGGGCCGGGCTTTCCGACGAAAGATCCGTATCCTTCACGGCCAAGGGTCCTGCCGAAGTTCTCCTCTTTGACCTATGCGCGCAATTTCCCGAAAAAAATTAACGGATTCCGAAGTCCGGGCCCAAACCGCTTGACCCAAGCGATTCCGGCTTAGGCGGAACGCAATTCCCGGATGATCTCATCCACTGTTTCCAGTATCCGGGTATCCTTTTCCGTCCCCAAACCTTCCAGGAAAGTTAAAGCTTCCGGTGGACTGATCTTCACCAAGGCCTGAATCGCCTCCAGCCTCAAAGGCGTCGAGAATTGTTTACCATTTGGGATGGATTCCCTTCCGGCGATTTCCCGCAAGAACGGAATTCCCTCCAATTGGGCCAGATCCCCCAGGGACCGGCAGACGGCCGTCAGGAAATCCTCGCTCTCGGAGAATCGTTTTTCGCGGATTTTGGCGACTTTTAACAAGACCGGCAAGCCGGGAACAAAATGTATTTTTCCCATGACCCGGGCCGCTAAAGCGGCGATTTCTTCCGAGTCATCTACCAACGCCATCCGCAAGGCCGGTCCGCCGGTGATTCCGCCCATTTCCTCGATCATTTCCAGCAAGTTCAATTTCAACTCACGGCTTCCTTTCGCCACCCAAGAGGAAAGCTGGAGCGAGAGCCCCGCGTCGACCCCGCATTTACGTAAAATCGGCAACATCAACCTCACAATGGCCTCATTTTGGGTTTCCGCCAGGGATTCGGCCAGAACGACCCGGACCGGATCCTTCACGGCGGCGAAAACCAAGGAGTCGCCATGGTCTTTCCTTTGTTTTTTTTGCTGGTACATGACCAAGTCCGCCTTCGCCAACAAGTCCCCCGCCGTGCAGGGCGCTTGGGGGTCATAGCGGGCGATCCCGATGCTGACGGAAAGCTTGAAATTTCTTTCCCGGAAGGCATTATGCTCCCCCACCGTTTCCTGGAATCTCTTGACCAAAAACTCCTCGTCGAGTTCACCGCTACAAGCCAGGAGGGCCACGTATTCATCCCCGCCCAGGCGGGCCAGGATATCCGTCTCCCGGAAGGCTTCCCGGAGGACATGGGCCGTTTCCATGAGCGCCATATCCCCCCAGTGATGGCCCAGGGTATCGTTGATCAGTTTCAAACCATCCAAATCGGCGAATACCAGCAAAAGCGATTGGCCCGTTTGGTCGGAAAGTTTTATTTTTTGCTCGGCCAGTATCAGGAACCCCCTGCGGTTGTAAAGGCCGGTCAGTTCATCGACGATGGAAAAAGCCCTCAGCTGCCTCAAGTGCCTCTGGCGGCCGATGGCGTAGCGCATGGAACGGCAGAGCAGGTAGCCGTTGATGTCGGTCTTGACCAGGGAATCCTGTGCCCCCTCCAAGGCGGTTTGGACCGCCAGCTTTTGGTTGTCGGTCCCAGTCACGACAATAATGGGGATGGAGGACGCCATATTGTAAACCGTCAGGAAAAATTCGAAGCCCCCGCCTTCCGGCAGCGACAAATCAAGCAGTATGACATCCGGGGCCTCGTTCCCGATATATTGGCAGACGTCGGATAGTTTCACGATGTGGATAAATTCGATGTCCGTGTCCCGGATCTCGGCGAGAATCCTTTCCCAAAAAAAAGAACCGCCCGGATTGTCCTCGGCGAGAAGGACTTTAATTTTTGATTTTTCCAAAACATCCCCTTAAGCGGCCGGCGGGAGGCCTCCCAGCGTCAATCCCTTTCATTCCCGCGGGAATGGTGCCGGGCTTTATCCCCTAACGATTTTCAGCCGACTGAAGTTCCCTCTCGGATCTTTTTCTCATTTCCTTGGGCACCTGCCCGCTCAGGTCGAAGAGAAGGATTTCCGCCGGCATTTTGGCGGTGAAGGAAGCGGACCTCTCCTCGGAAAACCCGGCCCCATCCCCCTTCTGAAGGTGGAGGTTGTCCGCTTGGATTTCACCGCCGACGACGTGGAGCCAGGCGCTCCGGCCCGGCTTGATCTCGTGGATAATGTGATTCCCCTTATGGATGAAGGTGGAATACATTTGGATATCCAGCTGCAGCGGGAGCGATTCTTCCCTCCCGTCGGACGAGGCGATCAGCTTTAATAATCCGTGCCGTTCCGCGTGGGAAAATATTTTTTTCCTCGAGCCCAGTCTTAGCAAATCCCCGTTGGCCGCGAATCCGCATTCGAAGACATGGGCGTCTTCGGTGCGCGATACGTTATAGGAATATTGAGCACCGTTAGGAGAGGCGTTTAGAAGCTGGAACTCCTCCGCCTCCTCCAAGAGGGGCTTTTCCAAGGGTCCGATATGGATAACGATTCCCTCCCGGACATAGGCGATGATGACCATATCCTTGTTCGCGCGGATCGGGACTCCCCTTTCGGGAAAAATAATTTCCTCATTCAAGACCCGGAGGGTGCTGAAGCCATATTGCAACGGGTCGGAATCGTTATCCTGGTCAAAGGTCATCCAGGTTTTCTGGTCCTTGTCTTCGACGCGGCGGCGTTCTTCCGATTTTCGTACGGTGATCATAATTTCTTTCCGGAAACCTGCCGGCAAATCCCGAGGCCAAGATTAAATCGGCACTTTTCGGCAAGTCTCCCGAGGCCTGATCCAGGCAAGGCCTCGCCATAGGTTGGTTTTTTTGGCGGTAACGGTATATACAAAGCAAGAAATAAGCCAGACGGAAGTCCGGCGCCATTTCACCCTCACGGAGGATTTGGCTCCTCCAACCTGATCATATCGGGAAAGCCGGGAATCAATTTGATCGGTCGTGGTCAATCTTTTTGAAACCCCGCCCATTCATAGACCTCGGTAATAAAACCAAAATATTTTTCTTGGTTGCGGGCGAAACGCGTTAAACGACGCCGGCGTTTTAATCAACGAATCCTATTTAAAAAATGCGGCAGTGATTAAACTAGGGGTAATAAGTGTTGAACGGGGGAATGGTTGGAAAATAATAAAGCCGGCGGGTTTCCGAAAAAAATACTGATCGTGGACGACAATCCTGCGCTCCGCCGGATAACGAGAAAAATCCTGGAGCAAGCCGGCTACCTTGTTCTGGAGGCTCCGGACGGGGCCACCGCCGTGGTTAAAATGAAGGAAAACCCAGATTTGGTCCTGCAAGACTTAATATTGCCCGATATCACCGGATACGATCTGGTCCACAAATTAAGGTCTCTCTCCGGAAATCCGCTCCTGCCCATTTTGGCATTTTCAGGATTTATGGATATTCAGGGCGGAACCTGGGATACCAGCAGCGGCTTTAACGCCCTTTTGACCAAACCGGTCCAAGCCGCCGAACTCCTGGAAACCGTTAAAATGAACTTATGAGCGGAGAATAAGGAAAGACCTTCTCCCGCCGGGGGGACTTAGGTCCATTCGACGGCAGGTTTGTTTAGGAATGGCTAGGCTTTTTTAACCCCTTCCTCAATCTTTAAGATCTGCCGGATCTTCTCCTTGAGAACGTTCATGTTGAGGGGTTTTTGAAAAAAGGTCTCGACG
>CAZUXW010000021.1:31131-38560 GCA_964624625.1 uncultured bacterium
GATCTTCTCCTTGAGAACGTTCATGTTGAGGGGTTTTTGAAAAAAGGTCTCGACGTTATCAAATCCTTTTTTTTGAAACTCCACCTCCATCCCGTCGTAGCGTCCGGAGACCACGATCACCCTCAATCGGGGGTGGTCTCGTTTTAGGATAGGCAGTAGTTCCAAGGCACTCATGGTTTCCATCTTGATGTCGGTGATCAGCAGGTCGACGGGGGTTTCGTGCAATTCGGCCAGGGCCCGGGCCCCGCTCTCGGCCAAGATCACCTGGTAGCCTTCCGCGGCCAGGGACTTTTCGTAAATTCTCCTCAACCCCGGCTCGTCCTCAGCCACCAGAATCGTGAAATCGGAACACTTCATAAAACAGCCTCCATCATCGGTTTTAAATTTTGACCGGGTCCAGTTTGTAGGCCTTGAGTTTCCGGTAAAGCGTCGCTACGCCCATTCCCATCAACTCGGCCGCTTGGGTTCGGTTTCCCTTGGTTTTTTCCAGGGCGCCCAAAATACAGTCCTTTTCCACGTCCCTTAAAAACCGGGGAACGCCCTTGTCGGAAATGAGGGGAAGCACCAGACGCACCTCGGGTGGGAGGTCCTCAATGTCCACGCGGTTGCTTTTGGCCACCGCCACCGCCCTCTCCATGGCGTTCGCCAGCTCCCGCACATTACCGGGCCAGGCGTAGCCGAGCAGCTGGTCCGCCGCGGGGGCGGTCATTCCATCCACGGCCCGCTTCATTTGAATCCCCGCCTCGGCGAGCAATAGCCGGGCCAGGGGGAGGATATCCTCCCGCCGGCGCCGCAGGGGGGGAACGGCCAATTCAACGACGTTCAAACGGTAGTAGAGATCCTCCCGGAATTTCTTTTCAGCCACCTCAACCTTCAAGTCCTTATTGGTGGCGCTTAAGATGCGTACGTTGATGGGGCGGTTTTTATTCTCCCCTACCCTCCGCACTTCCCTCTCCTGCAGCGCCCGAAGCAGTTTAACCTGCATGGGAAGGCTGATTTCCCCGACTTCATCCAGGAAAAGTGTTCCACCGTTGGCCGCCTCGAAAAGACCCGGGCGGTCGGTGGTCGCTCCGGTAAAGGCTCCCCTGGCATGTCCGAACAGTTCGCTTTCCAGGAGGGTTTCAGTGATGGCCCCGCAATTGACCGCGATAAATGGGCCGGAGGCGTGGGCCGAATGGTCATGGACAAAACGAGCCACCCGTTCCTTTCCCGTGCCGCTCTCACCGGTGATCAACACCGTGGAGTCGATGGCGGCGATGGTTTTGGCCAGTTCCATTAGTTTACGCATCTCGGGGCTCCGCGCCATGAGCTCCGCCGGATCCTCCTCGATTTTGGCGATCATAGCCAGCTTCCGAGTCTTTTCGCGCAACTCGGATTCCGTGCGTTTCAGCGTGGTGGTGACATCCCGCAGGGTGTCGTCAATGCCCACCCGCTTGAATACCGCCAATTCACCGCCGACTTCGTCACCCCATTCCTCCTCGGATTTAATGATTACGTGGCAGGCCGTGTCGCCTTTTCCGATGCACTTGTCTTCCAGCGCGTACATTTCCTTGTCCAAGGCGAAACTCATGTAGCCGCTGATAAGTCCGCAAAGGTTCCAACAAACGGGTTTATCCGACCGGCCCTTTAATAGGATATGCTGCTCCGCCTCATAAGAAACCCGCCAAGTTCCGCCATCCATGCCGAAAGCGTCCGAGCTGTTCGGGTCCACCATGAAAAGACCCTGAAGGGCCAGGACCCGGACCCCCGCGTTTCGCCACTCCTCGTCCGTTTCCCATTTGTAATTGGATTTCATGGCCTGGGCCAGGCGCCTGCCGTGGATGTAACCGTAGCGGCTGAGGATGCCCCGGGCCACTTTCTCGCCAAAGGTGTCGATGAGTTCCTTACGCAAAAGACCTTGGGCCACGGCGTCAAAGATCAAAGCCCTCTGGCCCGCGAAATGAATCATTCCGCCCCCAGGGTCCAATTCCAAAAGTTCCTTAAGATCCAAGTCTTCAACGCGCATGAACAGCTCCTTTTTCGGGGTCAACCATCATCTTGTAACTTTTGAAAAACTTGCCGCGGCGGCGCGTTATTTCATTCCGAGCGATCAGAATGACAATCTTGGTGATAGCTTTTCAAAAATTGCAAATTGATAAATTGAGGGTGATTTGAAAGGCCGAGTTGGTTGAATCAAATAGAGGCGGAAGCTTGATTCGGATTCCCTAAGGACATTCGCCGGGGCCGCGATCAAAAGCCAGAAGCCGTTGATCAATATGATTGTACTCTGGAATGGGTCGAAAATTTCATAGTCCTTTTTTTTATTTTCTCTAGGCCTGTTCAGGGCTCTCACTTTGATAATTCGCCTTGGGTTAACCCGGAGTAACTTTTTTCGAGAGATCGATCCCTGAGAAGAACCGTAAACATCGGCATAAACCGCCGCTATCCGTCGATCGCAGTTTTAATGGCCGGTCCGAAGGATGAACCCTGGCGGGATTTGCGCCTGACGACCGCGGACCAATTATCTTGGAATGACCACTTGAAATCCACCGAGAGGCTGTTTTCCTCAAACCATTGGTCTTACGATTAATCCTCGTCTACCAGGACAAATTGGGACTTCGGAGCGCCGCAGGAAGGACAGGAGCTTAAGATCCATCGATTGCGTTGTTTTATTTCACCGCACCTGAGGCATTTCCATAGAATTTCAGTCCGTTGAGCATCAGCGTCATATCGGTAATGGGCTTCGACCAGCCCGGACGTTTGAATCGGCATGACCGCCTCCTTAACCTAGGTTTAAATATAGGAAAGGCCCACTAAAAAGGTGACGGTGCTGTTCTTTACCTGTTGGTCGGAGCTCAGGTCCATCACACCCATTTCATATCTTCCGCTGACGAAAAACTTGGAAAAATCCACCTGTGCCCCTATCACCAGGCCCAAGTCAAAATGATCAATGGTTTTCGGCACTCCCCGGGAAGCCACAATGTCCCCGATAGCCGGGCCCAGTAGTATGCCCGGATTGAAGTCGGGACTTCCGAAGGTGATATTCAGGAGCAAGGGAACTTCCACGTAATCCAGCTGGTAGAAACTGCCGTTGAATTTTCCGCCCTTTTGTTCGTAAAGGATCTCGGGCTGGAAGGCGAGGATCGGATCCAGGGGCAAATTCAGGAAAACCCCGCCCGCGACCCCTAAACGCGACCCGAACATGTCATTCGCCACATCCCCGTACAGGTTCGAGAGGTCAATTCCCGCCTCCACTCCGAGCCTGGGCGGAAGATCCGATTTTACTCCAGACCCATATTCCCCGGCCGCGGCGGCTGGAATTCCAAGAGCCCAAATCAGCAAGCCGCAAGCCGTTAATACGAGACTTTTCAAAACACCCCTCCAAGTTCCTCCTTACATCAACCCAATTCCCTGCCAGGTTTCGCAGGATTATGAATTTCCGATTTCAAAGAGCGTTCGCTCCTGACAGTTGCAATATGCCCGCAAAGCGTTTTTCCACTTCCACCCAGTCAATCACCCTCATAAAAGCCTCGATGTAATCTTTTCGGTCAGTTCCGTAATCCGCAATGTAGGCGTGTTCAAACACGTCATTTACCAAAAGGGAGATGGAGGAAAAAAGGTGGCCCGCATCATGTTCATTAATCCAAACATTAAAAAGGTTCTTTCCGCTCGGGTCCCAGGCCAAAACCGCCCAACCTATTCCCCTCATGCTGGACACGGCCTTAAAATCCTTTTCCCATGCCGCCATGGAGCCGAAAGACGCTACTATCTGTTTCCCTAAATCTGACCGAGGATCCAACTCCTCGGACTCCTTGGTCATATTCCCGAAATAGGCCTCGTGTAGCCTCATTCCGTTGAACTCCCAGGAGAACCTTCGTTTGGACTCTTCGTATTCGGGCGCTTCTTTTTCCGCCCCATTTAAAAATTCGATCATCTTGTTGATGTGGGCGACATAACCTTCATAGAGTTTGAAATGGGCCTTTAGAAGCTTGGTGCTGAATCCCCGAATCCCCAGAAGACGCTCATAGTTTTTGGCGGTGTAAGACATTTTGTTCCTCTTTCGACGATGGTGGAGGCCCGTTTTCACGGGCCTTTTAACACCCATCGATCTCGATTCATTAAATAATTGAAAGTCCCACTAAAAAGGTGAAGGTGCCGTTTTGGATTTTGGAATCGCTGTTCAAATCCGTCAGTCCTACTTCATAGCGGCCGCTGAGCAGAAAAGCCGCGACATTCAATTGGGCCCCTAAAATCACTCCCACGTCCGTGTTGTCGACGACCACCCCGTCCGTGCTGGCGACCTTGGCGTTGAAGGCAGGCCCCAACAGAATGCCCAAGGGACCCAAAACTTTAACGTCGAGAAGAATGGGAATTTCCACGTAATCCAACCGGTAGTCGAATCCATTGACCTTGCCGCCCTTTTGCGCGTAAAGGACCTCGGGCTGCAGCGACAAGCTCGACCCCAACGGCAGGCTTAGGAAACCGCCTCCCACAAACCCTAACCGTGATTCATAGACGGAATTAACGGTATCACCGTTAAAGCTGGAAAGATTAATCCCGCCCTCGACGCCCAAAAGCGGCTTAGGACCCTCCGGTTCATCAGCTGCAATCGCGGCAGAGTTTCCCAACATTCCCAGAAGCAAACAACCGATCAATAAATTTAACTTTTTCATTTTCCGTTCTTTCTTCCTGATTTTATTTTGACCCGACAAGCTCTACCACCGCAAACCATGACCTCAAACCCGCCGCCTCTCAAGAAACCCAAGGATCAACACGACCAAGGCGACCACCAGCAAGATATGGATCAGCCCGCCCATCGTGTACGAACTCACGAAACCTAAAAGCCAGAGAATCACTAACACCGCAGCGATCGTGAATAACATTCCGAACCTCCTTTCTTTTCAAACCTCAAAAGTAAAAATGCCCGCCCAATTCTCCGTAAATATCAAAGGTCGTGAGCCCGCCGCTGAAAAACCAAAGGGTCGGCACGGCCTGTAAATAAATGTCCACCGGGACGTTTCGTTTGTCGAAAATGTAGGAAATTCCAACGGGAATTCTTCCCGCGATCTCCACCGTGTTTTGAAGCAGCAGGTTTCCGCCCAAGCCGATGTAAAGCGGTATTTCACCCGAGGTTTCCGACATATGGATAATGTCGAAATTGTGCCATAAATAATCCAGCTGGAGGATGAGGTCGTTTCCCTGGGTGAATTTCACGGCAGGCTGGAACGCGTTTTCCCGGTCGATCCAAATTTTCCCCGTGGCGCCCCAGGTTCCCGGTTCCCCCAATTCCAACCCCAACCCGAAATTTCCCCCGTCATTGGTGGGATGGTACCCGTTATCGGCGTAATGACCCCCGCTAGAATCGGCCCTGGAAACGGCCGTCATCGCGAAAATCCCCGCCATCATCAATCCCATCGAAAATAACTTCTTAAATCCCTGAGACATTTTTTCCTCTTTTCATTGATTTGGTGCTAAAACCCTTCAATTTCGCCGCCAGCGAAAGACAATCCGTTAAACATTCGACTCGGTTCCCTCCGTAGGGAAGCCGGCTTGCGACCAGTCCTGCATTCCACCGGCGTAGTCATTCGCCTTGAACCCCTTTTTTTGGAGGGCCTTGGCCGCGTCCGGCCCAGCGTTACAAGTCAATCCGGCGCAATAAGTAATGAAGAATTTCTCTTTGCCGTATCTCTTCTCGACCGCCTCAACGAAATCATTGGAATTGAGCCCCAGGGGAAGATTTTCCGAGCCTTTGATATGGAGCTTCGCGAAATCATTATCAGGCAGCACATCGAGCACCATGACATTCGGGTCCTTCATTTTTTCTTTCACCGCTTCCTTAGTCATCGACATGCTTTCACCTCATTAGGTTTTTTAAACATACACCTTCTAGTTAAAGCAAGTTTTATACCGCGCATCCCCCCGGAGGAATTCCTTTTAAATTAAACGCGCCGGCCGAAAACAAGGGTTTTTGCCCGGTTTAAACCCAGAAAAAACCCATTTCAGCTCGGCTCGATCAAAATGATCGGGCGAATCGCTCATTTTGATTCCTCGCCCCTCCAATATTTTCTCATTTTGAAATCATCTCTTTCGTCGAGGGGAAATCCCCCAACCGCCTTTTATCCGAAGCGGAGGGTTGGGAACAAATATCCGGAGCTGAAAAAACCTGGGTCCCTGTCCCAGGGATCAATCATTTCTTTTCTTTACCCAATTTCTTAAGGAATCACGATGGCTTTTCGGGTGAACTGAAATGCGGCGCCGTTGGTGTCGGTAATTTGAATTCGGACAAAATAAACTCCCGGGGCAGCACCCGTCGTGTCCCAGAATTGGTTATCGGTTCGGGTAAAGGAAAGAACCGCGGCCCTTTCTCCTGCCACATTGAATATTTCCCACCGGCTGTAGTTGGTCGGCTTGTCGTAAAACAGCACCACATGGTCGCCTTGGCGGGCTGGAACAGGGGCTAAGACAACAGTTCCCAATCCTGGATATTGAATCGCAGCGGTCACCGTCATGGAAGCGGTTGGGGATGGGATCCCTGTGGCGGCAAGCGTTAGAGTCTGCGTGGAAGTGGGAGTTAGGGAGTAAGTTTCGGCGGTCGTAAAGGTTGGGGTTTGAGTCAATGTAGATGAATTTGTCGGAGTCGTCGTTATCGTGTCGGTTGGAGTAGCCGTCACCGTGGGCCTGGGGGTATGGGTTGAAGTTTGAAGGGCTGTATCCGTCGGTGAATCTGTTGATGATTGAGTGGGCGTCTGAGAGGGCGTATCCGTTAGTGTCGCCGTTGGCTTATTGGTTGGTGTATCGGTGGGTGACTTCGTGGAGGTATTCGTCGGAGAATTCGTCGGCGTGTTAGCGGGAGTGACGGTCGGGGTATCCACAGGTGTTTCCGTTGGCGAAGCCGTTAACGTGTCGGTAGTTGTTTGAGTTGGCGTATTTGTCGGTGAATCCGTGGGAGTGTCGGTCGGCGTTTTCGTGGGCGTGTCACTCGGGGTCTGGGTTGGCGTGTCCGTTAGTGTCGCCGTTGTCGTATTAGTTGGTGTATTGGTGGGTGAATTCGTGAAGGTATTCGCAGGAGAATTCGTCGGCGTAGGAGTGGGCGTGTCAGTCAGCGTATTCGTGGCCGTATTCGTTCGTGTCGAGGTTGGGGTATCGGTGGGTGTCGGTGTCGGAGAATTTGTCGGGCTGTCGGTCGATGTATTTGTTGGAGTACCTGTTGGCGTATCAGTCAGTGAATTCGTGGGTGTCATGGTTGGGGATTTAGTCGGTGAATTCGTGGAGGTATTCGTCGGCGTAGGAGTGGGGGTGTCCGAAGGTGTTTCCGTTGGCGTTTCCGTAGGTGTTTGACTTGACGTATTTGTCGGTGTATCCGTCGGTGTGTCGGTCAGCGTATTCGTGGCCGTCTTCGTTCGTGTCGAGGTTGGCGTATCGGTGGGTGTCGATGTCGGAGAATCCGTTA
>CAZUXW010000022.1:0-38059 GCA_964624625.1 uncultured bacterium
GGTCGGAGATATAGTCGAGATTCAGCGAGAGAGGTGAAGGCATAAAGACTCCTAAGAGGCGAAATTGAGCCACCGACCTGCCACGCAGGCACCGATGGACACCGATGACAAAGGCAAATTCGGGAGAAACGTAACTGAATTTTAGCCACAGATGAACACGGATTAACACAGATAAAGCAAAAATATTATTGGGAAAAGATTCGATTTCAAAGCAAAAGATTGTTATTTGCCGACGTTAACCCCGAATGATTCTATCCGTGTTCATCCGTGGCAAAAGGGATTGTTATTTGGTTCAAATCAATGGACGGGCCTACCTGTGCCTCTGTGGTCCCCAAAGGGGACCTGTGGTGAACAGGTTTTGTCGCAAGATGTTAAGGTTCCCCGATGTAACCCTATTCCCTCGGTGGTGTAGGGGGTCAGTTAACCTTGAACTTCTCCACCATGCCCTTGAGTTCCTGGGCCATGGCCGCCAGTTCCTTGCAGGTGGCGGAGACCTGCTCCATGCTGGCCGACTGCTCCTGGGTGGAGGCGGAGACTTCCTCGGTGGAGGCGGCTGATTCCTCGCTCACCGCGTTGATGTCCTGGATGCTGTGGACGATCTTGGTGTAGCGCTGGGACTGGGTGGAGATCATCTCCCCGATAGCCTTGCTGTGCCCGACCACGGCCTCGATGACGGCCACGATCTCATCCAGGGAATTTTCCATCTGCCGGATGCTGTCCTTGCTGCCCTGGGCCTCCTTGGCGCCCTTCTCCATGGACTCCAGCACGGCGCCGGTCTGGTCCTGGATCTCCTGGACCAGGTTCGTGATTTCCTGGGTAGCCTTGCTGGCCCCGTCGGCCAGGTTGCGGATTTCCTCGGCCACCACCGCGAAGCCCCGGCCCGACTCGCCGGCCCTGGCCGCCTCGATGGCGGCGTTCAGGGAAAGCAGGTTCGTCTGCTCGGCGATGCCGGTGATGATTTCCACCGCCCGGCCGACCTGCTGGCTCTTGCTGCCGAGCTTGCTCATCATCTCGGTGTTCTTGAGGATGATCTCGTTGAGGGACCCCATCTTGTCGATCGTGCCGTGGGCCAGCTTGCCCCCGATGCGGGCCGTCTGGGTGGCCTTGTCCACCGCGCCGGAAGTCTCGATGGACTTGATCTCCATCAGCTTCATCGTGTCCTGCATTTCCTGCATCAGGTGGTTGACCTCGGCGATTTTCGCCGCCTGCTCCTCCGCGCCGCGGGCGATCTGCTGGACGGTGGTGGTGACGTCCTCGCTCATGGCGGAAACCTCGGAGATGGAGTGGTTCATGCTGGTGACCTGCTCGGAGAGGTGCTGGGAATGCTCCATCACCCTCATCACCATGGCGCGGATCCGGCCGATGAAGGAGTTGAACCAATGGCCCATCTCCCCGATCTCGTCCTTGGAGTTCACCTGGATCTGGAAGGTCAGGTCCGCCTCGCCCTTGGAGAGGTCCTCCAGCTCGTCCTTCATCACGTTGATGGGCATGACCACGGACCGGAAGAGGATGAGGGTGACGATCAAGGTCACGATGAGGGAACCGCCGAGGGAAAAGGCGAAGGTGAGCCCCACGGTTTTCAACAGGAGGGCCCGGACGGTGGCGTCGATGGCGACGGTGGGCGATTCCAGGTCCAACCCCGCCACGAGGACCCCCTCGTCGTCGTAGATGGGCATCACGTAGCGCAGGACGTCCCCCTCCGGGCCCTTGTAGGTTTGGGCCGGCGGCGCCTTTTCCTCGGAGACCATCTGGAGCTTGAACTTCAGGTCGTCGGTGGGGCTCTCATAGCCTTCCTTCAGCTGCTGGTGAATGAGCACCGTGCCCTTGGGATCGAAGAGGGTGAAGGAGTAGGCGGAATAGCCCCGGGCCAGGTCCGAGAGGGTTTGGGTCAAGGGGTTCCAATTCAAGTGGTGGATGTCCCTCACCACCTGGGTTTCCATCAGCCCCACGGAGAATTGCAGCGACTCGAGCCTTTTATCCAGCAGGCTCTTGCGCTGGTTGGCCAGGGTGAAGACCACCGTGAGCATTTGGGTGAACACGATGGAGAAGATCACCACGAGGGCGATGCGGAAGCCTAACTTGGTCTTGAACAAGGTTGAAAACCTTTCAATGAGACAGGGATCAGGCGCCGGGGGCCTGGTCAAGGCGCCCCACCGGGACAACGGCCCTATTGTAACCCGCGGGGGGGTGGTTCAGAAGTGACTTTCGGTTCGGACAGGGAGTCCTTTAGAACGCCCTGGGGCCGGTGAATCAAGCCCCCGCGAAAACCAACCTTTAACCCAAAACGACCCATTCGCCCTCGTCCTTCCCCCCTCCCTCGAGGGGAGGGACCTGGGGTGAGGGCGCTGTGGATTTAGGTTTTACTCCCCGGCCTTCCCCGGTTCCTCGTCATCCTCTAAAAAGGAGGACATCATCTGGAGGCTTTGGGTCACGGCCGGCAGGACCTCCAGCAACTGGCGGACCTGCTCCCCCGAGTTGGACCTGCCGAAGCTTAAGCGGAGGCCCTGCTTGGCTTCCTTCGGGGTGCGGCCCATGGCGATGAGCACGTGGGAGGGAGGCGCGGAGCCTGCCGCGCAGGCGGCCCCGGAGGAGAGGGCGAAGCCCCGGGAATCCAGGCTATGGACCAGGTTCTCCCCCTCGATGCCCGGCAGGGTGATGTTGAGGATGCCGGGAACCCGGTCCCCGGACTTTTGGGGCCCGTTGATTTTCGCGCCGGGGAACTTGGCCTTCAGCTCGTCCCAAAAAATATCGGTCATGACCCGGAGCCTTTTCCTTTCCTCGGCTTCGGAAAAAATCAGCTTGGCCGCCTCGCCCAATCCCACGATGCCAGGCACGTTTTCCGTGCCGCCCCGCCGGTCCCTTTCCTGGCCCCCGCCGTGGATGAGGGGGACCAATTCCACGCCCTTGCGCTGGTAGAGGAACCCGGCGCCCTTGGGCCCGTAAATCTTATGGCCCGACACGGATAAAAGGTCGATATGGTCCGCCCTCACGTCGATGGGAATCTTGCCGTAGGCCTGGACCGCGTCGGTGTGGAAAAGGATGCCCATCTCCCTGGCCATGGCGCCGATTTCCTGGAAGGGCTGGATGGTGCCGACCTCGTTGTTGGCCGCCATGATGGAAATCAGCCCCGTCTCGCCTGGCCGGATGGAAGCCCGGACCGTCTTGGGATCCACCCGCCCTTCCCCGTCCACCGGCACCGCGGTCACGGCGACGCCCTGGGTGGTGAGCCACTCGGCGCATTCCAGGACGCAATGGTGCTCCACGGCGGAAATGATCACGTGGCGGAATTTTCCGTGGAAGGCCAGGACCGCGCCCTTGTGGGCCGCGTTCACGCTTTCCGTGCCGCCGCTGGTGAAGACGATCTCCTTCGGGTCCGCGTGAAGGGTCTCGGCGACCTTGTCCCGGGAGCGCTCGATGGCGGCCCTGGTTTCCCGGCCGTAGGCGTGGACGCTGGAGGGGTTTCCAAAATCGCCCTTTAAATAGGGCATCATTTCCCCGAGGACTTTCTCGTCGAGGGGCGCGGAGGCGGCATGGTCGAAATAAATCATGGGAAGCAATCCTCTGGTTTTTGTGGCGTTTCTATCTTACTTCTTCCGGCCTTAAAAATCAGCGGTCCCCGACAAGACAATTTTTGGGTATAATTCCGCCATCAAAAATTGTCTTTCCAGGCGAATGGGGCAAATGAGTTGCACCGCCTAAGATGACACAAACGGAGGATCAAGGGATGAAAAAAATGAACCTTAACTGGCTTCCCCTCATATTGGTCTTAGGGCTTACCCTGGGATGGGCCCCGGTCCAGGCCGCGGATGAGGCGGACGATAACGCGGCGCCGGTGGAGAAGGCCTCCTCCAAGTCCCTGTCCGAGAGGGTCAAGGCCCTGGAAAAAAAGCTCGCGGCCTTCGAGGACTCGGCCAACCAGAAATTCCAGCAGGTCCACGAGGACCAGCTGCGCCTTCATTTCAACGTCTATGGCGACGCCGAGTACCGCCTTTTCGGCCCGGCCGGCTCCTTCCCCCAGACCAACGGCTTTTATATCGGCCAGACCGACCTTCATATCATGGGCCGCTACGGCGACCACTTGAGCTTCATGTGCGAGAACGTGGTCGAGTTTGACGGCCAGGACCCCACCATCGACCTGGAGCGGATCCTGGTCTCCTACGCCTTCGACGACAAGTTCCACCTGGGAGCCGGCCGGGACCATACGGCCTTCGGCTATTGGAACCGCACCTTCCACCACGGCTCCCACCTGCAGACCACCATCGACCGCCCCTTCTTCATCGCCTTTGAGGACGGCGGCAGCAGCGGCATCCCCTCCAAGGGCGGCGTGGTGCCAAGCCATTTCGTCGGGCTCTTCGCCAACGGGACCTTCGACCTGGGAGCCTCCTCCCTGAAATATGAATTGAACCTGGGCAACAACGGCAGCATCGGCCTGAACGGGGACGGAGCCACCATCCCAACCGCGGTTGACGCCTTCATCAACTTCAGCCCCGAGGGGGACCAGTTCAAGAGCAAACGCGTCGCCGCCCGCCTGGTCTTCAAGCCCAGTTCGGACGGGGGCTTGGCTTTCGGCGTGGCGGGAGTCCTCAGCGAGTACGGCGTCAACGCCTCCCCGGATTTGATCGCGGCCAACAGCCCGCTGATTTTCGCCGACCTGGCCCAGCTGCTGCTGGAAGCGGAAGTGATCTACACCGACGACAAGTTCGAGTTCCTGAGCGAGTTCTATAACTTCGACAACGCCATCGGGGGCGGCACCACGGTGGGAAGTTCCAACAACACGGCCTTCTATATACAAGCCGGCTACCAGGTCTCCCCGGAGGTCAAACCCTATGTCCGCGTGGAAAACCTGTATCTGGACGGCACCGACCCTTACTTCAACGCCCTGCTTTGGTCCAACAAGACGGTTTGGATGGCGGGGGTGAGGTTTGAGCTGGTCCCCATCGCCTCTTCCTGGAAGATCGAGGCCCGCTCCATCAACGACAGCGGCGTCGCTTCCACCGAACTGGCTACCGCTTGGGGCTTCGGGTTTTAAGTCGATTCTCTTCCCCTCCCTCTCCCCTGGAGGGAGGGGGATCAAGGGTGAGGGGGAATTTAAAGGATGTTGAGGTTGGTTGAAATGTTTAGAGTCATAAGGAGCCTGTATATGAAGAACTTCCAAAAAATGACAGCCTTATTCGGGGTGATCGTTATTCTCTTCGGCCTCCATACTCCCCCCTCGGCCGCGGCCAAGGGCGATAAACTGGCCGTCGTCGTCAAGGCCGACGGGGCCCTCACAGGCCTGGGGCTCAAGGAAATCCGGGCCATCTACACGGGCGAGAAGCTTTACGAGGGCTCCAACAAGATCGAGCCCCTGGTCAACGGCGACGAGGCTGTGTCAGGCTCCTTCTTCAAGCTGGTCCTGGCCAAGAACAAGGCCCAATACAAGAAGATCTGGAACAGCAAGGCCTTCGTGGACGCCATTGCGGCCCCGGCGGTCCTTCCCGATTCCACCGACGTGCTCCGGGCCGTCAATAAGAGCGACGGCGCCATCGGCTTCGTGATGGAGAGCGATATTTCCGCCGCCCAGAGGAAATACGTCAAGGTCATCTACCTGGCGGAGTAACATCCGGATTTCACCACGGGGTGGACAGGGTCCACCGGGTAAACCTTAACTTCTTCCGGCAAAACCTATTCACCACAGGCCCCTAACGGGGCCACAGAGGCACAGGTAGGCCAAGAGAATCAATCGGAATTAAATCGGGACAAAATATTTTATTCATTTCCTTCTGAATTCTTCCCCTTCATTGACGGCTATTTTTTCCCGGCGTTCATTTTGGTCGTCATTCCCATCTTAACCGTGCCTCTGTGGCCCTGTTAGGGGCCTGTGGGCCGCCCTTCTATTGAAATATTAAAACGAGGGCGGTACTACCCCCGATGAATCGAATGATGATTCAGGGGGTGGTAAATAGGTTCTTCCGTTAGCCTCCAATGGTTTTTCCCGAAATAAAAAGGCCCTCCCCCCGGAAGGGGAAGGGCCTACCCTCGAGCAGTCCGCCTAAGACCTGACGAAACCCCCGGCGGCTGCGTCCCGAACGATTTCAGCGATCACCCTCAATCCACCCTTTTCATCCGGACCCCGAAGTCCACGTTGTTCTTCACCCACTTCATGAAGAGTTCCTGCTTTTCCATGGGGTCATTGGGGATGAAGAGCTTCGGGTCCTTCCAGGTTTCCATCACCGGCGCCTCCTGGGTCCAAACCTTGACCCTGCGCCTCGGCACCTGGCTTTCCCACTTCTTCCCCACCGAGGGATCGGTGTAAAGCAGCCTCAGGGTGACGTTGCGGGAGAGCTTTTCCATGGAGGACAAGTCGATGCCCCGGTAGTCGTGGCGCCCGTGCCGCCCCGGCAGGTCCAGCACCCCGTCGCTGAGCATGACCACCGAGAGGGGCTTCATCACCATCTTTCGGTCCTTGACCATTTCCGCGACCTTGTCGAAGAAGGCGTTGTAGTCGGTGAAGCGGTCCTTCCGCGACTTGGGGAACATTTCCCGGAGCTTGGCCTCGATCTCCTCCGGCGTCTTGTTCTGGAAGGTCTCGATGGGGTAGAAAACCTTCGGCTCGCCCTTTTCCTCGCCCCCGATGGAGCCCACGAACAGCGCGGAGGGCTTGTCCAGGCCCTCCAGGCCCATCAAGTGCGCGTAAAGGTAGCGCGCCAGGAAGCTCATCGAGTCGTCGAAGTCCGCCCCCTTCAGGAAGGACCCGCTCACGTCCACCCCGACGAACATCACGGTCCTGGGCTGGGGCTTCGTGTCCAGCCAGGAAGCCCGGAGCGGCGCCGCCGAAACCGCGAGGCCCAGGAGGACCATCCCCAGCCCCATCCCGCGGGCCCTCATGAGTGCGCCTCCTGCGGGGGAAAAGGGTTGGAGTCCCCCGGGGGCTGGGGCGGTTTCACCACCCGGAGGCTTTTCCGGATCCTGTGCGGCTGGCTCGCCGGTTTGGCTTCCAGCAGTTCCTTCGACCTCATGATGTCCCGGAAACCGGTGAAGGGCAGGTCGAACAGGTGCCGGGAGGCGATCAAGAGGATGAAAAAATTCACCACCGCCGAAACCACCTGCAGGGGCGGGAGGATGAAGGCCCCCAAAAGCTCGTCGGCCTTTTGCCGGACCCAATCGGCGTCCGATTTGAAGTGGTAGTAAAAACTCACCGTGTAGGCGAAGGCGTCCTCCATCGGCGCCCTCTCCCGGCCCTCGGGTTTCTTCAGGCCCGTGCCCTGGATGATGGCCGTGATGATCGGCACGCCGTGGGAGGCGAAGAGGAACCAGGTCATGCCGCGGACCCCCAGCCAGGCGAGGAAGCCCAGGGCCAGGGTCCCGCCCATCCCCAAGTCAAAGTCCTTGGCCGTGTGCTGGGCGAACCAGGGCACCAGCGAATCCACCAATTCCCGGTAGAGGAACAGCACCTCCACGAAGGCCGCCACCATTTCCACCAGGGAAATTTTCAGGATGGCCGGGACATTGCGCGTCTTCAGGGCCTCGGTCCAGGCCGACAGGACCGCGTAGCTTCCCAGGATCAGGAAGAGCATGAAAAGGAAGAGGGGGATCCGGACGACGGCCTCGGACAATTCCCCTCCCGTCAAATTGGAGAGGGTGTCCAGCACCAGGGGCGTCATCACATAGGTGAAGACCACCGCCTCCACCAGGCACCAGAAAAAGGTGAGGACCACCGCGATCCAGGGAACCCCCGGGGTGGCGGCGTTTTTCGCCACGCTCTTAATCAGGCGGAAGGGCACCATCAGGATGTCCTGGACGATGAACCAGGCTCCCAACACCATGGCCCGCGCCAAGCCGTAGAGGGCGGAGACCAGGACCAGGAAGAACTTCAAAAAGCCCCCCCAGAAGGCGAAAACGCTCTTGAGCAGGTCCCACCAGGTGACGGTAAAGGCCTTGAGGAACTCCACCCGCCTTTGCCGGACGATGACCGTCAAGAGGCAAAGGACGCTGACCCAAAGGCAGAGCAGGACCGCGCCGGCGGGAAGCAGCAGGAACAACCTTTTGGCGCCGGCGAGGACCAAGGGATCCCCCGCGCCCCAGACGAACTCCATGACGGCTTTTTGAAAGAAAGTGGGAAAGAATAAAACCGAAAGAAGAACCGATCCGATGCTGGCTGCACCCTGATCCATGAGAGGCCTCCGTTTCCAAAGGGAAGGGCGCCCTTGTCCTGGTTTGCTTTTTCCGGTAGCCGTGTGGTTGATCCATAATTGATGGGGCTCTTGCCCCACCAAGGAAAACCACACTGCCCTTATCCCTGGATCGGGCTTGCCCGATTTCAGAAGAAGGATAAGGGCGGCTTCGGCGCAGCGGATAGAGCCGCCTGGGACCTTGGGGACCTTCAGCTACAGGTTAGGACGGAGGTGGATTTTCGGCCAACTTTATCGACGTTAAACCTGGGTCGTTGCATTACCTTGGGGATTGGGGGCTGGTTGAACGTGGATGGAAAAATGAACAACGTCCGCCGCGGGATGTGAAATTTTTCACAAAGCCGGACGATGGAAAAAGGCCGGGACGCGGCGGAATCCGCCGCGCTTATTTATTTTTTAAACATGGGCCTTGTCCAGTTTGTAAGTCTTGAGTTTCCGGTAAAGGGTCGCGACCCCCATTTTCAACAGCTCCGCCGCCTGGCCCCGGTTGCCCTCGGTTTTTTCCAGCGCTCCGATAATACAGTCCTTTTCCACGTCCTTGAGGGAGCGGGGTTCCCCATTTTCGGAAACCAGGGGCAATCCCGCGATCACCTCGTGGGGAAGGTCATCCACGTCCACCCTTTTGGACTTGGCCACCGCCACGGCCCTTTCCATGGCATTGGCCAGCTCGCGGACATTCCCCGGCCAGGTGTATCCCTGGAGGCGGTCCGCCGCCGCGACCGTCAGTCCCTCCACGGTCCGCTTCATCTGGATCGCGGCTTCCGCGAGGAGGAGCCTGGCGAGGGGAAGGACATCCTCACGCCTCTGCCGGAGCGGCGGGACCGCCAGCTCGACGACGTTCAAGCGGTAATAGAGATCCTCGCGGAACCTTTTTTCCGCGACCTCCGCCTTCAGGTTTTTGTTGGTCGCGCTCAGGATCCGCACGTTGATGGGCCGGCTTTTATTCTCGCCGACCCGCCTGATTTCCCTTTCCTGGATCGCCCTCAGGAGCTTCACTTGCATGGGGAGGGTGATGTCGCCGACCTCATCCAATAGGAGGGTCCCGCCATTGGCCGCCTCGAAAAGGCCGGGACGGTCCGAAGTCGCGCCGGTAAAAGAGCCCCGCGCGTGGCCGAAAAGCTCGCTTTCCAGCAGGGTGTCGGTGATGGCCCCGCAATTCACCGCGATGAAGGGTCCGTCCGCGTGGGCCGAGTGGTCGTGGACAAACCGGGCCACCCTTTCCTTTCCGGTCCCGCTTTCGCCCGTGATGAGCACCGTGGAGTCGATGGCGGCGATCGTCTTGGCCAGCTCCATCAATTTCCTCATCTCGGGGCTCCTCGTCATCAGTTGGGACGGATCCTCCTCGATCTTGGCGATTTCCGCCAATTTACGGGATTTCTCCCGAAGCTCCCGCTCCGTGCGCTTGAGGGTGGTGGCCACGTCCTTCAGGGCGTCGTCGATCCCCACCTTTTTAAACACGTCCAATTCCTCCCGGTCCCCGCCCTCCCACTCCTCCTCGGGCTTGATCACCACGTGGCAGGCCGTGTCGCCTTTCCCGACGCACCTATCCTCCAGCGCGTACATTTCCCTTCCCATGACGACGCTCATGTAGCCGCTGATGAGGCCGCACAGCTTCCAACAGACCGGCTTGTCCGACCGGCCCTTGAATCTCAGGTGCTGTTCGGCCTCGTAGGAGGCCCGCCAGGTCCCGCCCCCCGTGCCCAGGTCGCCGGTACTCTTGGGCTCCAGCGTGAAAAGGCCCTGGAGGGCCATGACCCTGGGGCCGGCCTTCCGCCAGTCCTCGTCATTTTCCCAATGGAACTTGTTTCGAAGCGTCTCAGCCAGGTTTCTTCCATGGATATATCCGTAGCGGCTGAGGATTCCCCTGGCCGCCCTCTCCCCATAGGTATCAATGAGCTCCTTGCGCAGGAGCCCATGGGAAGCGGCGTCGAAAATCAGGGCCCTCTGGCCCGCGAAGCGGAGCATTCCGCCGTCCGGCTCAAATTCCAAAAGTTTTTTCAAATCCAGGTCTTCCGCTCGCATGTCCGCCCCCTTTAATGATTGTGTATCATTCTTCTATCCTTCCCCCTTTTTCTTTTATGACCATCGTCACTAACCGGTTTATTTAACATTCCAGCGCGAGGGGGAACCCCCGCCGAAAAGTTTTCTCGTTTTGATAGCCGGAAATTGCCATGAATTGGTCATTTATCGGGAGAGGCGGTTCAGCCGGGATCGAAATCTTCGATTAAATTCAATTCGAGGGAGTTGGGCCAAGGAGGAGCACGGCCAAAACTTCCTCCGCCCTTCGGTGGAACGGGACAAAGGGTGAAGCGTGGTTTTAATATTTTCGCCGGTTCGTCTTCGCGGGGGAACGAACTGGGTGGCGCGGCAATCCCAGTCCCTGGTTTTTTTATTTAACGGGGCAGGCGCTTCAAACTTTCAAGACGCATCAATAACGATCGACTGAGGTTTTAGTCCGGCCCTTGGGGGGGCAACCATGGTTGCCAGAAGTCAGGGCGGCTACTTCAAGGCTGTCGCTTTCTACAATGAAGGAGGCTCCCCGCAATGACCCCGAGCGGCCATTGGATTACAGCTCATACTCCAGCTCGAAGTGGTTGCCCTCTTGGTTGGCCCGGTATTTCCCCGTGCCGCGGATGGTCTTGAAGTCCCCTGTCCCCGATCCTTCCAGGATCCTCAGGGTGGAGTAGGCGGTTCCCGCCTCGAAGATGCCGCTGTCATCCAGGGAAAAAGTCCCGCTTTTCCCCTTCAACTTCCCCTCGATATGCATCATGCCGATGTACTCGGCGGAGGACTTGTGGGGCTCCTTCCCGTCGAAGAAGGAATAGTACATCAGGTATTCCACGCTGGCCTTGCCCAGGAGCTCCCCTTCCAGCCCGAACTCCACGGTGGCCTTGGTGAGTTTCACCTCGGGGGAAATTTCCTTCCAGGTGTCCTCTTTCCAGTTCACGACCTTGTAGGTCGACTTGACCTGCTTCTTCCCGTTCGCGTTGGATTCCATGATTTTTCCTTACCTCAAATTTTAAAACCCAGCCCGGCTATTTTTTCGAATTTTCCAGGCTGAAAGCCAAGGCTTCTTCCAGCACTTCCTCCGGCAACCCCCATTCTTTGTAGCCCTGCTTCACCTGCGTCTGGTAGCCGAGGTTGGGGGTCCCGAAAGGCGGATTTTCCTGCGCCAGCCGGTAACAAACCACGTTCATCTTTTCCCCATCGTCCTTCTCCACCACCGCTTCCAGCTTCTGATAGGTTCCTTTTTCGCAGGCTTCGCACCGGTCCAGGTACTCGATCATGATCTCGTTCAAGTCGTAGATGGTTCCCGGGACGAAACGGGATGGGTCCGGCAGGATGTTCGCGACCGGACCCTTCCGCTCCACCGTGTTGCCCATGAAGGCCAAACGGTAGCCCTTGAGGGTGGCCCTGGTCACGGGCTTGTTGCCCATGATGCGGCGCTCCATTTGGGCGCGCAGAAGGCTGGAACCGTAGGCGAAGTAGTAAGGCATCCCATTTCCCCTTTTTGAAACTATTTCAAATAAAAATGGGATCGTCCCACCTATTCATTATTAACTTTCCCAATAGATCCGCGGGACATGGACGCCATCTCTCAGGCACAAGGTGCCAGACACGTGGCACGGCTAAAAAATTCGCGGATGATGGATAAGTAGTTTACCAAATTTTCAGCCCCATCCCTGCATCCCCAGGGGCATTCCCCGGCGCCTGGAACCTGGCCCCCAAAGGACTATTCGCTTTTAGCCGGGATCCGGTCTTTCTTGGGGCCGATCAGGCCCGTGGTGGTGGAAACCTGGCTGGAGATGACCACATGCAACGGCGCCCCCTCCTGGCAGAGCTTCAACATGGCGGGGCGCTTGGGAAGATTGTTGCCGACCCCCAGCACCGCCTGGACCCCTTCCCGGGCCAATTGAAAATTCTTGCTCATGACGCAGTCCTGCAGGGGGGCGAAGGGCGGATTCACCGGCACCATCTCGGCGGACAGCTTGCCCTTGCGCTTGGCGTCCCGGTTGTCCGCGGTCAGGAAAATTTTCCAGTACCACTTCTCGGGGACCGGCATCATGAAGAAGCGGCACTCGTTGGCCGCCATGACGAAATCGTACTTTTGGAAGGGGTCCAAAAAGACCGGTTCGTTCTCCGTGCCGGCGGGGCCGGTCCTCTGCTCGGCGTCGCTTGGCACGTCCAAGCCCATGTCCTTCGCCACCTCCGCGCAGGACGAAAGGCCCAACAATGCCAAGGCCAAAACCAACCCAAGGCAAACTTTGCCACGGATGAACAGGGATGAACTCAGATAACCAAAAAGTCCCAAGAAAATATTTTCTCTTTCCCGCATCATTCTTCCTTTTTGTTTCACCAATTTCTCTATATCCATCCGTGTCCATCCGTGGCTAATTGGCCTTGAATGCGTCCAGCTTTTTGACGCTTCCCTTGGGGAAATAGTGCTCCAAAATCTCCTCGCAGGTCTTGCCGGCCTTGGCCAGGCCGTAGGCTCCCGCCTGGCACATTCCCACCCCGTGGCCCCATCCGCCCCCGTAAATGATAAACTCTTCCGGCCATCCCTTGAGGTTAAATTGCGGTTCAATCCAGATAAGATTACTCCGGATCCCCCCCAAAAAACTACGGATGGAATCCCCTTTTAATTCCTTGCTGCCGGCCGCCCCTTCCACCAGCAGGCGGTCCGCCCAGCCGGCGCTGGACCGGTGGGTCACGATCAGCCGCCGGACCCGGCCAATGGGCCCCGACCTTTTTAGGATATCCGCCGCCGTGACGACCCAGGCCCAGCGGTAGCTGCGGTGGTCCTTGAGCTCGGAAACCCGGCACCAGGCCTGGCGGTCTTCCTTGATCCACCGCTCCATGCGGTTGGGGGAAAGGGGGAATTCCATATCCTGGTTGTAGCGGGTGTCGTAGTCAATGACCCCCACCACCGGTTCCTGGTAGCCCCAGGCCTCGGCGTAATCCTGGGTATGGCCGCCGCACTGGGACGAAAAAACCGAGGGGATGATCCTGCCCCCGTGCTTCAGGACCAGCCCCGCCGTTTCATTCACCGCCTGGTTGGTCCTGGGGTTTTCCGCGGTTAATCCCTGGTAGACCTGGCAGTGGACGCTGTCGCAGACGTCAAAGCCCTCGGCGTTGTGGCGCCCCTTCTTCGACAAGGCGTAGCCGCGGACCAGGATGGCCTGGGCCTTCAGGGCCTCGATGGGCCAACTGGCCGACATTTCAGCCGCGATGACCCCGGCCGTGTAATCTTCCAAGGAAACCCGGTTGATGACGCTGAAGCCCGCGCCGGGCTTGGGCGAAATCTCGATCAAACCCCGGTAGGCCCGGTCCTCTTCCCTGGCGAAAAAATATCCGTTGTTGGAAGGCACGGCGTGGAGGCAGAGGGCCTTCCCTTGTTCCTTGGGCTCGATCCAAATCCTTTGGCTGAAACTCAAGATCTTTTTTTCCCGGTTGTCGTTCAAGGTCCAGGATTCCAGGCCCCCCTTCCCGCGTCCCGCGGGGTGGTAAACGATGTGGTATTCCTGGTTGGCCGCGAGGATCGTGATGGGAGCTTGGAAGGCGGCCTGCCCCGAGCCCGCTTGCGGCGAGCGGCCCGCGGGAGTCGAATCCGTTGAGGGGGTTTCCACTCGAAGTTCCGAATCCCCCCGGAAAAGGATCCGGCCCATTCCGGTGAAAAGGCCGACCCGGAGGGTCGTGGCGGAAGCGGCGATGGGTTTCTCGCTGGGGGATTTCCATTTCCTCCATTCACTCATCCTCACGTCCCTGCGGCGCTGGGCTTCCCGGGGCGCCAGGCGCGCCGCTTGAGCGGCCTCTTTTTTTAATTTCAAATCGTCCGGCTCCACGGCCGTGGCCTTTTCATACCTGGCCAGGGCTTCCCGGATCATTCCCTTTTGGGCCAGGAGCCGCGCGATTTGCCGGTGGGCCGATTTGTAGCTGGCGTCCTGCCGCAGCAGGTCCTGGTAGGCCTTCAAGGCCCGGTCCCCATCCCCCAGCTGGCGGGAAACCTCGGCCAATTGCCAGAGCCCCAAGGCGAAGGCCGGTTTTTTCGACGCCAATTTCAAGAGAAGTTTTTGGGCCAGGACCAATTCCTCCCGGGGGCTGGCATGGCCGCGGAGGCTTTTCCACTGGGACCTGACCCAATGGAGCCTGGCCAGGCCCCAGAGGATGTCCGGATCCTCCGCATGGTCCTTGGAAAGGAGGGCCAGGTCCCGCTCCGCCTCGGCGAATTCCCCCATTTGTTCCAGGGCCAAGGCCAGGCGGACGGAAATTTTCCAATCGTCCCTTTGGGCCAGGAATTTCCCATAGGCCGCCACCGCGCCGGGGATGTCTCCCTGGCTCTCGCGCAGGTCCGCCAATTCCAGCCACAGGTCCAGCTGGGCCGGATCCTTCCGCAGCCGGGAGTCGATGGCGGATTCCATCTCCGAAGCCCGCCCCTCGGCGAAAAGCCTGCCGAGCTTGAGCTGGAAGGAACCGGCGAAAACCGGAGGAGAAAAAACGAGAAAAATAAATCCGACACGAAGCCACGAAGCTACGAAGAAAATCTTTTCACCTTTGAACAACATCCTTTACGCCCTTCCCTTGAAGCTTAGAATCCTCGTGTTGGATTTTGGTTGAAATAAAAAACCCTTTTGGTTTTGCCAAAAGGGCCGGATGGAAAAAACATCATAGGTTAACCTTCGTGGTTTCTTCGAGTCTTCGTGGCTTCGTGTCGGAAGTGGATGTTACTTTTTGACCAGCTCGAGGCGCTTGGGGGCCAGGACCGCCTCGTCGCGGGAGTACCAATAGCCCGTGTTGTCGATCACTTCCAGGTTGGGGACATAGCGCTTCTTCACGTAATCCAAAAGCTTGACCAGGGTCCTGTGGCTGGCCGCGTCGGAGTTGCGGACGCTGGTGCTGGTGTGGATTTGGTGCAGGATCTGCCTGGCGCTCCTGGTCATTCCGCCTTGGACCGTCTCGGCTTGGCCCTTTTCGTAATAGATGTGGGAGAGGTAGCCGTCCTTGTCGAAGGTGAACTGCAGGGGGGAGGTGGTTTTGTTCAAGGTGACCCGGATGCCGCGCAGGGACAGCTTGATCCCGGCGGTCTCGCCTTCCTGGGTGAAAACATGGTCCACCATCTCGTGGTTCCATCCGCTTACCTGCGCGATCTCGCGGAACTCTTCCTGGATTTCGCGGATGCCTTCATGGTTCTTGATTTTTCCGAAGTAATGCACGGTGGTTGACATCAAGGCCTCCCCTACTTTTATTCCACGGACCTTCTAGCGATTCACCACCATCAACGGCATTTCCAACTGGCCGTTGGGGGAAACCACCGGTTCTTTTTTCTCCGGCAGGTTCCAGAAAAGCTTCCGTAAATTTTTCCCGGCTCTGAAGGAAACCTTCTTGTAGGAGGCGAGGGGCATGGCGAGGTTTCGCGACAGGTCCCGGCCTTTTTTGCCGGAAACGATTTTGGTTTGAAAAACCCCAAAATCCCTGATTTCAATCCGTTCCCCGTTTAAAAGCCCCTTTTCCAAGGTGCTTAAGAGACGACGAACCACCACTTGCGCGTCAGGCAAGGCAAGTTTTGTAGTCTTTGCGACTTCAACTACTATATCTTGTAGGACCAGCTTCATAATTGAATTATACGGCCCTTTTTACAGGGATGTCAACATTCTGTAACCTGATAAAACAAGGCCTTTTCACCGCGGAGGCGCGGAGGACCAAAGTCCGAGTTTGGATAAAGCCGCAAACGAAATGTTCTTTTCCTTTGCCCCGGCGGCAAGGGCATTGGTTAAAACTCCTTCCAATCCCCCCTCCGGAATGACCGGTATCTCCCCTTTCCATCCTGGTTCATTTCCACCTCGATGGCGCCCTCCTCGGCGGTGGATAAAACCAGGGAGCCTGGCGCTCCCTTCCCATATTGGTCCCTGGCCAAAGGATAATCCTTCCCGTCGCTCAGCACGACGAACCTGGGATGGAACCCCGCCGCGCAAAGGGCCGGTTCCCCGGAGGCGCGCCCGTGGTGGGGCGCCATCAGCCAATCCACTTTGGGAAAGGGATGGTGATCCTGGAAAAGCTTGAGCAGCCCTTCCTTTTCAATGTCGCCCGGCAGGACCGCCGAAAGGCCACCGAAGGAAACCAGCGACACCAGCGAAAGATTATTGTCCGCATGGACCCGGGGCCGGAAATCCCCCGGCGGGTGCAGGATCTCCACCGACGCAGGGCCCGTTTGGGCCCAGCGGTCCCCGTCCTTTAATTTTAAAAAAGTCACTGCTTTGGCTTGAACCGCTTCGGTGAAGCGCCGGTAGACCTCCGAATCGGCTTGGGCCTGGGGGCTCACTACCGCCTCGGACACGGGGTAAGCGGAAAGAAGATTGAGCAGTCCCCCCACATGGTCCGCGTCCGGATGGGTGTCGAGGATGCCGGCGACCCGCTGGATCCCCAAATGGCGCAGGTAAGCCACCACCGGGTTGTAACGGTCCGGGCCGGTGGTTTCCTTCCCCCCGTCGAAAATAAAGACGCCGCCCTGGGGAGGCCGTAACACCACCGCGTTGCCGTGGCCCACCGCCAGGAAGGCCAGGCGCAGGGGCTGGCTTCTCAGGTGCTCGGCGCCTGCCCCCAGGGCCGAGACTAGGAGGAAAATTCCGAAGACCCGGGAACTGATCCTGCGGCCCTTGGCGTTAAAAGCCTCCCGGCTTACCCAATCCCGGGAGGGCTTTTCGGGCTTGGGACGGGGCCAGTAAAAAAACAACAAAAACAGGAACAGCAGGTGGAAGGCCGCCGTCCAAATCCCGTTAGGGGACGCCACCACCCATTGGGCCCCGGGCCAAAGGGCCATGCGCCCGGCCAGTAGGATCAAAAGTTTCAGGGGCGCCCAGCAGGCAGCCCCAAAAACTTTTCCCAGGAAGGGGTGGAGGAACCCCCCGGCGATGGCGGTCAGTCCAGCGGCGGTCGCGAAAAGCGCCAGCGGCACGATCACCAGGTTCGCCAAGGGGGAATAAATCGACAGCTGGTTGAAAAAATAAATCAATAGGCACCAGACGGACATCTGGGCCGCCGCCGTGGAAACGGCCAGCAGCGCCGCCGGCTCCCAAAGAAAGGAGAGCTTTTCCATCCAAGGGCCGGAAAAAACCATCAGCCCCGCCGTGGCCAAAAATGAAATTTGGAACGAGAGGTCTTCCAGGACCAGCGGCTGTGCGATCCCCAGGACCAGGACGGTCGTCAGGAGCAGGACTCCCCCCTGTATTTTCCTCTCGAACAGGACCGCGGCGAGGGCCAGGATGGAAAAGAGGCCGGCCCGGCAGACCGGGGGATGGGCTCCCGTCATGAAAATAAAAAAAACCACCCCGAGGATCGTCAGCCCCGCTGCCGCTTTCCGGGGCGCTTGGGCCGCCCGCAGCACCAGAAACATCAGCCCCGCGATAAAGGCCGTCATCATGCCGGACACGGCCAGGATATGGACCGTTCCCGTCGCCATGAAGTCCTCCACCATGGCGCTGGGCAGGGGCCCCCTTTCCCCCAGCAAAAGCCCGTCTAAAAGTGCGTTTTCCGGGAAGGGCAGGAATCCATAAATCGAATCCTGGCAGCGGCGCTTGAGGGAGCAGGACCAACGGATCAGGAAATTTCCGTGATTCGTTTTCAATAGGCTGTCATGGCGAGGAGCCGCGCCAATCGCCGTGGTTCGCGACGCGGCAACCTCGGGCGGTTCGACTTTCTTCCATTTTCCCGGAGCCGCGTAGATCACGTAGGCGACGCCCCTGGTCCTTAAATAATGGGCGTAGTCGAATTGCCCGGGATTCATCGCAGGCGGCGGCGGAAGGATTTTTCCCTGGATTTCAACGGTGTCGCCGTAGGAAAGGAGGGGCTGGGGATTTTGGGGAGAAAGCCGGAAAGAAATCCTCGCCCGGACCGGGGGCAGTGATTTTCCATCGGCCCCGAGGAGCACCGCGACCGCCCGGACCTCGCCGACGAAGGGTTGGTAGAAGCCGCCAAGCCTGCCGGTGTCATGGCCCCCCTCCCCATGCTGGAAAAGGACCTCCGGTTCCTCCGCGATCCAGGCTTGGAAAAGGCCCTTGGCGGGCTCCGGAAACAACGCCCGCTCTTTTTCAAAAGCCCGGTTCTCCTGCCAAAACCTGGCACCCAGCAGGGCCGTGAAAAAGAGGAAGAACCAGAGGCGTCCGGACTGTTTCATTCTAAAACCTTAAAAAAAAATCAAAAGCAAAGGCTGTTTGAGGCACCAAAAGCACCGAGAAAGGCAAAGAAAGTCCGGCTTTTACAGCTCAAAAGGTTTCGTTTTGAGTTGCTCTGGGTGAACTTGGCGTCCTGGTGGTGAAACAGCCTTTAGGTTATTGAAGATAGGAAGGGACTTTGCCTTCCTTGAAGGTAAGGAGCCCGATGCCCGAAACATCCAAGGGCCCGCCGCCGATGGCCGGCACGATTTCCACCTTCAGGAAATAGGTTCCCTTCTCGAATTTCTTGGTCTTGGCGGCGTACCAGAAGGTGCGGCAGGGCCTCACCCAGGAGCCGTCGACGCGGGTGCCGATCTTGGAGATTTTAAACTCGAACTCCAGGGGGCGGCCAGGCGCGATATAGCCGTTTTCCAGGTTCTTCTTGACGTCATTGGCGTCCTTGACGATGGTCTTGAAGCCCATGTCCAGGCGGTTGTAGACATCTACGATGTCGTCGTTGAGCAGGTCCTTGGCGACGGCGTCGCTGATCACCTTGGCCGCCTCGTATTCCACGGGCTTTTGCGGGGGAGGCTCCGGGTCCCCGCAGGCGGAAATAAAAAGAACCAGGGATAAACTCAGTAAAAATCGAGAAATCATGGCATCCCCCTAAAAAAATTCTTCGTCTTCCTGCCAACTTTCACGGCGGAGGCTCGTCGAAAATCAAAAAAATCCGCCCCAACCAGGAGCTCCCTTCGCCCCTTTGAAAAGAATTCCTCCGCGCCTCCGCGGCGGCTATTTTTCCTAGTAGCTGAAAGGCAGGGTCATTTCCTTGGCGATGCGGTCCCGGGACGAATAGGTCGCCATGACCGTCATCTTCAGGACATAGTCCCCCTTTTGAACCGATCCGTCCAGGGCCCAGTCCAATTCCTGGGGCCCCTGTTCCAGGTCCTGCAGGCTGGCCAGGGTCTTCACCGTCGCCCCGCCGCGGTTCTGGATGTCGGCCGTGACCAGGGCCCTTTCCGTCAGGAAAAAAGGAAACCTGATTTTCCCAGGCTCCGGCGAGGCTTTCAGGCTCACCGCGTCGGCGCCGTTCCAAAAATACTGAACGCTGTTTTTCTCCGCCACGAGGACCTGGCCGAACTGGTGGTTGATGGCGATGCCCCGGGGCTGGAAAAACTGGAAATCATCCTCGCCCTCGCTTCCGAAAGAAACCACGTAGCGCAGGTCCTTGTCGAATTTCCGGAGGGCGCCTTTCTCGAAATCCGTGGCCACCAGGTTGCCGTAATAATCGAAGGCGCAGCCCCAGAGCTTGGCCGGGCCGTCGGGAATCTGGTCCAGGGCCGCCTGGGCCAGGGGTCGGCCCTCCAGGGTGAGGGTTTGCAGCCTGGTTCCCTTTCGGTCGATGACCGCCAGGCGGTTGGCATAGGGACCCTGCTGGTAAAAGGTCCAAGCCTCCTTGGCGTCGATGACCGCGATCGCCGAGGGTCCTTCCAGTTCGGGGGCCTCCAGGACCCGGAAACGGCCCTTGGTGTCCCGGACCTGGATCCGGTTGTTGCCAGTGTCGGCGACATAAAGAGTGCCTTGGGAATCGTAGGCCACGCCCATGGGCGCGATAAAATGTCCCGAACCGCTCCCCCTTTTTCCCGAGGCGCCGACCCAGGAAAGCCTCATCCCGTCATGCTTGAGCAACGCGATCCTGTCGTTGCCCGTGTCCGCCACGGCCACGTCGCCGTCCTGGTCGATGGCGGCGCCGGTGGGGGCGGAAAACTGCTTGTCGCCCCGCCCGGTGGAACCGAACCGGCGCAGGTCCTTGAGCCCCACGTTGTAGATCAACTCCCCCGCGCCCGAGTTCACCCCAATGACCGTGATGACCACGTCGTTTTGGGGTGAATGGGGGTCGTGGTCCCCCTTGAGGAGCGCGCAGGCAGCGCCCCGCGGGTCGGAAAAGGCGGCGCCCGGCACCATCAGCGAGAGCATGGTCTGGGTGCCACGGTGGATGTTGAAGGGGAGAAACCCGTCGGTGGGATAAACGAAGGTGGAGGGAACGCCCTTGAGGACCTGCAGCCCGGAAGCGAAGGCGACCCCCGCGGCGAGGACCAACACCACCGATAGAAGCTTAATGTATTTAATCAAGCGGACACCTCATTTAGCCACGGATGAACACGGATGGAAAAGACAGAAAAATCATTTTCGAAGCCATTCCGGCCTAGAGGAAACCCTCTTAATTTGTAATTCCGGCTTACCAAAATTCAACAAAAGGCAAACTTCAAGGCCAGTCGCCCGGAGATAGTTGAGGCATTGGGCATAAAATGCATCTTCAAAATCCCTGGTTGCCTTCAACTCGATTAATACTTTACCTTCAACCAAAAGGTCCGCCATATACTCGCCGACCAATAAACCCTTGTAATGAATTTGAATCGGTTTTTGCTGTACGACTTTTAAACCGGCCTTTTCCAACTCATAAACCAGCGCGTTTTCATAAACCTTTTCCAAAAAACCGATTCCCAAAGCATTCGAAACCACAAAAGCGTATCCAATGATTTTTTCAGTAAGATCATTATACTTTGGTTCTTTCCCAATGATTTCCGTTTGCATTAAATCCATCCGTGTTAATCCCTGTACATCCGTGGCGGTCAAGGTTTCAGCTTCTTCGGCACGACCTTGATCTCGTGCTCGTTATGGGCGATGAGCTTCCCCCTTTTGTCCCAAACCCTCAGCCGCACCTCGTAGGTTCCGTAGGCCGCCTGGGCCGGGACCGCGAAGCCCTTGATGTGGTTGAACCTCATGGGGGCGACGAAAGGTTGGACGACGGAGTCGGCCGGAACGTTGCAGGACTTCTTGTCCCGGAACAGTATTTTTCCCTTGGGGTCAGCCAACCGGACCTCCACTTGGAGGCCCTTGAAGGGGTTGGGATAATCATTCACCAGGAGCACCCTCTCCAAAAAGGAGGCGCCCCAATTGAGTATGTCCCCCCGGTTATATTGGGTGATCCAGGTCCGCCACAAGGGGAGGAGGGGCTGGGAGGCGGTTTGGAGGGCGGCATAGCCCCTCTTGGGCTTCCGGAAATAGTCCACCACGCTCCAGGTGATCGAGGGCCAGCAATCCACGAACATGAAATGGAAATAGCCGTTCATGGGCTTGTACTTTTTCGCCCGGAAACTTTGGATATAGTCCTTCACGCAGGCGGCCTGGTATTTTTGGCTGTTGGCCACGAATTCGCCGAGGCTGCGGCCCATGTCCAGGCGCGCCACGTTGAAGGTCTGGAAATACTGGAAATCATGGAGCGCCCATTTCTTCCAGTCCGGGGGCCAAAGCTCCCGGGGCTTGAACATTTTTTTCAAGGTCGCCGCCTCCGGCAGGGCCTGGGCCCCGAACTCGGAGTAAAAATGGGCCTCAGGCCCGATGGCGCCTGGCGTGTCCCTCAGGGCCGAATCATCCAGGTACCAGCCGGGATAGGGATGAAAGCGGAAATCGCTTTGGACATCCACGAAACGGCTGTCGTCCTCTTCCTTGACGGCGCGGGCCAGGACCGGGTCCAACTCATCCTTATTAAAGGAAGGCTCGTTGTGGCAGCACCAGACGAAAATGGAGGGATGGTTGTATAGCTGGCGCACCATGTCCTTGATTTGGCGGCAGGCGTTTCGGGTGAATTTGTCCGTGGCCTCGTAGCTCCATTGGAGGGCGAAATCCTGCCAGACGAAGAGCCCCGCCTCGTCGCAGGCGTCGTAAAATTCCTCCCGGTTCACGTGGGCATGGACCCGGACGGCGTTCAGGTTGGCGTCTTTCATCATCCGGACGTCCCGCCTGGCCTTGGGGGCGGTGTATTCGGAAAGCCATTGGGTGGGGATGATGTTGGTGCCCCGGGGGAAAAACTTTCGCCCGTTCAGGAAAAATTCCCATTGGGGCGTGACCTTGATCTCGCGGATGCCGAAGCGCACCTGGCCCGTCTCAACCACCCGGCCCGTCGAGGACCGGCGGACCCGGAGGGTGGCCCGGTAAAGGTTGGGCAACCCCTGGTCCCAGGTCCACCAGAGGCGGGGTTTCTTGACGGTTTGACTGATATGGATTTCGCTTTGGCCCCTCTGCAGGTGGATGTTCTTTTGGGTCTTCAACCTTCCGGGAAATCCTTCGCCTTGAAAATCCACCTCAATATCGTATTCGTCGGCCTCCGCCGCGTTGACCAACACCAGTTTCAGGTTCACCACCGCCTGGCCCTTGTCCAGGAGCACGGAGGACACTTGGGTCCTTTTGAGGAAAACCCGGTCCGGGATGAGCAGTTCCACTCCGTTCCAAAGGCCGCCCGTGTTATGGTCCTGGCCGTGTTCCTGGTCCCAACTGCCGGGCCTGGCGTCATGGTGGTTGAAGATGCCCTTGATCAGGTGTTTTTGGTGGGGCCAAACTTTGGTGTTTTCCTTCGGCGACTCCACCCAAACTTTCAGCTGGTTCCGGCTTTGCAGGTAGGCCGCGGCGGGGAATTCGAAGGTCTGGAAATAACCCTCGTGCCTGCCCAGCAAATGGCCGTTCAACTCGGCACGGAGGAAGTAGTCGGCGCCCTTGAACCGCAGAAGCGCGGTTTGGTCCTTTTGAAGGATCGGCGCCTCGAAGGAAGTCTCGTAAAGGGCCTCCCCGGCGAAATCCTCGCCTTGGCAATACCAATTGGAGGGAACCTGGATGGACCTGGTTTTGGGTTTGGGAATCCGGACCGATCTTTGGGTCAAGCTGGACTCGGATAGCCTTGTGAATTTCCATTGGCCGTCGAGGGAGATTATTTGCGTCACGGATGGTTCCTTTCACGTCACTGATTCAGCAACCCTGACAACGAATGATTGGCCGCGGATAAACAGGGATGAACCCGGATAAAACTGAAAGCAGAAGAGGTTTTAATGATTCCGTTAAATTTCGTCTTTCGCCATCCTTGTTAATCCCTATTCACCTGTGCGAAAGGATCGGTTTTTGGCTCCTCGTTTCTTAACCGAACCAACGGCGAAAGCCCAGGACCGCCAGCCCTAAAAGGAAAAGACCCAGGACAAAACCAATGACTTTTTTCTCCTGGGCGGTCAGGGCGATTTTCAAGCAGGGGCTCCCGGCGGTGGTCTCCACGGAAAAGAGGGACATTATAGCCAAGGACTCCTCCCCGAAAACCACCCGGATGCCGTTATCCCGCCATTAAAGGGCTAAAAATGCCCCCGAACCAGGACCCATTTAAGCCCCCGGTGCGTCTAAAATGAGGTTGAAAAGTAATATCTATATATAAGGGAACTCCCATCAGCGACCATGACGTCATTCAATTGATCCGGTCAGGCCAAACCGAGGCCTATGGTGACCTTGTCCGCCAGTACCATAAGAAAGTCATGGGCTATTGCCTCTCCATGCTCTCCAACCATACGGACGCGGAGGAAGCGGCCCAGGACATCTTCGTGAAGGTCTACCATTCCCTGCCCAAGTTTAAGGGCGATTCCTCCTTTTCGACCTGGCTCTACCGGATCACCACCAACCATTGCCTGGATGTCCTGCGCAAAAGGACCAGGCGCAAGACGACCTCCCTGGACGCCCTGGTGGAACAGGACGGGGACCGGATCCACGGCCTCTTTTCCACCGCCGAGGTGGCCGCCACCCGGTTGGAAAACCGCCAATTGGTCGACAAAATTCTCTCGACTTTACCGGAAGATTATCGGACCATCCTCACCCTAAGGGAAGCGGATGGCCTGGAATACACGGAAATAGCCGCCGTTCTCCATTGTTCCCTCGACGCGGTGAAGGGCCGGCTGGCCAGGGCCAGGAAGCAATTGCAGGAAAATTTGCGCCACTTTTTATCGCCGGCGGACGTCTATATTAATAAGAGGCAGGAGAAACCTTGAGGCGATTCATCCCGAGCCGGACCTGGCGGGAGAACCGGAAGACTCGAAAAGCAGAGGATAATAGCCCCATGAAGCATGAAGAGATTAAACAAAAATTATTCGCCCTGCTGGACGGGCCCTTGAGCGAGCAGGAAAGGACGCTGGTGGAGAAGCACCTCCCCTCCTGTCCCGAGTGCCAATCGGCCACGGAGGAATGGAAAAAGATATCCGGCGTCCTCTTCACCCAACCGGCCTTCTCCGAGGCCGCCGAGGATCAATTCGTCTCGAAGGTCATGGCCCGTCTCTCGACCGCCTCCGGCCTTCAAACCCCAGCCGCTTCATCGCGTTGGAACACCTTGCAATGGCTGATCCCCCTGGCGGGATCGGCCGTCGCGGCGGCTTGGGTATTTTTCTTCGTCCTGCCGGGAACACCCGGCCTGTCCCCCACCGCCAGCGTGGAAAACTATTTTTCGGATAACGAAACTTCCTTTTCATCCTCCCCCGTGGGGATTGTGCCGGCCTCGGCAACGGATGATATGGTCGTCGCTTTGATCAAATAAAGGAGTTGTGGGATGAAACCATGGATTAAAATCGCGGCTGTCTTCGCCGCGGGATTTTTGCTGGGCGGCGCCGCTTCCGGGCTCGTCATCCACCACTGCTTCCGGCACTTCGGCGGTGCCCCGCCCAACAGCGACATGATCCTTAAAATGCTCAGCTCCAAGCTGAGCCTGACGCCCGACCAAAAGGACAAGGTCTCGGCTTTGTTGAAAGTGGAGGCGCCCAAAATGGAGGCCCTTCACAAGGATTCCCAGGACCGTTTCAAGGCCCAAAGGGATTCCTTCAACGGCAAGCTCCGCCCCCTCTTGAATCCGGACCAGCTCCAGAAATTGGACGAGATGATCGCCAAGTGGGAAAACCGCGGACATGAAAAAGACTGCCATCCCTTCGGCTGCGGCCTCATGGGCTTGACTCCGACGGTTACCGGGAAGTAAAAAAACCCGCCGCCAACAAGGTTAAAGCCAGGGCTTTAACCTTGTTTTTATTGGGTTGTTGATAATTCCGCCTAAACTATTGAAACCAAGCCGTAAATAGGAATAATGGCCTTCCACTATGCTTAATCCTCGTCCTAGGAGCCTTCGAGTTTGAGCCAAAACCCTTTTCTTCCCGCGCTTCTCGCCTTGTTTCTCCTCTCCTGTTTTTCCGGCTGCGCCTCGGCGCCAGTGGTCATGGGCGATGGAAAAATTGAAGGCTCCCTCGAGGACATCACCGGCGTCACCACCTCGGACGTGGAAAAGGCCTCCCAACAAAAAGAAATGGGTTTTTGGGACGTCTATACGCTGGCCGTGGAACGGACGGAGCGTTTAGGAACCAAGGCCGAGGACATTGAGCAAGCCCAGGGCCAGGAACAACAGGCCATCGCCTCCGTACTCCCCCAAATTTCCCTCAAGGCCGAAAAGGATTGGCAATCGGGCAGCTATATTTACGGCGCTCCCAACACCTTCGCCTCCCCTCCGGGAAGCTCCCTTTACCTCTCGGGAACGGAGAATATTTTCACCGGCCTGGATCAGGTCGCGGCCCTCCAGGGCGCGGGGGCTTTGAAAAATCAAAACCAGCACCTCTTGAGGCAGGAAGGCCGCGACCTGCTCCTAAGCTTGGCCAGGTCTTTTTATTCAGTCCTGCAGCTGGAGAATTCACTCCAATCCAAACAAGAAACCGAAAAGTTGAACGAGCAAATCCTCAAGCAGGAGCAGGATTGGCGGGCCGTGGGACGGTCCCGCAACAGCGACGTCCTGACGACCGAAGCCCAGCTGGCCCAGCTCAAGGGGGACATGGAAGCCCTCCACAGCCAAATCAGCATCGCCCGGGACAATTTCGTGATCCTTTCGGGGCTGGATACTAACCAGGTTTTGAAATCCGAGGAGCCCCTGCCCACCCCTCCCCCCTATAGCTTCGCGGAGGCCGTGGCCAAGGTGGATTCCCGGTCGGACGTCTTGGCCGCCAAGGCGGGAGTTGAACTGGCGGAGGCTTCTTTACTGCAGGCCCATGGCCAGCATTTACCCACCCTTTCGGTTGGGGGAAAATATTATCTGGAGCAGGAGGGCGGCGGCGGGACGCCCGATTGGAACGTCAGTTTGCTGGCCTCCCTTCCCCTCTTCGAGGGCGGCGGAATCCTGGCGGCGGAACGGGTGGCGGCCTCCAAAAAGCGCCAGGCCGAGTTCCAATATTCCCTCGCCCGGCGCCAGGCCCTCCAGGATATCCGGGGCGCCTACAGCGCCCTCGCGACCTCCCTCCGGGAAGTCGACGCCTATGGCAAGGCCCTGGATGCGGCCCAAAAGGAATATGACGCCGTGGCCAAGGACCGCAAACTGGCCTTGAACACCAACTTGGACGTGCTCCAGTCCCTGACCCAGCTCCAGACCGCCCAAAACAACTACAACGTGGCCCATTACCAAACCTTGATCAATTCGATCTGGCTGGGCGTGGCGACGGGCGAACTGCCGAAAACACAAAGGACAAAACCATGATTTACCACGAAGGCACCAAGACACCAAGGAAGACAAACATCATGGCCCGAACCGTTGTTTCAACAAATCCACATATTTTTTCTTGGTGCCTTAGTGCCTTCGTGGTGAAAAAGGGGTTGAAATGACATTATCCGACGTCTCGATCAAGAACCCGGTCTTCGCCTGGATGCTCATGTTCGGGCTGATCTTTTTCGGCATCATCTGCTTTTTCCGGATGGGCGTATCCCAGATGCCCGACATCAACTTCCCGGTGGTCAGCGTTTCCATTTCCCTGCCCAACGCCTCGCCCCAAATCATGGAATCGGACGTGGCGGACCCGGTCGAGGACGCGGTCCTCGGCGTGGAGGGAGTCCAGGACGTCCAAACCACCTGCACCGAGGGCAGCGCCAATATTTCAGTTTTCCTGGATATCAGCCGGGACGTGAATGTGGCGGTCCAGAACATCCAGACGGCCGTGTTCCAGGTCCAGAAACAGCTGCCCACCAATATTTATCCCCCGATCATCCGCAAACAGAACCCCAACAGCTCCCCCATCCTCTGGCTGGCGGTGACCGCGGACCCCCCCCTGACCCTTCGGGACTTGATGCTCTACACCCGCGACCACTTGAAGGACCGCTTCACCAGCCTGCCGGGGGTCTCCGCGGTGTTCCTCGGAGGCTTCGTCAACCGGCAGGTCAATGTCTGGGTCGACAACCACAAGCTGGTGGCGCGCCAATTGACCAGCGACGACATCATCACCACCATCCAAAAACAGCACGCCGAGGTCCCGGCCGGCTTCATGGAAACGGCCCAGACCCAATACGACATCCGCTCCATGGGGGAGGCCTATAACGTCAAGGATTTCGAGAACCTGCCCATCCTTTCGCGCGGCGGGGCTCCCAACTACATCCTCACCCAACTGAAGGACGTGGCGAAGGTGGAGGACGGCCTGGCCACCATCACCCGCATTTCCCGTTTCAACGGCGTGCCTTCCTGCGGCATGGGAATCGTGATGCAGGACGGCTACAACGCGGTGGAAGTGGCGAACGCCGCCAAGGCCCGGATGGAGGAAGTGCTCAAGGAAATGCCCAAGGGCTACCACATCGCCCAAAACTTCGACACCACCACCGCCATCAAGGACAACGTCCATGAGCTGGAGCTGACCATCGGCCTGGCCGCCGTCCTGACCGCCCTGGTCTGCTACCTTTTCCTGGGGAGCTGGTCCTCCACCTTCAACGTCTTCCTGGCCATCCCCACTTCCCTCTTCGGGACCTTCATCGTCATTTATTTCTTCGGCTTCACCCTGAACACCTTCACCCTGCTGGCCCTTTCCCTTTCCATCGGTGTCGTGGTGGATGACGCCATCATGGTCCTGGAAAACATCGTCCGCCACCAGGAAAAGGGCGAAGGCATGGTGGAAGCGGCCCTCAAGGGTTCCCGGGAAGTCACCTTCGCCGCCGTGGCCACCTCCATCGCCATCGTGGCCATTTTCCTTCCGATCGCCTTCATGCAGGGAATCATCGGGAAATTTTTCTTCCAGTTCGGCATCACCCTCTCGGGAGCGGTCCTCATTTCCCTGCTGGAAGCCGTCACCTTGACCCCCATGAGGTGCTCCCAATTCGTGCATGTCACGGACGATACCAAGGGGTTCAACCATTTCGTGACGGAGCGGTTCAACCGCCTGTCGGCCTTTTATTCCCGGGTCCTGGCCTGGTGCCTCTGGTACCGGACGGACCTCCTGGCGGCCCAGGCCAAGGGGGGCCGTCTCCCGTGGTTCAAGAACCTGGTCTCGAAATTTTTCCTGACCAGCCCGGGCCAGCTCCTGGAGGAAGTTAAGGACGAAACCAAAAATCCGCGTTTTTCCCTGGCCCCCATCTTCTGGTTTTTCGCCGGCCTCGCAGCCCTCCTGGGAATCCAGAAACTGGCCGCGGCCCACCATTGGAATCCCTTGGTCGGCAAGGCCGCCTTGGTGCTTTTCCTCCTGGCCGCCTTGGGCCACCTTTGGAAGGAACGCCATTTCCTCTTCGCCCACCTCCTCTATGACCACCGCTGGATCGTCGTCTTCGCCGCCTTCTCGATCTTCGCCGGATCCATGTTCATGGCAGGGATCGTCAAAAAAGAAATGGTCCCCGCCACCGACCAAAGCGTCTTTCTCGTCAACCTCCAGCTGCCCTTGGACTATTCCATCTTCCGCACGGACGCCGTCGTCAAGAAATGCGAGGAGGCTTTAAGCAAGCGCGGGGAAATCAAGAATCTCTACGTCGCGGTGGGGGGATTCGGCGGCAACGCCGCCAACACCGCCATCATGTTCCTCACCATGAAATCCCCGGCGGAAAGGCCTGTCGCCGAGGCCTCGGAAAAGATCCCTCCTTCCGGGCCCCTGGCCTTTTTCAGCCGGGCACTCGCCAAGCTTTCCAAGCCCCGCCTGACCCAGGCGGAGTTCATGAATGTCTGCCGTAAAACCCTGAAAGGGGTGGCGCCGGACCTCCAGGTCTTCCTTGTGGACCTGTCCAAAAGGGGCCTTTCCACCGGCAAGGGATATGACGTGGAGTTCATCGTGACCGGGCCCGACTGGGATAAGCTGGCTGGCTACTCGGAGGAAATCAAGAAGCGCATGAAGGACAGCAAACTCCTCGCCGACGTCAACAACAACTACCTCTCCGGACAGCCGGAGATCCAAATTGTTCCCGACCGCGCCAAGAGCGCCCTCCGGGGGGTGGATATCTCGAACCTGGGAAGCGTCCTGGGAACCTTGATCGGCGGCTACACTTTCCAATCCTCCTACTACCACGAGTCGGGCCACGAGAACAGCATCTTCATCCGGGTCCCCCCCGAACAAAGGATGGGGCCGGACGATCTCAAGAAAATTTATACCCGCAATAACCGCGGCGAGCTGGTTCCCATCTCGGACGTGACCACCATGACCCAGGTCCCCTCCCTGCAGCAAATCACCAGGGACAACCGGGAAAGGGCCATCAACTTCCAGGCCAACCATTCGGCTTCCGCCACGGGCCAGCAGGCTTTGGATGAATCCCAAAGGATCGCTGGCGAGGTATTGCCGGAGGGATACCACCTGGCTTTGACCGGAACCTCCCAATCCGGATCCCAGACCAACAACCAGCTGCTCTATACCATGATCCTGGGAATCATCGTGGCCTACATGGTCCTGGCCAGCCAATTTAACAGCTTTGTCCAGCCCATCACCATCCTCATGGCCCTGCCTTTTTCCATCACCGGCGCCTTCTTCACCCTTTGGCTCTTTGACCAGTCCCTCAATATGTACAGCATGATCGGGCTGATCCTCTTGCTGGGATTGGTGAAAAAGAATTCCATCATGTTGGTGGACTTCACCAACCAGGCCAGGCGCAGGGGACTCAAGATCGCCGACGCCCTCCTTTACGCCTGTCCCGTGCGCCTGAGGCCCATCCTCATGACCTCCGCCGCCACAATCGCGGGCGCCCTGCCGGCCGCGCTGGCCTTCGGGCCAGGCGCCGAGCTGCGCCAACCCATGTCGATCGCCATCATCGGGGGCATCCTGGTCTCGACGCTCTTGACGCTGGTGGTGGTTCCCTGCGCCTACAGCATCCTCTCAGGCTGGGAGCGTCCCGATCCCCACGACTTTGAGATCGACGCCGCGGGCAACGTCGTCACCCAAACCAAAAAATCAAAGTCCAGGTAAAGCGCCCTGCGGTTTGCCGCCCTCCGTCAAAAGGAAATTGGCATGGAAACAGGCAGAAGGAAAATAAGACTTTTTCGCTGGATCGGCCTCGGCCTCCTGATACCGCTTCCCCTCCAGGCTGGCACCTTGTCCTTTTCCGGCCCCCGGATGGTGGCGGCCCTCCCCTGGTCGGACGGATCCAATGCCGGCGTCCCCTCCCAAGGCGCCGAAAAGTTGATGGTCGATCCCAAGGGGATCATCGTCCTGGCCACCGAAAGGTCGCTGGATTTTTTCTCGCGCCGAGGCCGGCTTCTTCAAACCTTCCACCCCCTTGATCCCGCCAATAATTTTTTCGGCTATTCCTCCCTGGAATCCCTGGGCGGCGGGAAGGTCGCGCTTTTGGCCAGGTTGGAAAGCCCCCTGGAGCAAAGGAACAAGGACAATTTCGAGGAAAGGGCCCAACCGGGGGCCAGGTTGATCGTCCTGGACCGGGAGGGGAAGAAGACCCTCGACAAGGTGGAACTGGACCGCTCCCAGCCCCATTCCTTTTACGTCCTCCAGGATAACGTCATCGCCAGCATCCATGAGGACGGGGCCTTTGAGGTCTTGGACCGCCTCGGGGAAAAGGCCTCATTGGGCCCCTCCTTCGGCGATTACGCGAGGCTGGCCTTCAGCCAGGACCGCTGGCAGTCGCATCTGGAAAAATTGCCGGTCTATAAAACCCAAAAAGGATCCTACCACGACGTCCAAAACCACCTCCACCGGTACCAGGGGGCGATGGCGACCCTCCTGGGGCGTAAATTCGTGGAAGGAACCGGTCCCTTGGCGGAAAGAAGGGGCAGGATTTATTTCCAGGTGATGTGCGACATCGGGGGCCGGTTTTCAAGCGCTGTTTTCGTGGAGGATCCGGGGGAAAAACGTTACGGCCTGGTCGAATTGATTGATCCCGACAACGAATTAAACAAGACCCGCCCCTTCACGCTTTTTGTGGACGCAGGCGGAAATCTCTTTGAGGGCGTGGCGAAAAAAGAGGGTTATCGAATTTATGAATGGAAATGGGTCCGGTAAACCCTTCCGACGGGGTTTCAGGGATCCTCATCGGGCTGGAGATCCGGCTGGCCGCCGTCCTGGTCATCCTCATCCCGGTCGTCCGTGAATTTAGACTCCATTTGATCGTCGGAGGAAGCGGAATCCTCCTCATAGGTATCGTCCGAATCTTCCTTGAATTTCGATTGAAATTCACCGCCCTGATCGTCGGGCCCGGTGAAATCCTCGTCGGCATGGCTCGATTCCGCCTTGGTTGATTCATCCCCGGTGGAGGCTGTTGATTTTCCCAAAGACCGCCCAGGAACGGCTGATAACCCAACCGCCAACAACAAAAATAACCGGAAGAGGACCGCGAAAGAATGAGACTTGGTGGATTTCATGCCCCTTATTTTACTCCTGATCCTGGTTCAATTCATTCATGGCCGCGTCGATTCCCCTCATGATCAGGGTTTCGATCCCGTCCCGGGAGCGCTGGATAGCCTTCTCGATTTTCGCCCCCTCCTCAGGGGTAAAGGAGGCCAGTACGTGACGCGCCCCCTCCAGCGCGGAAGCGGGTTTTCCAATGCCGATCCGGAGTCGGGGGAAACCAGGGTCTTGGAGGTGGACGAGGATGGAATCCAGGCCATGGTGCCCGCCTGACCCGCCGTTGGGCTTGAGGCGGATTCTTCCCGTGGGAAGGTCCAAATCGTCGGAGACGACCAGCAGGCGCTTCAAGGGAATTTGACGGTACTTCAGGAATGGCGCGATGGCCCGGCCCGACTCGTTCATGAAGGTCTGGGGGAACAGGCAAAAAACCTCGCGGCCCTCCAAGGAAAAGGAGCCGACGATGGCCTCGTCTTTTTCCCTTAGGGAAACGTTGTGCTGGAGGACCAGGGCTTCCACGACCCGGAATCCCACGTTGTGGCGGGTCCAACGGTAATTTTCGCCGGGATTCCCCAAGCCCGCGATCACCCAAGAATCCTTTGACATGGCGTCCTCGAAAATAAAGAAGCCACCCAGGGAGACTCCCTGGATGGCCTAAAACCAGCGTTAATACTTTTGGGTTTACTTCTTGTCGGCAGGCTTCTTTTCCGCGGGAGCGGCGGCCTTGCCGGCGGGAGCCTTCGCGTCCGCGGCGGCCCCTTCTTCCTTCTTCTTGGCCGTGAGAACTTCCGGCTCGGATCCGGCCGCGGCGCCCTCCACGGGCGCGGCAGCGACCTCGGCCTTGACTTCCTCGGCCATCTGGGCGGCCACGGAAACGACGACGTTCCCCGCGCCCTGGACGGCCTTGACGCCCTCCGGAAGCTTCAAGTCCGACACGTGGACCGCGTCGCCGACGTTCAAGTGGAGCGCGTCCACTTGGATCGACTCAGGGATCAGGGTGGGCAGACACTGGACTTCCAGGGTGCGCATGAGGGTCTGCAAAACACCGCCGGTCTTCACGCCGTCGCAAAGGTCCGCGTTCAACACGCGGATGGGGATCTTGATGCGGATCTTCTCTTTCATGTTCACCTTGTGAAAATCGGCGTGCATGAGCGAGTTGTTCACCTTGTGGTATTGGACTTCCTTGATAACCGCCAGGACCGGCTCGCCCTTGGCTCCCTCGATGTTGAGGGAAAAGAAAATGTTCTCGCCCTTGAGCGAGCCCAAAATCTTGCCCAGTTCCTTTTCAGCGACCTCGATGGATTGGTTGCTTTCCTTGTGCCCGTAAACTTCCGCCGGCACGAATCCGCTGTTGCGCAAACGGCGGGTGCGGCTGCTTCCACGGATGGTCCTGATCTTCGCGGCTAGAGGTACTTGCTTCATGGTCTTACGGCTCCTTCTTGGGGCGTCACCGCGCGTGCTCAGCAGTCACGGAGTCCAAGTTTCTTTTTAATTTTAGTTTTGGATCACAGATCGTTGAACAAAGAGCTGATGGATTCTTCGTTGTGGATTCTCATGATCGCCTCCCCCAAAAGGGGGGCCACCGGAAGCACCTTAATTTTCGAGGTCCGCTTATCCGGGGGAAGGGGAATAGTATCCGTTACCACGACTTCTTTCAAGACCGATTTTTGGAGGTTTTGCACGGCATTTCCCGACAAAATGGCGTGGGTACAGGAAGCGTAGATGTCCCCGGCCCCAAATTTGACCAGGGCGTTGACCGCCTCCACCAAGGAGCCTCCCGTGGCGATCATATCATCGGGAATGAGCACCGTCCGGCCCTTCACTTCCCCGATCAGGTTCATGGCTTCCACCTCGCTGGGCCCGGTGCGGCGCTTGTCCACGATGGCCAGGTCCGCGTTCAATCCCTTGGCGTAGGCCCGGGCCATCTTGATGCCCCCCACGTCGGGGGAAACCACGGTCAAGTTCTTGAGTTTCTTTTTCTTGAAGTGGGAGCAGATCACCGGAAAGGCGTAGAGGTGGTCCACCGGGATGTCAAAGAAACCCTGGATCTGCTGGGCGTGCAGGTCCATGGTGAGGACCCGGTCGGCCCCGGCCTCGGTAATAATATTCGCGAGCAATTTTGCCGTTATGGGCACCCGCGGCTGGTCCTTGCGGTCCTGACGCGCGTATCCGTAATAAGGCAGGACGGCGGTGATCCGGCGGGCGCTGGCCCTTCGAAAGGCGTCGAGGATGATGAGAAGCTCCATGACATTGTCGTTGACCGGGGGGCAGGTGGGCTGGATGAGGAACACGTCCCGGCCCCGGACATCCTCGTTGATCTTAATGCGGATTTCACCCTCGGAGAAACGGCTGACCATAATTTCCCCCAAAGGCGCCTTCAGGGACTTGGCGATGCTCCGGGCCAGATCCAAATTGGCCGTACCGCTGAAAATTTTCATGCCGTTCGACGCCGCTTTACGAGCCATGCCAACTCCTTCGAAGCTTTTTCACCGCCCAGGCGCCGGGAGCGCCAAGGACGGCATTTTATATTTTTTTAAAGCGAAGCAAAGAACTTTTTATCTTAAAGTTTTTCCCGGCGCCCCGGCGGTTAACCTATTTTCCCTTTTTCATCGGCCTGGCGGGAACCCCCGCCACCCTCAACCCCGCCGGGACATCCTTCGTCACCACGGCCCCCGCGCCGACCACCGCCCCTTTGCCGATCCGGACCGGCGCCACCAGCGTCGAGTTGCTTCCCAGGAAGACCTGGTCTGCCACCAGGGTCTCATGCTTGCGCTTGCCGTCGAAATTCGCGAAGACGCAGCCGGCCCCCACGTTCACATTCCTGCCGATTTTGGCGTCGCCCACGTAGGAAAAATGCCCGACCTTGCTCCCGCTTCCCACCCGGGAGCCCTTGAGTTCGGCGTTGGTGCCCACATGGACGTTTTTGTCCAGCCGGCAGCCCCCCCGGACATGGGCGAAGGGTCCGGCGTCGCAGCCGTCGCCCAATCGGCTGTCATAGATCCGGGAGGATTTAATCACGACCGCCCGGCCCAGCTTCACGTTATGGAGGACGCTTCCCGATTCCACGAGGCAATCCTTGCCGATCACCGCTTCCCCGGAGATCCTCACGTTTCCCTCGATGACCGTGTCCCGGCCGATCAAAACCTCCGGGCCGACTTCCACCGTCTGGGGATTCAAGAAAGTGACTCCCCGGCGCTGGTGCTCCTGAACGCGTCTTAAATTCAAAATCCGGTGGGCCCAGGACAACTGGCCCCTGTGGGAAATTCCCAGGACTTCCGATCGGTCAGGCAACATCAGGGCCTGGACCCTGCCCCCCCCCTCAATGACATGGGGAATGGCTTCGGTGATGGACAGATCCTTCCCTCCCTCGACATGGCCCAGGGCCTTCAAGGCCCGGAACAGGCTCGGCGCCTGGAAGAGGTAAACCCCGGCGTTCACTTCCTTGATCCTCCGGATCTCCTCTGTCGCGTCATCTTCCTGGACGATGCGCTCCACCCCGTCGCCCCCGCCCCGGACAATCCGGCCGTACCGGAAGGGATTCTCGATGCGGGCGGTCAAAAGGGCGGCCTCGGACTTTTGGAGGAGCTGGAATTGGCGCAAGGCCAGGACGCTCTCGGGCCTGGTCAGGCAGTCATCCGCGTAAAGGATTAATAGATTCCCCCGGAAACCCTTGAGGAAAGGAAGGACCCGTCTCACCGCCCCGGCCGAACCTTGCCTTGCCTGGAGCCGGACCGGTAGGGCCCTCTTCCCGAGGTAGGAAACCAGGTCGGTGGAGCCTGGGCCCACCGTCACGAATATTTTGGACGGGGAAAGGGCCTCAGCGTTGCGCAGGGCATATTCGATCATGGGCAGTCCCGCCACCTGCGTCAACTCCATGGTTTTCGCGGAATTCAGTGGGACGTCATCACTCGACGCCAAGACAATCGCGATGAATGGAACCGCCACTTTCCGCCTCCCCGAATGGATTTGACGGCTCCTATGATAAACGAGAAGCTCTTCTCAAAGAACTTTTTCACGATCCGCCTGCGGGGTTTCGAGTAAATGGAGAAGGTTCGGGAGGGGGGCCCTTCGGTCCGCGGGCGAGTCCCGGAGGCGGTAAATACCGTTGTACCCCTTAAAATAAATAAGGTCGGTTCGGCGCTGGATGAAATCGTCCAGTTTCGCCCATTCAACCTTGTCCAGGCCGTAATAGGAATATTGGCGGGCCAGCCTCGCGCCCTCCGAACCTGCCACCGCCAGGTCCTCAATCCCCATCTCCCGAAGAGCCCTCCCAATCCCATTCCCATCCTTTTCTTTTCGAGCCAAAACCGCCAGGACCTGGTCGTCAAAAGTGCTGTTCGCGTAAAAAGCCCGGGGGTAATAAAGGGTCCGGGAATCGCCCGCGATCAGGATTTGGTCGGTTTCCGGCAGAAGGGCCGCGGCCTTGGTTAAGTCGATGTAGGACGCGGTCGGGGGAAGGGAGGCCAAATATTCCCCGCTGGTAGCTTTGCCCAACCACATTTGATCCCCCCGGTAATAATTCAAGCTGAGCCGGGCCAGGGACAATACACTGAACAGGCCGAAAAGCAGGATGATCCCGGCTCCCCAACCGGCCCATTCTTTTTTCCTCAAATCCGCCAGGGTCAGGATGATGAATAAAAAACAAACTAAAAAGGCCGGGAGCATCAGACGGAGCAGGTGAGAGGTTAAAAAACCAAACAGAAGCAGCAGGGCCCCCAGGACCGCCAGGTATTTCGTCGCGGGCCGCCGCGGGCCCGGTAAAAAAAAGAAAGGCAAAAAGGCGAATAAAATCGGCGCCACCGTCTTATCCAAGTCCCTGTCCAAAATCCGGCCCAGCCAATCCATCGGGGAGAAACCCCGGAATAAAACCGCCTGATGGTCATTCATTAATTCGGCCCATTTCCCCGGCGGGAGGGCCTTTCCCCCCAGCCAGGATGAAAAATAGGGGTAAAACCCGTTGCCCTCGTACAGAAAATTCTTGAGGAACCAAGGAGCCAGGGAAAAACCCATCAGGGCCAGCATCAACCCCCATCCCAACCATTTTTTCCGCGCGAAAATTTCCCTCCGGCCGAAAACTAGGGCCAAGAAGCCGGCCGCCACTCCCGAATAAGCCGTGTACTTCATGGTTAAGACGGCGCCTCCCATTATTCCCGCCGCGAGGGCCCAGCGGAATCCCGCCTTTTCACCGGACCAGCGGAAAAGCGAATAATAAAAAAGGATGAAAAAAAACGCCAAAACCACGTCATTTTGGGTGGTCCAAACCGTGGATGTTACCCATGGAAAAAAGAGCACCAAGGACCAGGCGAGGCACCCCGAAGCCGTTCCCGCTTCTTCCAGGGCCCATCCCGCAGCGGCCAAAGCGCAGAGGGCGGAGGCCGCCACGTTTAACATCTTGGCCGTTTCGCCCCCTTGAAGGAAAAATCCGTTGAAAAAATAAAGTTCGGCCCCGAAGGGATAATAGGAATAGAGATTGGTGAAATAATCCGCGATGCCGTGGTGAAACTGCCAAAAGCTGAGGGTGGCCAAATGGTAAACCAATCCGTCATAGTAGATCTCTGGCAACAGGCCTTGCGCGGCGGATAACGCCAAACAGAGCGATCCCAGGAAAACCAAGAGGACCGGAAGGCGGCCTGGCCAGGCCCACCGCGGCAGCTTTTGGAATTTCATGAAGTTTTTAAGGAAATCCCAGGAAGCCCAAGCCCAGGCCGCCGAGGCTAAAACCAGAAGCAACGGTTGGAACCATAAATGATTCAACCCCAGCCCCAGCCAGAGCCCGTTGAAAAAAAGAATGCCCAGGGCCATTTCCATGGAGAATCTCAAGGGAACATTCACCGGATTCCATCCCGCCCCGTAAAAAATCAACCTTCCCCAACGCCAGAGGGTGAAGAGGATCAATAACGCCGTCAGGATGATCCGGAGGGAAGCCATGGCATTGGCGGCCAATTTCGTTCCGTCCACCAAGGCCAGGTTTGAATAATTCCCGTGGACCGAAAAAAGATCGAATATCCTTTGGTTCCGAAAATAATGGTAAAAAATAAAACCGACCCAAAGGAAAACCGCGCCCTGAATGGCTCGCGGAATGAGATTTCCCCGTTGGGGGAGGGTGAAGTGGCTGGACATGGGTTAATTATCACTGATTCATGGAAATAGAAAAGACCTTTTAGAGGCCGCTGTCCGCCCTCCGCAAACCCGGGTCAAGGTTGAGTTATTCATTTTTGATGTTTTCGGACCAGGGAGGGAGGAGGACGAACATTATTTCTGGATGACAATCTGGGTGGTTTGCTTGCCCGCCAGGCCGCCCTGGGGGCTGATCAAATCCGTCACCACGAAATAA
>CAZUXW010000023.1:0-37220 GCA_964624625.1 uncultured bacterium
CTGCCCGCCATGAAGGAAGTCGGGGACAAGTTCGGCTCGGGCGAGCTCATCCTGCCCTTCGTGCTCCAATCCGCCGAGGTCATGAAGCGGGCCGTGGCCTATGTGGAGCAATTCCTCGATAAAAATACCGCCACCACCAAGGGAACGGTGGTCCTGGCCACCGTTTACGGCGACGTGCATGACATCGGCAAAAACCTGGTCCGGACCATCCTGTCCAACAACGGCTACACGGTCCATGACCTGGGCAAGCAGGTGCCGGTTTCCACCATCATCGCCAAGGCCCAGGAAGTCAAAGCCGACGCCATCGGCCTCTCGGCGCTTTTGGTCGTCACTTCCAAGCAAATGCCCATCTGCGTGCAGGAACTGGAAAAGCTGGGGCTTCAATATCCCGTGGTCGTCGGGGGCGCCGCCATCAACCGCCGCTACGGCTACCGCATCAGCTTCGTGGACGAGAAGCTCTACGAGCCGGGCGTTTACTACGCCAAGGACGCCTTCGAGGGTTTGGATATCCTGAACGCCTTGTCGGACCTGGCCAGCCGGGAAACCTTCCGGAATAAAGTGAAGGATGAGGCCATGGCTTCCAAGGCCACGGGATTCGCCGACGCTAAAGTGGAGGAAGGCGAGGCCACGCCGGACAAGTATCCGCCCACGGTCAAGCCTGCCCCCTCGATCCCCCGGAATCCCTTCGCGGGAACTTCCATCATCAACAAGGTTCCCTTGCGGGAAGTTTGGCCCTATCTGGACCTGACCCAGCTTTATAAACTCAACTGGGGCGTGAAGGGGAAGGACGGGGACGAGTACAAGAACATGATCAAGACCCAGTTCGAGCCCATGCGCCTGAAGATGCAGGACGAGATCATGGCGAAAAACTGGTTTGAGCCCAAGCTGGTCTACGGCTTCTGGCTGGCCGCTTCCGAGGGCAACGACCTGGTCATTTACGACGGGAACGACCCGAAGAAAGAATTGGAGCGCTTCAAGTTCCCCCGCCAGCGAGTGGGCCGGCACCTGTGCCTGTCCGACTACTTCAAGCCGGTCTCGTCCGGCGAGAGGGATGTGGTGGCTTTCCAGGTGGTGACCATCGGCAACAAGGCCAGCGACATCATCGAGCAATTGAACAAGGACGGGAAATACACGGATTCCTATTACCTGCACGGCCTCGCGGTCCAAACCGCGGAAGCCATGGCCGAGTGGATCCACCGCCGGATCCGCGCGGAGTGGGGCCTGCCGATCGGACAAGGGAAGCGCTACAGCCCCGGCTATCCCGCCTGCCCCGAGCAGAGCGACCAGGAGAAGTATTTCCGGCTCCTGGACGCCAAGAAGGCGGTGGGAATCGACCTCACGGAAGCCTTCATGATGGTGCCGGAACAATCCACCAGCGCCATCGTCATCCACCATCCCGAATGCGAGTACTTCGCGGTTAGGTAAAATGAAAAATCTATTAATGGCCATCCTCCTGTTTTTTCCCGCCTTGGCCTATTCCCAATGCGCCGTGACGCAGCTTTGGAAGGCCGAAAACCCTGGCGATGAGAAGTCCTCGCTGGTCAACGCCGGAATTAAATTGGATTCCCTGGGAAACGTTTATTGGATCGGAAAAGTCGTGGGTAAGGATTTCCTGTCGCGTAATATTTTCAAAAAATGGGGAAGCGGCGGAAAACTGCTTTGGGAGGCCGAGCTTCCCCCTTTCACCTTTCGCCTGGGGGAAAACCGCCCCATCGACGTCAACGGGCTGGGGCAAATCGTGGTTTCGGGGGAATCCCGGACGGAGGGAAAATTCATCGCCAAGCTCGATGGGGCCGGCAAGCTTTTATGGTCCCAAAACAATAAAAATCCCTCCAGCGGATTGGCTTTCGACGGGATGGGAAATATCGGGGAAGTTGGCGGAAATTGGACCGTCAGTGAATATAGCCCGGACGGAAAACAGCTTTGGACCGACACGAAGCATTGGGACGGCAAAAACTTCGCCAAGGCTTCGGGCGTGGGGTTCGACGCCCAAGGCAATATGGTCGTGGTCGGTTTTGATTCCCCGGGAAATAACGCCGATAACGAATGGCTGATTCGAAAATACAGCCAGCAGGGAAAGGTCCTTTGGGAAGCCAGGAATGGCGGGGGGGAACGAGGCAGCGGCATGGCCAGTAGCGTGGCGGTGGACCCTTCCGGCGATATTTACGTTTCCGGCTTTGCCCACGGGGTCATGGAAAAGAACGAGTTTGAGGTCAAATCGACCCACTTGGAATGGTCGGTTCAAAAATACGATGAATCCGGAAAATTTTTGTGGGAGACCGAACTGGGCGAGGATAAGGAACGATGGCCCTGCGAGGTGCATCCCCTCGCCTTGGACCCGAAGGGAAACTTGTACGCCCTGGGATACGACACCAAGATGATTTACAAAATCGGGGCTGACGGAAAAATCCTGGCGAAGGCCGAATGGACCCAGGCTGAGGAAAAGGACTTTTTCGGGTTTTCCTCTCTGAATGGATCGGGAGTTTGGGGGATATCAACCTCGGAACACTACCATTCGCCCCTGCGGTTTTTTTCTTTAACCGGGGTTTGTCCCTAATTGTCCTCGAAAAAATAAGAAAAGCCGCTCCGCCGCTTTCCCGCCGGTCTCCCTTCGTCAGGCCTTTCCAGGCATCCTTTGGGGCCCAACCCGCCAAGGCTTTCTTTGGCCAAGTTCCACCCTATCAAATTGATTGGATCAAATCCCCCGCTGAATAAACAGGCCGCGGCCATATCTATTTCCCCGGATGGTTTCTAAGGTAGTTCGTAGGAATGATTTTAAAAAAAGGCCCGCGAGGCCCCAAAGGAAACAAAAATGGATTCGAACAAGGACAAGGTGAAGGGGACTTTCAACGCCTCCGTTGGAAGCGTGAAAGAAGTTGTCGGCCGCGCCACGAAAAACGCGGATTTGGAGAACGAAGGAACGATCCAAAAAACGAAGGGCCGGATCCAGAAGTTAAGCGGATCCGTCCAGGACGCAGTTAAACAAGGCCAGGCTCTCCTGGGCATCAAGTCGAAAAAATCATAAGAGGTTTGATCGGAAAAGGAGAAACATCATGTCTGAGGAAAGCGACCGGGAAGTTCAAGAGCAGGACTATCCCACGAACGAGCATGTGGCGGTGGCGGCATATTACAAATGGCTGCACCGCGGGTGCCCCCCCGGGGATTCATTGTCGGATTGGGTGAACGCGCATAAGGAATTGAAGCAGGCAAGCCGCTGATTTTGCTCCCCTCCCGGTTCCAACCGCGTTAATATTGACGCGGTAGGAAATAAAAGGATCCGAGGGGAACCATGCCTGATCTGCAAACGATAATCCAAGACAACAGCCGGGAAAAGCAAAGACTCCTGGCCCTGCTTTCCAACAAGCAGGGGGTGGACTTAGGCAAGCGCCTGATGAACGGCTGGACCGTCAAGGGAACCCTGGCCCACTTGGCCTTTTGGGACCTAAGGCAGTTGAGCGCGATCAAGCGCTGGACGATGGACCAGGTCCAGCCTGGCAACGTGGATCCGGCCGCCATCAACGACGCCATTATTCTTTTCGCCGAATTCATGCCGGTGGCCTCGGTGGTCAACCTCGTCATCGCCGCCGCGGGGGCGGTGGACCAGGAAGTGGAAAAGCTCACGCCGGCCCAGGCGGAGGAGCTGGTCAAGATGGGATTGGGGCGCAACATCCACCGGGCGCTCCACCGGAAGAACCACTTGGATAAGATCGAAGCGGCGCTGAAGGGTTGATTGCTTATTAGCTTGTCGTGGCAAAGGCAAGCCTCCGCGCTTGCCCGCCTTGTTTGGATTGTTTTTAAAGGCCGACCGCGGGGGACCGCCCCCACATTTAAAAAATGAATAAGGCTTTTCAGGTTAAAATAACTCCATGAACCGACGCCTTAGGATCCTAGTCCTTACCCTGCTGTCAACCCAGGCCGCCTTTTCCCAGACCCCGTCGCCGACCCCCTATACTTACGAGGATCTCAAGTCCAACCTCACCGCCTATATCCGCGAACATGTCATCGATAAAGACAATATCCGGGGGCTTTCCGTCGCCCTGGTGGACGGCGGGGAAGTGGTTTGGATGAAGGGTTTCGGCTTGGCCGATGGGGCGACCCAGACCCAGGCCACGGAAAATACCCGCTACGCCCTAGGGGGGCTTTCGCGGATCTTCACGGCGGCGGAAGTGCTCCACCTCGCGGAAAAGGGAAAGGTCTCCCTGGACCAGCCCCTGACCAAAATCATCCCGGATTTCTCCATCCACAGCCGATTTAAGAAAACGAAACCCATCACCTTGCGGACCCTCCTAGGCGACCATTCCGGCCTCCCGGGATTTTTCCTGAAGGGCATTTGGGTGGACCATCCCGAGAGCCTGGCGGACCTGGTGACCGAATTGAAGTCCGATTATCTTTACGATCCCCCGGGGGACCATTACCGCTATTCCTACGTGGATTACTCCCTCCTGGGCCGGGCGGTTGAACTGAAAAGGAAAAAGCCTTTTCCGAAGGCGATGAAGGAAGACCTGTTCGAACCCCTCGGCATGGAATCCTCGGCCTTCGAGAGGCCCAGCGCCGGCGGCGCCACGGCCAAGGGCTACATCGATGGAAAACCCGTGACCCAGTCGGGGCTCCGGGACGAGCCTGCGGCGGGAATGATGTCCTCCGTTTCCGACCTGGCCAAATTCCTTACCTTTCTTTTTGGGGCCGAAACCGAGGGCGAGGCCCCCCTGGGTGAACTGTCCATGGAATCCCTTTTCACCCCCCAATATCCCGGCAGGCCCCTGGACTTCGGCCACGAAACCGGAATGGGATGGAACCTGAACGGGTTCAAGGTCGAGGGGGCGGAGGAAGCCGACTGGTGCGACGGGACTTACCCGGGCTATTTCGCCCAGGTGACGGTGCTGAAACGCGAGAAGATCGCCTGGGTGGTGCTTTCCAATTCCACCGAGGCCGGCAAAATCGCCGATGACCTGTCGGGGCGGGCCTTGAAGCTGGCCCTTCAAGTCAAAAAGGGAATCACCGCGAACCTGGAAAAAAAGAAGGTGGAGATGCCCAAACTCGCGGAGGTTTCCAAGGAAACCCTGGAAAGCCACAGGGGCGTCTACTCGGCCCTGGGCCAATTGACCCACATTAGACCCAAGGAAAAATGCCTGGGCGTCAATTTCGACGGGCACGATTTGGAGCTTCTGCCCGTCAGCCAAACAACCTTTATCCCGCACCTCACCTTCATTATTTTTCCCATCGACCTGCCCCAATATCCCCTGACCTTTTCCTCCGGGGGCGGCAAGGACGTCCTCCTCCTGGGCGGACTGCATTTCCCGATTCCCTTCGAGAGGATCTCGCCGGTGGCCATATCCCCGGCCTGGAAAGGGAGGGAAGGGGATTACCGGCTCGAAAATCCCGACGGCCAGATGTCCTTCAGCAGGATTTCGCTGGTGGTCAAGGACGATTTTCTCACCGTCGCCCTCAAGGTCACGCTCAACGCGCTGGGCATCAAGGACAAGGAGTTCAAGATCGCCCTCCTGCCCCAGTCCGACGAGGACGCCGTGGTGCCGGGCCTCTTTTACGGGGACGGGGGGACCTTGCACGCGGTGGAGGATGAAAAGGGAGACACGAGGATTTTTTACTCCGGCTATTGGTTCCTGAAAAATAAAACGCCCGAGTTAACCCCGGCCCATCCTTTCCCCAAACCCGTCGTGCCGGATTCCACCCCCTCCTCCAACTAGGACCGCTCCATGAAAACCGCCCCGGCCTGGACCAGGACCTTTTCGTCCCTGAAAATCCCCAATTATCGGATCTTTTATATCGGCCAAGGGATATCCCTGGTGGGAACTTGGGCCCGGACCGCCGCCATGGGCTGGCTGGCCTATCAATTGACCCACTCCCGCTTTCTTTTGGGACTCATTTTCACTTTGAACACCCTCCCGCCGCTTTTTTTGTCCGCCTACGCCGGTTCACTGGCGGACCGTGTCCCGCGCCTCTCTCTTTTCAAAGCCACGACCTGGTTCGCGCTGGTTTCCTCCTTGCTCGTGGCAGGCTTGGATTTCGCGGGGCTTTTAAATTTTCCCCTTCTGGTTATTTTCTCCGTTCTTTGGGGGCTGGCCATGGCCTTTGAGATGCCGGCCCGCCAATCCCTCATCATGGACCTGGTGGGCCCCAAGGAATTGGTCAACGCTTTATCTCTCAACAGCGCCATGGTCAATATCGCCAGGGTGGCGGGGCCTTCCTTGGGGGCCTGGATGATGGTGAAATCGGGAACGGCCTGGTGTTTCCTCGCCGATGGCTTGAGTTTTCTGGCGGTGGCTTACGCCCTCACCCAAATCAATCTGCCCCGGATTAAACATCCCTTTCCTACGGGCAAGGACCGGATCCGGGAAGTTCTAAGGTTTATCTTAAAGAGGCCCAGTTTGGCCCGGCCCCTGGCCCTGGTACTGGTGATGAGTATCGGCGGCTGGTCCTACGTTTCCCAGCTTTCGGCTTTTACGGTGGAAAATCTCAAGGGCGGGGCTTGGGACTACGGCTGGATCTTGGCCATGGCGGGGCTGGGGTCCTGCGTCTCGGCGCTTCTCGTCGCGACCCTGGGGCGGGCCTGGATCAGGGAATCCCTGCTCTATTGGGGAATTGGGACCTTCAGCGGGTTCATTTTTATTTTCGGATTCCAGTCGGCCGCTGTTCCGGCGGCCTTGATTCTTTTTGGTGCGGCCTTTGGGTTTACGCTCTTTTTTTCGCCCACCAACAGCCTGCTCCAGATCCAGGCGCCCAACGAGATGCGGGGCCGGGTCATGGGGCTTTGGGCGACCATCTTTGGGGGCGGGATGCCGCTCGGAAGTTTTTGGATGGGATGGGCCGCGGACCGCTTTGGCTCCGGCACGGCCCTGCAGGCGGGGGGAATCTTTTGCGTCGCCGGTTCGTTGCTGGTGCTTTTGATCTTCCGAAAAAAATAATAATCCCCCTCGCACATTGCGGGTTGAGGGGTGTTTGAAGGTTCCGGCGGAATAATTATCGAAGGGTTGGGTTTTGACGGTAGACCCAGGAATCCCGGACCGCTGGAGCCGTTCCCACGATTTTTTCAATCAAGCCGTGCCGGGGCGAGAGGCCGCAGGCCGGGTCCGTCGCGGAAGGGTCCCCGGTGAGCAGGGCCGCTTGGCAGCGGCATCCCCCGAAATCCACTTCCTTTAGATCACAGGAAGAGCAGGGTTCCGGCATCCAATCGGTGCCGCGGAACTTGTTGAAGGATTCCGAGTCCTTCCAGATCCAATGCAGCGATTTTTCTCTCACGTTTTCCAATTTAAGCGCGGGAATCGAATAGGCCGTGGGGCAGGGAAGGACCTGGCCCGTGGGATTCACGGTGATATAGCGCCTGCCCCAGCCGTTCATGCAGGGTTTGGGCCTGTCGAAAAAATAATCGGGGATCACATAGAGGATTTCCATCTTTCCCTTGAGCCGCTCCTTGGCCTTCTCGGCGGCTTGGGAAGAGACGAAGATTTGACCCCGGGTGGGCAGTAAATTCGAGCGGTTGCTCATGGCCCAGCCGTAATATTGGGTGTTGGCCAATTCCAAGCGGTGGGCGCCTAAGTTTTCCGCCAGGGCGATGAGAGATTCCGTCCGGTCGATGTTGGCGCGGTGGAGCACGATATTGACGGTTAAGGGCAGGCCGATGGAACGGATGATTTGGGCAACTTCCATTTTACGGGCGTGAGCCGGGGTTCCGGCGATCTCGTCGGCGAGCTTTTCCTCCTCCGCCTGGAAACTTAGTTGAACGCTGTCCAAACCCGCATCCCTCAGGGCTTTCGCCCTTTTTTCCGTGAGTCCCAGCCCGCTGGTGATGAGGTTGGTATAAAGCCCCAGTCCGTGGGCATGGGCCACCAATTCCTCCAAGTCGGGGCGCTGGAGCGGTTCTCCCCCTGAAAAAAATCCATGCAAAACCCCCAGCCCTGAGGCCTCGGTCAAAACTTCCTTCCATTTTTCTGTCGTCAGTTCAGCGCCTGGGGGGGATTTTTTATCCCAGACAGGATTGGAGCAATAGGGGCAATGGAGGGGACAGCGGTAAGTCAGTTCCATCAATAAGCCTAACGGACGATAGGGAAAGGAATCGGTGGTGATGGAGGATAAGTCCCTCGGCGCCTTAACTGGATTAATGGTTGGGTGGGAAGGATCCACCCATTCCACCAGGCCCTTCGATAGAAAGTTTTCCAGGGCGGCATGGACATCCTTCTCCAAAAGCGGTACGGGCGTCTTGAAGTCGCGGGAAAGCTTCTCAAGGATTTCAGCCAAGGTCGAATGACCGTCGCAGTAGCCCAGGATCGCGGCGGCGCTGGCGTTGAGTTTCATCAAGCCCTCAGGAAATAAGAGCAGCCATTGCCCCGTGGTCGGGTCTTTTTGGAGGCGAGTCCTGTCCGCCAGACGCGGCGCAAGTTCTTTATTCATGTTTTTTATATTTTCCCTCGCCCGCAGGGGTAGACATACCCCTGGGGTTCCAAAGGGTGAAACTTTTTGGTCTTTTGGGTGGGGTAACATAGGGGGAATTTCCCCTGTGAGCGAAGCGGAGGGATGTGGGTAGGGTGAGGGGGATTAAATTTCTTTCCTTTTTGTTATTGTTCATTTTTACTTTTCACCGCCCCCATAGGCTTCCGCCATGGCATCCAATAGATCCCAAAGGAGCCCGCACTTGAAGGAGAGGGCCTTCACGGCTTCTTCCTGCATTTCCCTGGTATCGCAGTAGTTAAAGGTAAGCTCCAGGCCCTGGTCCGAGTCCACCTTGGCCTGGGGCACGCGGGAGCGGAAATATTCCAAACCCGAAGGTTTGACCCAAGGGTAGTACTTCTCAAAGGCGAGGATTCGCTCCTTCATCAGGTCCGGCGCGAAAAGCTCGGTGAGGGAGGAGGCCACCGCGATGGGCCAGGGTTTGGTGCGCACGAAGTGGACGTAGGAATCCACGGCCGCCTTGGCCTTGGGCACGAGTAATTTTCCTGAAAGCAATTCCTCACGGGTCAGGCCCGAGGCCTCTGCCAATTTAAACCAAGCCTCAATGCCGCCTTGGCCTTCCTTCAGGCCGTCATGGTCGCTGATGCGGTGCAGCCAGACTCGCCTTACTTCCCGGACAGGGCAATTGGAAATAATGGCCGCGTCCTTGATGGGAATGTTGATTTGGTAGTAGAAGCGGTTGGCGACCCATCCCCGCACCTGGTCGGGGGTGAGCTTCCCCTCGTTCATGCGTTTGTGGAAGGGATGCTTGTCGTGGTAGCTGGTCATGCCGATGGAACGGAGCCGTTCCAGGAAGTCTGTGCGGTCTAGAAGAGGTTCCATAACAGCTCCCCATTTTATTATCCAACCCGGCCTGCCCTGAGCACGCTGTAGTGGACAAGTTAAGTTTAATACGAAATCCGCTAATCAAACGAACCGAGTAGGTGGTCCTTAAATAAATCCAAACCCGGATTATGATCCACATTAGAATTTTTAAAATTGCCGGCAGTTATGACACAGACCAAATCCAAGTCCGGTACTACAAAAATATATTGGTTACCTAAACCATTGGCGTAAAAAACGCTGATTTTTCGGCCTTTGTAAGGCATTTTTTCCAACCACCATAAATAGCCATAATCAAAAGTCCGGGGTTTATCCCTTGGCGTATTCGCTTGGGGTTTCGTTGATTCCATTACCCAATTCTCCGACACAATGCGTTTACCCTCCCAGTCCCCTTTTTTAAGATACAAATAACCCAACTTGACCATATCTCTGGGTTTTAGCCAATGACTTCCGCATACTTCCGTGACTTGATGCGGGCCGGTAAACCAATAATGCGCCTTGATCCCCATGGGTTCATAAAGGTATTTTTCTGCGAAGTTAGGAATCGACATACCGCTTTTTCGGGCGATGACAGCGCCTAAAAGTTCCATGCAATCGTTGCAGTAAGCCCAATGGTCCCCTGGTTTGTTATTCATCGGCTGTGAAAGTATGAAGTTAAGCCAATCGTTCGTTTTAAACATTTCAAAATGACAGTCGGTTTGTGGAAAAAAATCGTCACAGGCAAATCCGGAGGTCATGGACAACAGGTTTCCCAAAGTTATATTATTTTTTTTCTTCGACCAGCCGGGTTTATTGCGGTATTCGGGATAATAATCGTAAAGTTTGTCTTTGGCGTTGACTAAGCCTTGGTCCTGGGCAATTCCGAAAAGAACCGATAAAACCGATTTGGTGGCCGACTGAAGTGGATGTTCATCCTGGGGTCCATAACCATAAAAGTACTCCTCCAAAACCAACTTCCCGTGCCGTAAAACTACCAGGCTATGGATGTTGGGATAGTTCGATTCGAGAATTTGCTGGATGCCCTCCACGTTCTTTTGGAGGTTTCCGCCATTACTTTGAATATCGGCCGTTTCCAACCCATCGGACATCTTTCGAGGAATTTTATAACTGTACTCCAAAGTGGCGCGGTCATTAAAATTCACTCGTGGAACAATAAAATTTTTCCCGCGTTTTAAATTCAAATTATAGGTGTTTGATTGGATTTTCCATTGACCTGAAAGGGAACGACCGGACAAATCCATTTTTAAGTCGAAGGAGGTGCCGGAATCGTCATCTCCATGAATTGAAGCTTTCTTCGCGGTTACGTTTATAAAAGTATGCTCATAATTGGCATCAACGCCTGTGGCGATTACGGAATAAGTGCCATCGATTAATTTTACGATTACCAGGGCGACTCTAATTTTGCCTCCGCCGCCCGCCGAAAAACCATACCAAGTTCCCGCCGGGGTCAACCGGATGTACCAAATAAAAACCGCTACGAGCGCCGAAAAAATGATAAGGAAAAATAAGAGTGAAGTTCTTTTGAACATGGTTCTCCTTTTTAAACACCGCTACAGAGTGACTGCCGAATGTCCGCGACGAGTCCCCGTTGTGGAAAGTTTGTTGAGGTTAAATCTCGAACATCATGCCATCTATTCCCGTTTCCACACCCGCTTCCTTAACCTCTTGATGCTGGGAGGAGTTTTTGTCCAACATGGGATTGGTGTTGTTGATGTGCATATAGATTTTACGCTGGATGGGGAGGTCTTTGAGGATTTCCAGGCTGCCTTGGGGACCGCCGACCGGCAAGTGGGCCATTTGGGTGGCAGTGAGTTTACCCGTCCCGGATTTTTGCATTTCATCATCGTCCCAGAAAGTACCATCCAACAAAAGTGCGTCGCAGTCTTTCAGCTTTTCAAGAACGACTCCGGAAAGGCCAGCCGTGTCCGGCAGGAAAACCAAACGTCCCTTGGTCCTGGGGTCGACCAGCCTGTAGCCCACTGCGCTTCCGGGAAGGGCTTTAGAGCCAGCGTAACGGGGTAGTTTTCCCGGAACTTCAAAAGCCTCATAGAGGAGGCCGCTTTCAGTGCCGTCAGATTTCAAAAGGGGTTTTAAGGACGAGGGTGGTTCGTGCCAGGAGACGCCTCCGTATGATTTCAAGACCTCCGAAATCCGCAATCCCTCCTCCAGGGCTTTACGGACGGCTGGGGGGGCGTGAAGGGGGAGGACGCCGCCTTCCCGAAGAATGAAAATTCCCAGGGTGTGATCAAGGTCCGCGTTGGTAATGAGGACACCTTCAATGGAAGTGCCTCGAACGGAGCCGGGAGGCGGTAATAAGGCGGGAAAGGCCTCGATTTGGTGGCGGATATCGGGTGAGGCATTCAGGAGGAACCAGGACTGGCCGTCGGCGCTGACCGCCGCTGAGGATTGGGTGCGGGCCTTGACGCCCGGTGTCCCCAGCCGGACTTCCCGGCAGAGCGCGCAGTTACAGTTCCACTGGGGGAACCCGCCGCCCGCGGCGGTTCCCAGCAATCGAATTCGCAAGAGATTTTCGCCGGGCTTTAAATGATGATGCTGTCGTCAATGCCGGAATAGGCGGTGCATTCCGAATTAACGCTGACTTCCTCAACCACCGGCTTGATCCAAAGATTTTCCATCGTCTTCCTCCAATTTTTAAACTGCCCTCAACTCAGTCCTCGACTTAACCAAAGATCAACAACTTCAAAACCCAACGCTTGCCGTTGGCCGTCACCACCAGGTAGTAAAGCCCGTTGGCCAAGGTTTTCCCCCAGCGGTCCACCAGAGGAATCGGAAGGTTCGACAGGCCCGCTGGAACATGGGGAACCGTCTTATCCTCCACCTTACGGAAGGCCAGGGTGTAGATCTGGACTCTCACATCGGACTGGGCGTCGAGGTTCAGCACTAATGTCACTGGCGCTCCCCCGGGAGCGGGGTTGGGATAAATCACGGGGGTGGAAGTGGTTCCAGGGGTTGAGGAGAAAGTTGGTGAAATTGTCGGAGTAAGAGTTGACGTGGGAACCGTGGTCGGGGAGAAGGTCGGCGAGTTGGTGGGTGAAGGCGTTGGCGTTGAGGTCGGCGTGGCGGTATTGGCCAGGGTTGGAGTCAGGGAAAATGTCGGGGTGTTGGATAGAGTGGGTGTTTTGGTGGCCGTGGGTGAGTTCGTTGGACTTGAACTGGCCGTAGGGGTCAGGGAAGCGGTGACGGTCGGGCTGTTGGTAAGGGTAGGGGTCGCCGTGTTCGTAGCAGGCGTAGCTCCCGTGAGGGTGGGAGAAGCGGTGGCGGTTCGAGTTGGGGTTGAAGAGGCTGATGCCGTTGGAGTGGTTGTGTCCGAAGGCGTTGCCGTGTTAATGGGGGAGTTGGTCGGGGAGGCCGTGGAGCTGGAGGTGGCGGTGTTCGTCGGCGTAGCCGCGGGAGTATTGGTTCCGGTGGTTGTGGAAGTCATTGAGGGAGTTGTCGTTGGACTATTGGAGGGGGTTCGGGAGGCTGTCGCGCTAGGTTGGGCCGTTCCTGTATGGGTGGGCGTGGTGGTTGGGGTATTCATAGGCGAATCGGTAGGGGTAGCGGTCGGCGTTTTGGTCGGTGTATCGGCGGGAGTATTGGTTCTGGTGTTGGTGGCGGAACTGGTGGGGGTTCCGGTCGGCGAACTCGAGGGGGTTGCCGTCAAGGTAGCGGTTGAAGTGCTGGTCCCCGTGTTGGTGGGGCTAAGGGTCGCCGTCGGAGTCGGCGTTTTCGTCGCGGTATTTCCTAAAGTTTGGGTGGAAGTTGGGCTGGGGGTCTTGGTCGCGGTGTTCAAAGTCGTGGGCGTTGAGGTCGGGGTAGCCGTGCTGGTTGGAGTACGGGAGGGTGTGTTGGTTAAGGTATTCGTCGGAGTTCGGGTGGGAGTGTTCGTCGCGGTATTTCCGGCCGTATTGGTTCCCGTCGCTGTCGGGCTATTCGATGGAGTCCGGGAGGCTGTCGCGGTATTGCCCGGGGTGTTGGTGGGGGTCATGGTCGCGGTCCGGCTCGGGCTGTTGGTGGCTGTGGTCGTAGGGGTCCTGGTGGGAGTCGCGGTCGGACTATTGGTGGAAGTGCGGGTCGGTGAGGCGGTCGCGGTCCGGGTGGCGGTGGGGCTGCCGGTGGGCGTGGGAGTTCCCGCCGCGAGGAGCCCGTAAACCACCAAGCTGTTGGCGGTGGGGACGAACACTTTTCCATTGACGATGCTGGGCGGGGCGAACTTCACGACGCCGCCAACCGCCGAGTCGCGGTTGCCCGCCGCTTGGGTGCTGTTGTAAAGTTCCGTGCCCAAGTTGGTGGCGTCATAGGCATGGAGTACCACCGGGGATCCGCTCGCAAGGGCCCAGACAATCCCGTTGGTGTTTCCATTCGAAGAGACGCTCGGCACACAGCCCTGGCCGCTGAAATTGGCGGCGGTCTGGGAGGAAAAGGGTGTGACATAAAGGCCGTTGGCGAAGGTGAAGGCCTTCAAGGGCTGGGCGGTCATGCCCCAATAAACGTATTTCGTGGTCCCGTTGCTGTAGATGGCGGGCGACGTGTAGCCCCTTCCCCCGATGGAAACCACCATTTGGGGGATGTTGTTGGAGCCTGCGTTGAAGTGGCCGAAATTCGCGGTATCCACCACATAAAGATCCCCCGGTTTGTCCGCGCCGAGCATCAGGTTGGGATGGGCCGCCGAGCCCCAGGAAGCGGGAAGCAGGCATTGGCCCGCGGAACCGATATCCTGGTCGCCCGAGCTGAGGGTCGCCTCGTTCATGGGGGAGAAATAATCCAGCACGGTCACGGCGTTGCCGGCGGTGTTCAGCTTGAGGAAACACTGGCTGTAATCGGTCACCGGGGCCGTCTGGTCGAAGTTGCCGTTGGAAGTTAAATAATAAAGATTGCCCGCCGAATCCACCGAGGGACCGTTGCCCGATTCCCAAAGCGAACCCTCCGGATTGGTCCCGGTGGGCGTGGTGTTGTAGACGCTCATTTGTTGGGAAATGTTGGCGGCGTTGTAACCGATGACCCAGCCGTGATAGGCGCCGAAGTTGTTGAAATCGCAGTGGGAGGTCCAGCTGGTATAGACCACCCCGTTGACCAAGGCCAAGGCGCATCGTTCCTTGTGGGCTCGGGCAATGAAGGTAACCGCCGCGTTTTTGGGATCGACCGCCTGGATGACCGTGGGGCTGTTGAACTTCTCCGCGCCGGTGGAGAGGTCCACCGCGTGGAGCTGCTGCAGGAAGTTGGTGACGCCCCCGCTGACGGTTTTCGTCATGGCCACGAAATACATGGTGCCGGTCGAGGGGTCGATGACCGGGGTGTCGGTGATGCCGATCTCGGGGGTGATTTGGGAGCAGCTGTTGACGTCCGCCTGGGCCACCGTCATGGTGACGCCGCCGATGTAGCTGTCGTGCCAGTAGGTCACTCCCGCCGAATCGGCGTCGAAGGCGTAGGCGCTGTCATGCTCGGTCACGACAAAAACCACGTTGTGGGTGCCGCCGCCGATGGTGAGATTGGGCATATAGAGGGGCTGGGCATAGACCTGCCCGTCCACGGCGTTGGAGAAGAGCTTGCCGAAGGCCGCGCTGTTGACGTTGGCGGTTGTCAGGATGGTTTCGTTCTGGTTCCATCCGTCGCGGGCCTGGTTATTATGGTAGGTCGTCAGGGAAACTTGGGCCAAGGCAGGCGTGGCGGCAAAGGCGAGGAATATTCCTGAAAAAAGTATTTTTCGAATCGTTGTGAAATCGTTTATAGGAAAAAACAAATTCAATGGGCCCCCGCAGGAATTCGGCGCATCAACTTAGACCCCAAAGTATAGGGGATGCAAGGTTAAAAGTACCATTTTCTCCGGACTTTTGCGCCCTCGCGGAGTTTTTTATGGAAACCGACTACTCCGGCAGTTTTAACGTTTAAGGGGTCCAGGTGTGATTTATTTGAAAGCCGTTTGGAACAATTCATCAACTTTAGGATCGCGAAGGTTAAAATCGCAAGCGATCAAATCGCCCTAAAGGAATCGAGTCTGAATGAAGTTTAACCGCTTATGTACGTTCTATATTTTGATTTTGTTGATGGGGGGGCAAGCTGGGGCCCAGGAGTCCGTGAGTTCATCCCCTTCCATGACTCCAACGGCCCAAGCTGGCGCCCTTTCCACGACCTTCATTTCCGCGACTCCGGATCCCAGCCCCGCTTATCAACCGGAGGAAATCGTGATCCGGGCGGAAAAAGAAAATGGGGAATCCTGGGAAGGAAAGGATTTGGACCCAGTGAAAAATGACGGCCGCCTCTCGTCCTTCCTGGACAACAGGGGCGGTTTGGAAGCCCAGGGCCTGGGCGGCGCGAAAACTTTCAGCCAGGCTTCCATCCGGGGATCCTCACCGGAACAAACCTTGGTCCTGTTGAACGGCCAAAGGGTGAATGAAGGTTTTGACTTGGGACTGATTCCAACCGAAAACATTGAGCGGATCGAGGTGCTGAAAGGGCCGGAAGCCCTGGCCTATGGACCGGAGGCCATGGGAGGAGCCATCAACATCGTGAGCAAGGCCGGGAAAGCAGGCGCCAGCTTGAGCGGCCTCGCCGGTGATTTTAACACCTGGAAGATCCAGGGATCCACCGGCGGGTGGAAGGCCGGTGACTGGATGGGTTCGTTGGGGGGAAGCTGGTACCAAACCGGTGGCTATACGGTGAACACCGATGAGGTCTCGGGGGAAATCAGCCACGATTCCCAGTGGGACATCGGAAAGGACCATATCTCGCTGCGGGCGGGTTATGTTTACAAAAACGGAGGGGCGCCCAACGGCGACAGCCTCTCGGCCCGGGACACGGGCCAGTTCGACAGCGACGACCGGGAAAAAAGAAACGCGGTGGCGGCTTCGCTGGCCGCGGAACTCGGGGCCGGTGATTGGAAATTCCGCCCATCCGTGAACTACGACTTCGCCGATATTGAGCGCTTGAATCCGCTGGGGCCCGACGCCGCCGCGGGTGTTCCGGTGAAAGACCAAAACCTTTACCATGATTTCGGCGCGAGGGCCGAAGGCTCGGCGTTGTGGAATAGTCCCTTTAGGTCCCTCGACTTGGTATTGGAGTTTCGCGCCCAAAGCGTGGAAGGGGCCGAGGGATTGCCGGGCGGAGCCCGTTGGGACGACACAAGCTCTTTTTCAGTCAACGGCCAATGGGAAATTAGAAGGGATCTTTCCCTGGCTGGCGGGGGACGGCTGGATTGGTTCACTTCCGCTAATGACTTCGAATTTAATCCGCATGCAATTTTGAAATTCAAAATGTCGCCAGGCCGGGACTTGTTCCTTTCCGCGGGAACCGGATACCGCCGTCCCAATTTCGACGAGCTTTTCCATCCTTCCATTTCCTATATGACGGGTCCTGACACGCCGGTGGAGTTTGGAAGCGGGGAATCGGGAAATCCAAATCTCGTGCCTGAAAGCTCGGTGAACTTTGAAGCGGGAACGGATATGTTGTTCGGGTCACTGGTTCTGAGGATGAGCGGTTTCATGAATTTGTTCTCCAACCTGATCGTTCCGGCGGAAAACGCCGCGGACATTTGGACCTTCCGAAACGTGGGCCGCGCGGACCTGGTGGGGGCTGAGGTTGGGTTCAAGTGGAACCCTCGGGGAAATGTCACGCTGTCCGGCGATTACACTTATGTGGATTCCAGGGATCGGGATTCGGGGAGGCTGATTCCCGCCAGATTGAGGCAAAAAATTTCCGGAAGGGTCGAATGGAGGCCGGTGCCGGAAGCGGCTCTGAACCTGGCGGGCCGCTACGCGGACCATAATCCGGCAGTGTATAACGGACCCCAGGACAACCAACCCCTGGTGGTGGTTTCATCCTATTGGGTCATGGACGCGGGGTTCAACCTGGATTTGGGGAAGGGGGTCGGATGTTTCCTGAGTTTGGACAATATCCTCAATCAAACCTATGCGACGGTCCAGGGTCTTCCCATGCCGGGAAGGATACTTGAAATGGGGACGACTATTATCTTTTGACCGTCCGGAAAAAAGTCTTTGGATTTTTCCGGTGAGTTCTTACTTAAATCTTTTCGCAGCTTCTTCCAGGATCGCCGCCGTCGCCGTGGCGCCGACCCTGGCCACGCCCAGGTCCAGCACTTCCAGCAACCGGTCCAGCGTCCTGATTCCGCCGGCGGCCTTGACCTGGACCTTGGGGGTGACATGGGAAAGCATCAGTTTCAAGTCCCCGTCCGTCGCGCCGGAAGACCCGTAGCCGGTGGAGGTCTTCACGAATTTCGCGCCGAGTTTTTCCGACAATTCGCAGAGCTTGACCTTGTGCTCATCCTCCAAGTAACAATTCTCAAAGATGACCTTGCTGACCGCGCCCCGGGCCTTGCAGACGTTCACGATGGCCCGGATATCCGTTTCCACGTATTCCCAGTCGCCGCTCAAAACCTTTCCGATATTGACCACCATGTCCAATTCCGTGGCGCCGTCATGGATGGCCTGCTGGGATTCCAGGAACTTGATGGAGGTCATATGGCCGCCATGGGGAAATCCGATGACCGTGCCAACCGCCACGCCCGAACCCTTGAGGATTTGCGCGGCCATGGAAACAAAATAGGGTTTCACGCAGACCGAGGCCGTCTGGAGCCGCTTCGCCAGTTCGCAGCCCTCGATGAGCAGGGAATCGGTCAGGGTGGGATTTAAAAGGGAATGGTCGATGGTCTTGGCGAGGGAAGCGACGGAATGAGTTTTCATGGGGCCCATCTTACAGCGGACCGCCGGCCAAGTCACCCACGCGGTTGCGGCCCGCGGCCTTGGCCTGGTAAAGGCTTTGGTCAGCCAGCTTTAACAGGTCCTTAAAATCGTTCATGGTCTCCCCATAACTGGACAACCCGAGGCTGATGGATATAGTCTCCCCGCTTTGACGCATTTCCTCGATCGGGGAGGGCGATTTCGTAATGGAAAGGAAGAGGCGTTCGGCGACGATTTTGGAGCCAAGGGGGCCCACTTCCGGAAGGATGACGGAAAACTCATCCCCGCCCATGCGGATCACCATGTCGACATTGCGAAGACCGTTCAAGAGCCGGTTGGCCACATGCTTCAGGACCGTGTCCCCGGCCAAGTGGCCGTAGAGGTCGTTGATCCGTTTGAAATGATCCAAATCAATGTAGAGGAGGCTGAGCGGCCGCTTATAGCGCCGGCATCGCATGAATTCCTGCGGCAGGTAGTTATCGAAGAACCGCCGGTTGAAGACCCCGGTCAGGCTGTCCTTGGTAGCCAGTTCCCGGATTTGGCGATGCATCTGGCAGGATTCAATAGCGAGGCCGGCTTCGGAGGCGAAGTTCATCAGGGATACCATGTCGGATTTTTGGATTCGCCGTTTGCTGAACAGGTTGTCCGCGGCCAGGACGCCGATGGGTTTTTTGGCACTGTCGAGAATGGGAACCACCGCGTTGCAAAAAACCCCGGGAGTGACCTCGCTCTTCCAAGATTTATCCCCGATTAATTCCTGGAGGTTGTTGGTGAACCGGCCCTTGGAAAAGCCGTTGACGATGTCGGAAAAAAGGTGCTGGCCGCGCTTGTGGGACAGGGGAAATTCAACTCCCTTCCCCTCGAATTTTCCGTGCCGGTCGATGCCCATCACCCTTTCGACGACCCTTCGGTTGCGGTCCGCCAGGAAGATCCCGGCCCGGTCAAAACCCAGGCCCTTGGTGACGGAGGTGATAATGAGCCGGAGCATATCCTCCAGTGTGTTCTCATCGCGGATGACATCCATCACCCGCTGGTACATACGGACTTGTTGGGTTAGGATTTTTTTGTCGTGGAGGGCCTTTTTCAGAAGGCTCTGCTTTCGAGGGGGCCGAGAGGCCATAAAATCCTCCTGCAGAGGGATGCCGTTTACCTTTAAGGTTTAACGTGTTAATAATCGCATATTATTCCAATTTGTCAAATAAAAAAAGCCCCTTCAGAAAGGGGCTCTTTGCGGTGATTTTGGGTTGGTTTTAGGTTATCCGGAGGAGGGTGTTTTAGGGTTTGTATTTGACGTGGCAGCCGTAGGGAACCGTGGTGGAAACCGAGGGGGTATCTTTTTTTTCCTCGACCAATTCCTGGAGGGCCTGATCCAGATAGTTGATGAAAGGCTCGCCGTCCTTATTTTTTTTGACCGGTTGGTCCGTTAAGGGCGCGTTATCAATGGCCCCGTCATAAACGAGAATTCCCTTGGGGTTGATGATGAACATGTGGGGCGTGGTTTTGGCGTCATAAGCGTGGCCGATGGTTCCGCTGGGATCCAAAAAGAGGGCCGTGACATGGGCCTTGGTTTTTTTGAGGTCTTCGTTCGCTTCTGCCGCGTCGACATACCCTTCCGTGTCAGGCGCGGAAGAAACCACGGAGAACCATTGGACTCCCTTGGCGGTCCACTTGGACTGGAGCTTTTGCATTTTGCCCTTGTATTGGCTTTTCACGAAGGGGCAGCCCTGGTTGTGCCACTCCAGGACCGTAAATTTTCCCTTGAGGTCGGAAAGTTTATGGAGGGTTCCATGGCTGTCGGTGGCGGTAAAATCGGGGGCGGGATCGCCCACCTTGGCGGCTTCAAGGGTAGAAACCAACGAAAGAGCCGCGAGGGTTAACGCGACTTGTAATAATTTATTCATAAATCTTCTCCTTTGGTTTGAAACATTATTGAGGATTGTCGGCCGCTGACGGGGAAGAGGTTAAAGGGACCTGAACCCAATAACCCTTCTTGCCCAAGTTCTTTTGCTCCACGACCAGCAGCCCTTCCAAGGTTTTGACGTCCGGGGCGATTTGGTCGGACTTTTTTAACCCCAAAAACAAGGAGTTTTCAGAGGTTTCCGACACTTGTTTGGCGGCGTTGTGGATTTGATTGCCGTGAAGGGGGAAAAAAGTCGCGGTGGTGGTTTTGGCCAGCGGCTCGCCTGTATCAATGGAAAGATGGATTTCCTTGGGACCCAAAGAGCCTCTTATTTTCCATTCCTCCGGCAAGGGAAGGGGGAGGTTTTTTCGGGCGGACTTGAAAATCGAGGCGTAGCGGGAATTGTAGGGCGCTTGTTTTTTGCGGATGGGAAGGCGCAGGTTCAAGGCCTTGCTTCCGGGGATGCAGATTTCCTGGCAGACCAGCCAATGGATATTGGCGGACAAACGGACCATATGGCCGGGCTTTAAATCGGCGGGAGCCTGGATCGCCACCAGGAAAGTCACGTCCCTGGTGTAGCCGTAGTCGGCCAGGGAAGGGAGGGTTAGTCGCTCCGGAATCGGCCACTGGATTTCGCCGGCGGTAAAGCCTTCCGGCAGGCTCCAGGTAATGGAGGGGGCCTGTCCTGAGTCCCCCGGATTCTGCCAATAAAGGTGCCATCCCTTTTGCAGGGTGAAATGGAAACCCACCGTCACGCTGCCGCTGGGTTGGATGGAGGTCTGCTCGGAAAGAAGCTCCACCTTTAAGTGGGAAAGGTTCTGGGAAAAAGCGGGAAGAGAGGGAAATAAGACGAGGCAAATCGCCAAGGCCAAGGTTGGGGAGGAGGGACGCCAAGTCATCTTGATTCGCCTTTGATCAACCGGTTTTGGGCTATTTTCACGGCCAAAAGGCCGTAAATCAATCTTTAACCTCATTCTTTACCGCCGGGGTTTGGACGAGGGAAGGTTCGGTTTTGAGCCGGACCGGGAGGGGTTAGGCTCCGGTTCCTGGGAGGGATTGGGTAGGGCTTGGGCTAGTCGATTTTCAACCGGTAACCCACGCCCGATTCGGTGATGAGATACCTGGGCCGGTCGGGATCGGCCTCGATCTTCCGGCGGAGTTGGTAAACGTAAATCCTAAGGTATTGCACCTGGTCGCCGCTGGCGGGACCCCAAACTTCCTGCAAAATTTGCTTTTGCGTGACCACCTTGCCGGCGTGGCGGATCAAAAAGGCCAGCAGGTCGTATTCATTGGGGGTCAGGTGGACTTCCTTGCCCCGGACCGTGACGATCCGGGCCGCCAGGTCCACTTTAAAATCGGGAACCTCGAAAACCGGGTCCTGCTTGCCGCCCCGCTGGATCCTCTGGGCGTGCCGGAGAGCCACCCGGATGCGGGCCAGCAATTCGCCCACGTCAAAGGGTTTGGTCAGGTAATCGTCCGCGCCAGCATCCAGTCCCGCGATCTTGTCCTTTTCCTTCCCGCGGGCCGTGATGACGATGATGGGAGTCGCGGCCCATTCCCGGAGGCGCTTGACCACTTCCAACCCGTCCATGTCCGGAAGTCCCAGGTCCAACAGGATGATGTCGGGATTATGGGAGGAGGCCAGGGCCAGTCCCTCGGCTCCGGTCACGGCTTCCACGACCTTGAAGCCATGGCTTTGAAGGGAGGGTTTTAAAAAACGCCTGATCGGCAATTCATCCTCGATGATCAAAACCGTCCCGTTGTCGGTCATGTTAAAGATTCCTGAAAATTCATTTTCACCACCAAGACACCAAGACTCCAAGACACCAAGAACGACAGGATCCTGAAAATGGATTCAGAAACGGGGATTTTAAATATTCTTTCAACCCAGAATTTTTTATTTCCTGTTCTTGGTGTCTTGGTGGTTAACATTAGTTCTCGCCTTGCGGGGTTTCCAAGGGAAGCGTCAGCCGAAAAAGAGCTCCGCCGCCGGGCCTATTTTGGGCCGTGATGGTTCCCCCGTGGATCTGCACGAAACCCTTGCAGATGGAAAGGCCCAGACCGGCGCCGCTGGTCCTGCCGTCCTGGGGGCCGCGGTAAAACTTATCGAAGAGATGCCCCAAATCCTCCTCGGGCAGTCCGGGGCCGCGATCCACGACCTCCACCACCAACTGGCCCTTTTCTTCCTTGGCTGAAATTTCGATGGGGCTTTGGGGCGGGGTGTACTTGAGGGAATTGTCGATCAGGTTGACCAGGACCTGCTCGATGAGCAAGCTGTCCATGGGAACGAGGGGGAGATCGGATTGGATGTGGGTAGTGAGGGCGCGGCCCTCGAGCTTTTTTTCCAGCCTGGCGATGGCCGAACCGATGACCTCCCCGGGATGGTTGGGTTCCTTATTGGGGCGGATCGCCCCCGATTCCAACTTGGTCATTTCAAGGAGGTTGCTCACCAGCCTCTCCAGCCTTTCCGCCTCGTCGTGGATGTTTTCCAGCAAGTCTTTGCGCGTGGATTCGGGGAGGGATTCCCCGTTCTGCAGGAGGCTGCTGCTGGAGCCTGTGATGGCGGCCAGGGGGGTTCTCAAGTCGTGGGATACGGAGCTTAACAGGGAACTGCGGAGCTTTTCCGTTTCCACCTGCATCTGGGTCTTCTGCTGTTTTTGCAAAAGCTTGTCCGCGCCCACCGCCAGTGCGGTTTGGTGCGCGAAGGCTTCCAAAAGATGCAGCTGCTCCGGGATGAGGAGACGGTCCGGGTTTTGCGGTTTCACCCCGAGGGCACCGACTGGTTCGCCTGAGGCCAAGAGGGGAAGATAAAGCGCGTCCGTTCCCGGCAAGGTATCCGTGCCCCGGCCGGCGATTTGACCCAGGTCATAGGCCCAATGGGCAACCCCCATTTCTTTCGCGTCCAGCTTGAATTCCTTCGCGTCCCCGCATTGGACCTGCAGCCTTCCGTCGGCGTCGGGCAAAAAGGCGATGACGGAGCTTTCGAAAACCTCGGAGATGTGCTTGACGGCGATTTCCAATAGATCAGAGGTGCCCCAAGTACCTGCCAGCTCCCGGGAGAGGGCGTAGAGGGCCGAGGTCCGACGCTCCCGAAGCCGCGAAAGCCTTGCCTGTTGGCGGACCCTGACGGTCAAGTTGCTGATGGAAAGACCCACCAGCAGCATGACGAAAAACATGAAGATGTACTGGGTGTCCGCGACGGCGAAGGTGAAGCGAGGCGGAACGAAGAAAAAGTCGAAGGCCAGGACGCTTAAGAAAGAAGCCAGCGTCGAAGGGCCCAGGCTCTGGCGGTAGGAAACGGCCAATGTGCAGAGCAGGTACACCATAATCAGGTTCGCCAAAGCCACGTAAGGGAACAGAAACCAAGCCAGGCAAGTGGTCACCGACACGGACAGGGTTGCCCAGGAGTATCCTTGCCAATCGAACCCTTTTGCGGCGCTGACAGGGGCGTTCCGTTTCGGCTTCCAGGATTCCTGGGTTTCTCCCTTGGTGGCGTAGATGTCGATGTCCCCGCTGACCCTGAGGAGCTCGTCCACCGGCGACCGCTTCAGGAGGGTTCGCCAGGAATATTGCGCAGGCTTTCCAATGAATATTTTGGTGACGTTGCGTTCTTTTGCGTAGTCCATGACCTCCTCGGCAAAATCCGCCCCGCTGACGGTCGCCGTTTCGGCTCCCAACTGCTCGGCCAGCCGGAGATTATGGATGGCCTGGGCCCGCTCCTCTCGGGAAACGCCGGCTTGGGCTTTCGTTTCCACGAAAAGAGCGATCCAATCCGCGCGGAGGGATTTGGCCATGCGGTGGGCCGCCCGGACTAGGTTGGCGGAAGAAGGGCTGGAGGAAACGCAGACCAACAGCCGGTCGGCGGTGGCCCAGGTCTGGGTGATGGCCTTGTCCCGGCGGTAATCCTGGACCTGGTCGTTGACCCGGTCGGCGGTCGTTCGCAAGGCCATTTCCCTCAAGGCCGTCAGGTTGCCCTTACGGAAAAAATTTTGGCCCGCCCTTTGGGCCGCCTCGGGGGCGTAGACCTTTCCCTCGTTGAGGCGCTTGAGCAGGTCGTCCGGGGGCAGGTCGATCAGCTCCACCTCGTCGGCTTCGGAAAGGACCTTGTCGGGAAGGGTTTCCCGGACGATGACGCCCGTGATTTGGGCCACGATGTCGTTGACGCTTTCCAGGTGCTGGACGTTCAGGGTGCTGTAGACGTTGACTCCCAGGTCCAACAGCTCCTGCACGTCCTGCCAACGCTTCAAGTGGCGGGAGCCGGGAACGTTGGTGTGGGCCAGCTCATCGACCAAGAGAAGCCCCGGTTTGCGCCTCAAGGCCGCGTCGATATCAAACTCTTTAAGGATGGTTCCGCGGTAATCGCTTTCCAGCGGGGAGATGACTTCCAAGCCCTCCAGCAGGGCTGCCGTTTCTTTCCGTCCGTGGGTTTCCAACAAGCCCAACACCACATCAATGCCCTCTGCTTTTTTCACCCTGGCCGCTTCCAACATGGCGTAGGTCTTGCCCACGCCAGGCGAGGCCCCGAAGAAAATTTTCAATTTACCCTTTTTTTCCTGGGCCGCCTCCATCTGGAAGCGGGAAAGCAGCTCATCCGGATTGGGGCGTTTGTCGTTCATGGATAAAACCTAAAAGCGATTAACCACCAAGGCACCAAGGCACCAAGAACGGCTGATGGAAAAGGCCTGATTTTAAAAATGGTTGGAATTTCTTGGTGTCTTGGTGACTTGGTGGTGAATAGGTTTTGTCTCATGGCTGGATTTTACGCTTCGACGGCGAGGACTGTCCATGAAAGGGGTCATAAAAACCCTTTATTTTAATCTTTTCCATATATCTTCTTGGTTCCTCTTAACAGCATCCTTATCCACTTTCGCCGTATCTTCTCCTTGACGAAAGGCCCCTAGAAACATCCGTGAAAAGGATCATGGTTGAGCAGGGGTTACCCAGTATGGTACGGCCCCGCAGGAGGTTGCCATGGCAAGGTTATTGTTTCTCTCCAGCCCTATTCTCTTTGGCTGGCTTTGCCTGCTTTTGGGTAAGACTTTCAGCTGGTTCAGGACCATGAGGGAAGAAAAAGATTTGACTAAGGTGACGATCCTAACGAACGCGGGGGAATCTAAGTGAAAATGGAGCCCATCTTTCTCCCTTAAAACATTTGTTATGACAAGGGACATAGTGGAAATGGACTATCGGGCCGATGATGCCGGTAAAGGAGGCGGCCATGAATGCGAATCAAATATTGTTCTGGCAAGTGTTCCTGACCTTTTGTTTCTTTTGTATCGCCATCGCCTATATCACCCATCAGGTGATCCTTCACCAAAGGAAAAAGAAGGTGGTTAAAAGAACCGTGAAAAATAAGAAGGGCATCAAAAGAAAGAGGAGGAAATAACCATGTTGGAATTCTGGTGTGTGGCTTTGTTTCTGGCCTTGTCGGTGTCGACGATCTGGTTGATCGGCGCCTTGGACAAGATGATGGGAGGGGATTCATGAGCGCGATATACGTGATCAGCGCCGTCGTGGCGGCGGGGCTTTTGATTTACCTGGTGGTGGCTTTGTTGAAACCGGAGTGGTTCTGAAAGCGGCTGTCAGCCGTCAGCTGCAGGTCATTCGCAAAACATGAGTAATGGAGATTTCAGATGACAACGAGTCAATGGGTTCAGATTCTATTCTATATGGTGGTTCTGCTGGCCTTGGTGAAGCCATTGGGGCTTTACATGGCCAGGGTTTACGAGAACAAGCCTTTCTTCTTCGATAAGGTCCTAGGTTGGCTGGAGAGGCTGGTCTACCGCCTCTGCGGAGTCAATGCGAAGGAGGAAATGGACTGGAAGGGTTACGCCCTGGCCATGCTCCTTTTTAATATTGTGGGGGGCATCCTCCTTTATGTGATCATGCGCGTCCAACAAATCCTGCCCTTCAACCCGGCGGGAATGGCGGCGGTTCCGCCGGACCTTTCTTTTAATACAGCCATCAGCTTCATTACCAATACCAACTGGCAAAATTACGGCGGCGAATCCACCATGAGTTATTTCACCCAAATGGCGGGTTTGGCGGTCCACAACTTCCTTTCGGCGGCCTGCGGTATCGCCACCTTGGTGGCCTTCTTCCGGGGCTTCACCCGCAAGCAAACCAATAAACTCGGCAACTTCTGGGTGGATATGACCCGAACCACCCTCTATATATTATTGCCCTTAAGTTTCATCATGGCCCTGGTTTTGATCCAACAGGGAATGCCGCAAACTTTTTCGGCTTATCCCACGGCCACCTTGGTTCAACCGACTTCCTATGACCAGCCCGTCACCACCGCCGCCGGCGCGCCTGTCACCGGTACGGATGGAAAGCCCCAAATGACCCATGTGGTGGTCACGGATCAACCCTTGGCGGTCGGCCCTGTGGCTTCCCAGATCGCCATCAAGCAGTTGGGCACCAACGGCGGCGGTTATTACAACACCAACTCGGCCCACCCCTACGAGAATCCGACTCCCTTGACCAACCTCTTGGAAGTTCTGGGCCTTTTATTAATCTCCGCGGCCCTTTGCTACACCTTTGGGGTCATGGCGGGCGACCGCCGGCAGGGTTGGGCGGTGCTTTTAGCCATGGTCCTAATGTTCCTGCCATTGGTATATCTTTGTGTGCACTCTGAGCAGGCCGGGATTCCGGCGCTCTCCAAGTTAACGGCGGGGATTCATGGGGAATCCCTCAACGACGGAAACATGGAAGGCAAGGAAGTGCGTTTCGGTATTGGAAATTCGGCTTTCTGGGCCGCGGCCACCACCGGAACTTCCTGCGGCGCGGTGAATGCCATGCACGATTCCTTCACGCCCATGGGCGGGTTTGTGCCCTTGACCATGCTCATGCTGGGAGAAGTTGTTTTTGGCGGGGTGGGCTCGGGTCTTTACGTCATGCTGGTCTTCGTCATCGTGGCGGTTTTCGTGGCGGGCCTCATGGTGGGCCGCACACCCGAGTACCTGGGCAAGAAAATCCAATCCTTCGAGATGAAGATGGCTTCCCTCATCATCCTCATCCCGCCTATGGTCATTCTCATCCTGACCGCCGTCGGGGTTTCCACCGCTGCGGGCAAGGCGGGTCCCTTGAATCCCGGGGCCCATGGATTTTCCGAGATCCTTTACGCCTTTTGCTCCCAGGTGGCCAATAACGGCAGCGCCTTCGGGGGACTCACGGGCAACACTCCCTTCTACAACATGATGGGGGCGGTGGCCATGTGGTTCGGCCGCTTTTGGCTGGCCATTCCGGCCCTGGCCATCGCGGGAAGCCTGGCTAAAAAGAAAAGCGTTCCCGAAAGCGCCGGGACCCTTCCCACCCACACGTTTCTATTCGTGATCATGCTCATTTCCACCATCATCATCGTCGGCGCCTTGACCTTCTTTCCGGCCCTGGCATTGGGGCCTATCGTGGAACATTTGAAGATGATCGGATTGTGAAGGTAAAGCGATGAAGAAAAAGCCGGGTAACAGAAAAGGAAAGTTGAAACTCCCCGCACGGTGGGGTGGAGCGAAAGAAAACAAGGTTTCCAACCGGGGCGTCAAAGCCCCTCAAAAAGAGGTATTGAAAATGACAACGGAAAAGATTCAGGAAAGAAAATTATTCGAGGGGGAGATCACCCGTAAGGCGATCGTCGAATCCTTTAAGAAGCTGTCTCCGGCGCACATGATCAAGAATCCGGTCATGTTCACCGTCTATGTGGGAAGCGCCTTGACCACGGGATTGTGGATCCAGGCCCTCACGGGGAAAGGCGAAGCCGCATCAGGTTTTATCTTCGCCGTGTCCATCTGGTTGTGGTTTACGGTGATTTTCGCCAATTTCGCCGAGGCCATGGCCGAAGGCCGGGGCAAGGCCCAGGCCGACACCCTGCGCAAGAGCCGCCAGGAAGTGAAGGCCAAGAAGCTGGCCAAAGCCGAGAAGGATTCCAAGCAAACCAGCGTCTTGTCCGGAGATCTCCGAAAGGGAGACCTGGTGCTGGTGGAAGCGGGGGATTTCGTTCCCGCCGACGGGGAGTCGGTTTTAGGAATCGCCATGGTGGATGAAAGCGCCATTACGGGAGAATCCGCTCCCGTTGTGCGCGAGTCCGGCGGCGACCGCAGCGCGGTGACCGGTGGAACCCGCGTCATTTCCGACTGGCTGATCGTCCGGGTCTCCTCTAACCCTGGCGAATCCTTCCTGGACCGCATGATTTCCATGGTGGAAGGGGCCAAAAGGCAGAAGACGCCTAATGAGATCGCCCTCAATATTTTGTTGGCGGCCCTCACTATTGTGTTCCTGATCGTCTGCGCCACTTTGCTTCCTTTTTCCATCTATAGCGTGGCGGCTTCGGGATCGGGTGCGGTAGTTACGGTCACGGTGTTGGTGGCCCTCTTTGTGTGCTTGGCGCCCACTACGATAGGAGGTCTCCTTTCCGCCATCGGGATCGCGGGCATGGACCGCATGATCCAGGCCAACGTCATCGCCATGTCGGGCCGGGCCGTTGAGGCGGCGGGCGACGTGGATATGCTGCTCTTGGATAAGACGGGAACCATCACCTTGGGCAACCGGCAAGCCACGGAATTGATTCCAGCTGCCGACGTGGACATCAAGGAATTGGCGGAAGCGGCCCAGTTGTCCTCGTTGGCGGACGAGACGCCGGAAGGACGAAGCATCGTGGTATTGGCCAAGGAAAAATATGGATTAAGGGGCCAGGAAATCCATGAATTGAATGCCACGTTCGTGCCATTTACGGCCCAAACCAGAATGAGCGGTGTGGATATCGGAAAAAGGAATATCCGGAAGGGCGCCGCCGAATCCATTGAGGCCTACGTGAAGGACCAGGGCGGCAAATACCCTGATGACGTACGCAAGGGAGTGGACGCCATCGCTCGTTTGGGCGGGACGCCTCTTGTCGTGGCGGATGGAAAGAGGGTTTTGGGAGTGATTCATCTGAAGGACATCGTCAAGGGAGGCATCCAGGAGCGATTCGCCGAGCTGCGCCGCATGGGCATCAAGACCGTCATGATCACGGGCGACAACCCCTTGACCGCCGCGGCCATCGCGGCGGAAGCCGGTGTGGACGACTTTTTGGCCCAAGCCACTCCGGAAGCTAAGTTGAAATTGATCCGCGAGGCCCAAGCCGGTGGCCGATTGGTAGCCATGGCGGGGGACGGCACCAACGACGCTCCGGCCCTGGCGCAAGCCGACGTGGCGGTGGCCATGAATACCGGCACCCAGGCCGCCAAGGAAGCGGGCAATATGGTGGACCTGGATTCCAACCCCACCAAACTCATTGAGGTCGTGAAAATCGGAAAACAGCTCCTCATGACCCGCGGGTCCTTGACGACCTTTTCCATCGCTAATGACGTCGCCAAGTACTTCGCCATCATTCCCGCGGCTTTCGCCCTGACCTATCCGGAGTTGGATGCCTTGAACATCATGCGCCTGCACAGCTCCCAATCGGCGATCCTTTCGGCGGTCATCTTCAACGCCTTGGTCATCGTCTTCTTGGTTCCGTTGGCACTCAGAGGGGTCCGGTACAAGCCGGGATCAGCTTCCCAACTGCTGATGAGTAATTTCATGATTTACGGCGTGGGCGGGCTCATTGTTCCCTTCGTCGGCATCAAACTTATCGATATTATTTTAGTCGCATTACATCTGGCTTAAAGGCCAATTCAAAATCCTAACCAGGAGGAACATATGTTTAAGGAAATCGGGGTTCAGTTGAAAAAATCGGTCCTGTTCGTGGCGGTGTTCACGGTTTTAGTGGGGCTAATTTATCCGGCGGCGGTCACCTTATGCGGGCAGGTCCTGTTCCCGAAGCAGGCTAATGGGAGCTTGATCACGGTGAATGGTAAAATCGTCGGATCGGAATTGATCGGCCAGCCCTTCGATGGTGTTAAATATTTCTGGAGCAGGCCGTCAGCCACCGGACCTTTCGGTTATAACGCCGGGTCTTCCAGCGGATCCAACCTGGGGCCTACCAATCCCGCGCAGTCGGACGCGGTCAAGGGCCGTGTCGACGCCCTTAAAAAGGCCCATCCTGAAAAGGCGGACGCCCCCGTGCCAATGGATTTGGTAACAGCCTCCGGATCCGGGTTGGACCCTCATATCAGCCCCGCGGCGGCCGAATACCAGGCTTCCCGGGTAGCTAAAAACCGGAATCTTCCCCTCGCGAAGGTGGAGGAACTGATTACCCAAAATACCGATACGCCATTTCTGGGCTTCATTGGTGATCCCGGCGTTAATGTGGTTAAGCTGAATTTGGCCCTGGATTCGTTGAAATAAATTTTAGCGTTTGATCTTTGTAAATAATTTCTGGAGGAAGAAATGAGTAAGATGGGCAAGTTGTTCAGCCTAATGGCCGCCATCGCCCTGGTGATGGTTAGTCAGTCGGTTTGGGCCGAAGATGCCAAGCCGGCGGCGACGCCTGCGGCTCCGGCAATTGTTGTTGGCGGGATGGTCGATACTTATTACACCTACAATTTTACGAATTCGAGCGTCCGGAATGGTTCCGGGAACGTTTGGACTTCCCCCGCCCCCGTCGGCGTTTTGGGCAGCTATTTCAATACCCAGGACGAGACTTTCGCTTTGGGTATGGCCGAGTTGAAGGCGACGGCGACCCAAGGGGATGCCAGCGCCCACTTGGTGTTGAATTATGGCCAGGAAGGAAGTTTGGGACTCGGTTCGGTTCAAGGAATTGACGTGTTGCAAGCCTATGTTTCCTTGGCTGCCGGTCAATGGGGTTTCAATTTGGGCCGCTTTGCGACCTGGATGGGAAATGAAGTCATCGAGAGCAATGGCAACTGGAACTACAGCCGTTCGGAGCTGTTCTGGGCCACCATTCCCCTGTGGCACCAGGGCTTGAGCGTTTCGTTCAACCCTGACACGAAAATCGGGGCAACCCTTTATGCCGTTGATGGTTGGAATAACACCGGCGTGATGTGGGGTTCGACCGGCCAAGAAATCGGGAAGACTTACGGGTTGCAGATCGCCCTTCATCCTGATGCTTCCTTGGGAATCATCTTGAACGGTATCGTTGGCCCTGGCGGGTCTTTGGCCGGCATCGTGCCTGGTTCAATCACCCTTGGGAATCCCGCGGGAAATCCGGAAGATCCGGCCGATGCCCGCTATGTCGGTGAATTGATTGTCTCGCTGGCCGCCACGGATAAGCTCTCCTTGGCCCTTGATGCCGAATATTTCGGCCAAGACCAGGACGTTCCAATCGCGCCAGCCACGACCAACAAGTCTTTGACCGGCTGGGGCGTGGACCTCTATGGCCGCTACCAGATTGAAAGCGACTGGGCCGCGGCTCTTCGTTTGGAAGAGGTCTATGACGACAACGGTTACATCGGGATCGGCGGCACGCCCGCCGTTCCGGGCCCTGGAGTTCTCTCGGGCGAAGTTCGTGACATGACCTTGACGATCGAGCACAACTTCACGCCGAACCTGTTGGCCCGTTTGGAAGGCCGAATCGACATGGAGGTCATCGGTGGGACTCAAACCAGCTCCACTGCCGCGCCTTTTGGTCCTTATGCCGGTAATGGGTCGGGAACCCAGACAACCGGTACCGCCAGCGCGGTGTTTAGCTTCTAAGCAACCCCCGTTGTTGAATGGAGCCTGGTGGCGGCTGAGGTGAAGTAAAAGGGAAATCCGGGCCCGGTTCCCCAATCGGGCAAGGAGAGGGGGCAACACTACCTCCTTTAAAGAAGCCTCGAGGCTAACCGGGGCTTCTTTTTTTATCCCCGGGTTAGAAAGGTTCAGCCATGAAAAAAATCGAAACCTACATCCGTCCCGATAAATTTCCGGACGTTCAGATGGCCCTGGATAACCTCGGGTCGCCCGGCATGACGGTGACCGAGATCCGTGGTCATGGAATGCAAAAGGGCGTGACCCACCAATGGAAGAGCGAGACCATCAAGGTTGACCTATTGCCGAAGCTAAAAATTGAGACTGTTGTCCAGGACCGGGATGTCCCCAAAACCGTTGAGGCAATCCTGGAGGCGGCGAATAGCGGCCAGCCGGGCGATGGCAAGATTTTCGTGACTTCCGTCGAAGAGGTTTACCGTATCCGGACCAAAGAGTCGGGTGAGAGGGCGATTTCCTGAAGCGTTGCTTTTCCATTTCCCCTAAAATGGGCAGTGGCATAAAATTGGCTTGATGCCTGATGGAGGTGATGGAGCGGATTAACGAAGGGTGTCGAAATGGATTCCTTAATCTATTGGCGGCAAATGGGATGGGGCTTGGCGGCCCTGAATTCCATACCTTTTTTTTTATTCCTTTTTTTGGTGGCGGTCCTACCTTTTCTTTCCGCAACGGCCCATTGGTGGGAAAAAAACCCGAATAAATTTTATGTTTCGGTTTTCTTCGCCTTGGTGGGTGTAGCCCTCTGCCTGGTTCCTACCCGCGACGCGGCGCGCGTCCTGCATTCCTACCTCGATTACTGGGCCTTTCTCTCGGTCATGGGCGCGCTTTACGTCGTCAGCGGGGGGATCCATATCCTGGGAGTCTATGAGGGCTTTCCCTTCGTGAACACCCTTTTCCTGGCTTTCGGGGCTCTTCTTTCCAATGTCCTGGGGACGACCGGCGCCAGCATGCTTTTGATCCGTCCCCTTTTACACGCCAACCGCCACCGAAAACATAAGTCGCACATCCTGGTATTTTTCATCTTTATCGTTTCCAACAGCGCGGCCTGCCTGATCCCCCTGGGCCCGCCCCTGTACCTGGGGTATCTCAAGGGAGTTCCGTTTTTTTGGACCCTCCATCTCCTGCCGCAATGCGGCCTGGCCGTAGGGCTTCTGCTGGTACTTTTCCATTTCATCGACGGTCGGATTTTCGAGAAGGAGGAAGTGGAGAGCAAAGGTCGGATGTCCTTGGAGATACACTTAGCGGCCCGGAAAATTTATGTCCGGGGATGGACCAACGTGATTTTCCTGGTTCTCATCATTGGCGCCATTCTTTTTTCCGGTTACATCCTCCAGCCCTTATTGTCCGGGGTTTTTGGCGGGGAATGGGGGGACATCGGCTCGAAAGGGTTTCAGGTCGCGGCCCTGGGATTGTTGGCCTTCGGATCCTATCGCACAACCCCGAAGGCCATCCATCAATTGAACCATTTTCATTTCGCTCCCCTCCAGGAAGTGGCCATCCTGTTTTTTGGGATTTTCGGTGCCATGATCCCGCCCTTGGCCCTCCTGGAAGCCAAGGGACCCGCCGCGGCCTTGACCCAACCCTGGCAATATTTCTGGGTTTCGGGGGTCTTAAGCGCCTTCTTGGACAACGCGCCGGCTTACCTGAATTTCACGACGTTGGCGTCGACCCAATTCGGCGTGGCTTCCAACCACCTTGGCGAATTGGCGGCGAAATCACCCCGGATCCTGACGGCTATTTCCTGCGGGACTTCCTTCATGGGGGCCCTGACCTATATCGGCAACGGGCCCAATTTTATGGTTAAGGCCATCGCCGAGCATTACCGGGTGAAGATGCCTTCCTTCGGCGGGTATATGGTTTGGTCACTTGCGGTGTTGACCCCGGTTTTTCTGATTGTGACTTTCCTTTTTTTCTAGGGAGAGTGGAAAAAGAATTTGGGTGATCGTTGACCTATCCGAACCGGAATTCGGCCACTGATGAGGGATTAAGTTCATCCTTTTTTTGGCGGCTTCCCAACCGAAAGGCGGTGGAATTGGATATTGGTATGGAAATAGAATAGTATAAAATTGGGGGCGATTAATATCGTCTCCATATTTTCTGAGAAGGGCGCCAACCATGAAAAAAATCGAAACCTATATCCGGCCTGATAAATTCCAGGACGTCCAGATGGCGCTGGAGGCCATCGGTTCGCCCGGCATGACCGTTTCCGACGTGCGCGGCCATGGGGTCCAAAAGGGCGTGACCCAAGAGTGGAAGGGAGAGAAGATCAAGGTCTCGCTTTTGCCGAAGATCCGGATCGAAACCGTCGTGAAGGACGAGTCTGTCGCGAAGGTCGTGGAAACGATCCTGGAGGCGGCGCAAACGGGTGAGGCGGGAGACGGAAAGATTTTCGTGACGCCTATCGAGCAGGTCTACCGGGTCAGGACGAAAGAGTCGGGCGAAAAGGCCCTTTCCTAAAAAACCGTCAATCCACCGCCATGCGGTAGCCGACTCCCGGCTCGGTGAGGAAATGCTGGGGCCGTCCCGGCTGGCTTTCCAACTTATGGCGCAAATTGTTCATGTGAACCCGCAGGTAATGGGCTTTGTCGACGTAAGCCTCCCCCCAAATTTCCGTCAAGAGCTGCTTTTGGGTGATGACCTTGCCAGCGTTCCTCGTTAAAAGGGCCAACAAACCGAACTCCCGGGGGGTCAAATGGACTTCCTCGCCAGACCGGGAGACTTTCCGCAAGGCCAGGTCCACCTCCAAGTCCCCGTGGCGGAAGACCGGCTCTCCCGGAACGCCGGCCGCCTCCGTGACGTGGCGCAACGCCACCCGGATGCGCGCCAACAGCTCATCCACCCCAAAAGGCTTGGTGAGGTAATCATCCGCGCCGGCGTCCAAGGCGGCCACTTTGTCCGTCTCGCGGCCGCGGGCGGATACCACGATGATGGGTTTCTTGGACCATTCCCTCAGGCGTTTCGTGACTTCCAATCCATCCATGTCGGGCAAGCCTAAATCCAGCAGGATCACGTCGGGATTGCGGGTGGCGGCCTGAACCAGCCCCTCCTCGCCGGTGGAGGCCTGCAGGTAATGGTAACCGTTCGAGGACAGTGTGGTTTTCAGGAAAAGGCAGATGGGTTTATCATCCTCAATGCAGAGGACCGACGGGTTGGTGTTTTCCATGGCTATTCCTCCTGGACCGTGGGGGGGGTTCCCCCGATGGGCAGCAGGACCGTGAAAGCCGAGCCTCCCCCTGGCCGGTTCGCGGCTTCAATGGTTCCGCCGTGGGCCGTGGTGATGCCCCGGCAGATGCTCAGGCCCAACCCCACCCCCCTTTGGCCGCTGCGGGACCCCCGGGTGAATTTTTCGAAGATGGAAATTTCCTCCCCCGGGGCCAATCCCGGCCCCCGGTCGGAAACTTTAAACTCGATCCCATTCCCCTCCCGTCTGACGGATAACTCGATCGGGGTTCCCTCGGGAGTGTGGTTCAAGGCGTTTTCCATCAGGTTCAGGAGGAGTTGTTCCACCAGCAGCGCGTCCATCGAGACCAAGGGAAGGTCGGGCTGGATTTTGATCGTAATGGAATGGGTCGACAGGCGGCGCTTTAAAAGATCCAAGGCCGCCCCCACCACCTCCTCGGCGGACTGCCATTCTTTTTTCACCCGGAGGGCACCCGATTCCAAACGGGTCATGTCCAGCAAGTTTTGGATCAGGCGGTTCATGCGGTCCGCTTCCTCATAAATCGTCCGCGATAATTGGGAGCGCTCCTCCGGGCTGAAGGAGGCGTGGGGATCCATCAGACTGCTGGAGGCCCCCACGATGGCCGTCAGGGGAGTCCGTAAGTCGTGGGATACGGCGCTTAAAAGCGCGCTGCGGTTTTTCTCGTTTTCCGCCGCGATCCGGTGGTCCTCGGCCTGGCGCGACAGGATGTTCCGCTCCACGGCCACGGCCATCTGGCTGGCCAGGGTTTCCAGGCGGACCATTTCCTCGGTGGAGAAAAGGACTTGGTCGACGGGGAAATGAAACTCCAAAATTCCGAGCACCTGCTGGGACGCGATGAGGGGAAGATAGAGGCCCTGGGCTTGGGGAAAGAGGTTGGTCCCGCGGCCGGTCTTGTATCCGCCTTGGAAAACCCGCTCAATCGCCTTCCACTCCACGGGGGATGAGTTTTTTAATTCCGTTTCAAGGGAGCTCAACCAGCCCTTGGACTCGCTCAAGAGGATGCGGACCCTGGCTCCGACGGTCCTTCCCAAATGGCGGGCGGCGATATCCAGAGCCAGGTCGTTGCCCCGGCTGTCGGCTAAGGTCCGGCTTAAGTCGTATAACATGGAAGTCCGCATTTCTTTTTCTTGGGCGGTTTGAGCCTGTTCCCTGAGGCGGGAAGCCAGGGCGCTGATCAAGAGGCTGACCACCAGCATGACGAAAAAAGTCAGCCAAATTTTCGGGTTGTCGACGGTAAAGCTGAAATAGGGAGGATTGATGAAATAGTCCAGGGCCAGGATGCCCGACACGGATGCGAGGACCGCCGGGCCGAATCCCCCCCAGCGGGCGATCCCCATGATTCCCAGCAGGTAGACCATGGCGATGGTGGCCGTGTCCAAGGTTTGGCGCAGCCAATAGCCGGGAAAGGTGATGACGGCGATCAGCAGGATCGCCCAAAGGAATCTTTTCGGCCCGTCTTCCCAAAAAAAAGGAGGGACCGAGTTTCCGGAGGATGGTTTAAAACTTCCGGCGGCTCCACCGGGGCGCGGCTTGTGATTTTCCGGTGGAAACAATGGCGGGGGAACGGGTTCGACATTCGGTCTGGTTGGGTTATTCAATTCATTTTCCTTGACCTCGTGAAGACCACGGAGTTTGGACAGGGCGGCGAGAAATTCGCTGGAGGCGCCGGATTCAGGGATAAGTATAGAACGAATGTCCTGGTGGAGTCAGTCCAGTTGGGAAAAAAATAAAGCCCCGGTTAGCCGCGGGGCTTTATTGGAGAGGGTAAGGATCCCTCTGGTGTGCCAGGCGTGGGGACGCCGGGCGCACTGATGGTCAGTTGGCGGTTGAACTTAACCCGCTTTGCAGGAGCAGGCGCAATCTAATCCCTTCCTGGGAAAAAACCAAATCAAGTTTCCGTTAAGATTCACGGCGCCGGAAGGGGAGGAGCGCCTACACAATTGTCGCCGTTGACGCCGATTGTAATGATGTATTTTTTTTGAAGAGCCTTGGGGGCGGCGGAAACACTTTTCCCGGCCGGCTTTGGCCATCAAGGAAACGTCAAGAAAACCTCCCGGGCATCAAGGGAACATCAAGACGGAATCCCCGTTGGATTTTCCGGGGGTGAATTTGCTTTTGATTTGAAAGAATATCATTTTGGGAGGATGTTCCCCCCGGTTCGGGCGCCGCCGCCGATTTTTTTACCCGCGGTGATGGCATGACCATTGCTTTTCACCATGGTCGGTACACCCGCCGTTGGGGTGCGAACCGGAGGACGCGGTTGCGGGAGCTTGTGGCTTCGCCTGGACGCGTCCGGGAAGAACCGCAGTGGAGACAGTCGGAACAGCCTTCGGAAAAGTCCGGGGGCGGCAGGGATACTTGAAAGGGGGAAGAAGATGAAAAAGTTTAATTCTTTTATTTTGAAAAGGGGAATCGTCATGATGGCCGCGATGGTTCTTTCTTTTTTGACGGCTGGAACGATTCTGGCCCAAGCCACGGCACCGGCCGCCGCGCCGGCGACGGTAGCGGCGGCAGCGCC
>CAZUXW010000024.1:0-37113 GCA_964624625.1 uncultured bacterium
TAATTTCTAAAATGGGACAGCCGCAGCGAACAAACATGCACCCATCAGCCTCTTTGACCTTTTCCTTTTAGGGAAAAGGTAGGTACGGTCCGCCAAGGAGTTTCGCGAACCTATCACTATATAAAGCCACTCCAGACAGGGCTCCACACAACCTCATGAACCTGTTCGGAACTGTTGGGCGGCCCTTTTGGGCTTTTAATTCCACTTTTGAATCTATACACGAAGGCCAAGGAAGTGTCGAACGACGGGGTTATTATAGTGACGAGTTCATCGAATTACATTTGAAAAATGGTTGTTTTTACTGACTTTTCAAAAGGCCTTTTTAAATTTAGCACAAAAAATAAGGCATAAAATTAGAGCCTTTTTTTACCTCTTTTTTGGGTGTTGGAGCGGGAAGGGGGAATGTTCCACATGGAACATAAAGACCGTCCTTCGCTGTCCCTCCTTTGTCCTCAGCCATAATAGAATTCGGATGAGCGCGAACGGCGGAGGACCAACGACGGTTGTTCAGAGCGGATTTTTGGAGGGCATTCCCACCGGCCGTGGATAACTTGGGGAAGTTTTCCCCAACTTTTCCACCATGACAAAATAACGGGCTTGGGCAAGGCCTGGAAGGGAATATTGGGCCTTTTGAACGACTTTGCAATGAAGTTGGCCGAGAGCCTTTTGGGATTTATCCACGATGGAGAGTTGGTCCTCGGTCATCCAATTCACAAGATATCCACCGGTCTTTAGAAGGGGGATTGCATATTCCAAAACCACACGAAAATCAGCAACGGCCCTCGCCGTGATTCCATCCCAAGTTTCCCTCAGATCCTTGTTTTGCCCCATTTCTTCCGCCCGGCCCGTGAGGGTTTTGGCCTTCCAGTTGGCTTCCAGGAGGCATTCTTCCAGGGCTTTCGTCTTCTTAGCCACCGAATCCATCAGGGTGACTTCGGCTTCGGGAAAAGCGGCGATTAAAACCGCCCCAGGAAAACCACAGCCTGTTCCCAAATCCATCCAGCGGGCGGTTGTTTTGAGAATGGGCTTGATGACCGGAACCACATAGGCTGAGTCCAATAGGTGGAATTTCAGAAAGGCTTCGTCTTCAATCCAACGGGTTAAATTGAGGGTTTCATTAATCTGGAGCATCTTGCGGGAAAATAAGCTTAACGCCTCTAGGGACTCGGGAGAGAAATAGGACATTAGACCCGCTTGGGTCAGGGTGTCTTGAAACTTATCGGGTGTTAAGCTCAAGCTTGGGCTTCCCAAGAGGGGGAAGGAGCTCCAGCTTCGGCCTGTTGTTTGGAAAGGCGGCTGACCGCGAGTAAAAGAACCGCCAGATCCGCCTGGGTGACCCCCTGGATCCGGGTGGCCTGGCCAAAGGTCTCGGGCTTGATTTTAGCCAGCTTTTCCTTGGCCTCCCGGGAAAAACCCGTCACTTGGAGGTAGGGGAAGTCCTGGGGAAGGGGAAGGGTTTCATTTCGGCTTTGCCGCTGGATTTCCTGCCTTTGTTTGCGCAAATAACCCTCGTACTTCAACTCCACCTCAATTTGAAAGGCCACTTCCGGCTCAAATTGGAGGTCTTTCGGCAGAAAAGGCCTCAGGCCCTCATAGGTCATCCAAGGCCGGCGAAGGATATTGTCCAGGTAGAGCGATCGATCGGCGGTCGTTAGCTGGAGAATCTCGCTAGGGGCGGCTTCCTGGGGTAAGAGCCTGGTTCTAAACCCTTTCAAACCCTCTTCGATCTTGGTCTTTTTCTCAACGACCGCCTCCTTGGCAGAGGAGGGAATGAGTCCCAGTTCAAAACCCTTTTCCATCAGCCGGAGATCCGCGTTATCAGGCCTTAAAAGGAGCCGATATTCGGCCTTGGAAGTGAAGAGGCGGTAGGGTTCGTCCGTTCCCTTGGACACCAGGTCATCAATGAGGACTCCGATATAGGCTTCGGTGCGGGATAACACAAAGGCCGGGAGGCCCTTTACGGCCAAAGCGGCGTTAATCCCCGCCATGAGCCCCTGGGCCGCGGCTTCCTCATAGCCGGAAGTACCATTAATTTGACCGGCTAGAAATAGGTTCTTCACCAAATGGGTTTCAAGGCTATGGGAGACTTGGGTGGGGGGGACAAAGTCATACTCCACCGCATAGCCAGGCCGGACAATCTGGGCCTGTTCCAGGCCTGGGATGGTGTGAAGAAAGGCATATTGGACATCCAGCGGCAGGGAAGTGGAGAGGCCGTTGAGATAAAACTCGTTGGTGGACAGGCCTTCCGGTTCCAGAAAGATCTGGTGGCGCCCCTTGTCCGGAAACTTGACCACTTTATCCTCGATCGAGGGGCAATAGCGTGGCCCAATCCCCTTGATCACCCCTGAATAGAGGGGTGAACGGGAAATATTGTCTTTAATGGCCTGATGCGTTTGGTCATTGGTGTAAGTGATATAGCAGGCGATCTGGGGCTGGAGGGGAAAGGCGGTGGTAAAATGGGAAAAGGGCATGGGATTCTCATCCCCCCTTTGTTCCTCAGTCTTGGAAAAGTCGATGGATTCGCGGCTCACCCTGGGGTTGGTCCCGGTCTTGAGCCGTCCCACTTGGAAGCCCAGTTCCCTTAAATTCGCCGGCAGTCCCTTGGCCGATAGTTCCCCTGTGCGGCCTCCCTCGATTTTCGTTTCACCCGTATGCATCAAGGCGTTTAAGAAGGTTCCCGTGGTCACGACGACGGCTTGGGCCTTGATCTGATCGCCATATTGGGTCACGACGCCTCGGATGACGCCCTTCTCAATTACCAACCGCTCCACCATGGCCTGCGTCACGGTGAGGTTCGGCTGGCGAAGCACGGTGTTTTTCATCCGTTGGTTATATTGTTCCTTGTCGCATTGGGCCCTGAGGCCCCAGACCGCGGGCCCTTGGGTTTTGTTGAGGACCCTGGATTGGATGGATGTCTCATCGGTGGCTTTTCCCATCTCGCCGCCGAGCGCGTCGATCTCGCGGACCAAATGGCCCTTGGCCAAGCCGCCGACGGCGGGATTACAACTCATCTTGGCGATGGTGTCCGGATTCATGGTCAGAAGAGCGGTGGAGAGGCCCATGCGGGCGGAAGCCAGCGCCGCTTCGCAGCCGGCGTGGCCGGCACCCACAATGAGAACGTCATAGGATGAATGGGAAGACAAGGTTCGCTCCAGAAAATGATGAGAGCGAGTTTATAGCACAAGTGGGGAAGGGAGACAATGCAAAGACCGCCCTCCGCTGTCCGTCCTCCGTCCTTCGCAAAGGCTCAAGGGAAAATGAACAACCGACGTTTTGATTTGACGGGATTGGCTTGGAAAGTTTTTGCCCAGGACAGAGGACAAAAGCGAACAACGGGTGTTTGTTCCACGTGGAACAATGGGGGCTACCGTCCCTCGGGTTTAGCGTAGCGGTGGTGCTTGGCGTCATCGAAGAGTTGGTCCAGGGAACCCTTCCACCGATAGCTTTTAACCTTTCCCTTTCGCATGTCTTCAGCTTCTTGATGAATCTCTTTGGCCAATTTTGACCCGGGCCTTGCCCAACGTATTCCTAGGTGCTTCATAATGAGTTTGCCGATGTCGTCGTTTAGTTTTTGAAAATCTGAATTTTTTTCGGAGTGAACTTCGCGTTGAACCTTTTCAAGAATGGCGTCCTCGATAAACCGGCTGACGTTGGGATAATCCATTTTCTGAGCGATCTTTTTCAACTGGGCGGTCCCCATCCGGGGGCGAAAAGCGATCAAGTCAGCCATGGGAGGTTCTCCTTTTGGCTTAATTGTATAACAATTGTTATACAATGTCAAAATCCCTGCTATTCGTGAACCGAAAATCGCGTGACGCGGATAACCCGCGCTTCGAGATCCACCAAACCAGTGAAGCGGACTTTTTGGCCCGGTTCCGGGAAAAACCAATTTTCATTTCCATGAACTTCAATTCGATACCAACGAACAGGAGGGAAATCCAATAAGGCCCCAAGATGTTGACCGATTAACGCCTTGAGATGGGGATGACGGGTCGCCGCCTCGGCTAAGGCGGTTTTCACCTTTTCATTTAAGTCTAAATTCCACTCGCTCATGGTCAGCCTTTGAACCCAAATGAATTGGTTTAAGCCAAGGATTTGCCGATAATAGGTCAAACCTCCGAAGGAATACAATTGTATACTATCTATTTTGGTTTTTCAAGGAAAATGTGAATGCGCCTTTACATCATCCGCCACGCCGAACCGGACTATGAGCACAACACCATCACGAAAAAGGGACGCCAGGAAGCCAAGGCCCTCGGCAGCCGGCTCAAAAAAGAAGGACTGACCCGGATTTATTCCTCACCCTTGGGCCGGGCCTTGCACACGGCCGAATACACTTCCAAAATAACCGGTTTAAAAATAAAAGTGGAGCCTTGGACCAGGGAGCTTTCGGAATTAAAAATGGAACCGATTCAGCCTTGGGGTCCGTTGATGACCTGGGACCTGCCGGGGGAAATTATCCGGGAGAAAAGGGAACTCTTAACTTACGACAACTGGCATCGAATCCCCCACTTCGGCGAGAAAAAATTCAGGATTGAGGTCCAAAGAGTCCATCACGATTCGGATATTTTTTTAAAGAGGCGGGGATACCTGAGGATCGGCGGGAAATATCGGATCTTAAAATCCAACCGGGACCGGATCGCGGTCTTTTGCCACGGGGGGTTCGGCATCACTTGGCTGGCCCATCTATTGGAAATACCCCTACCCCTCATCTGGTCAGGTTTCTGGATGGCCCCTTCCTCGGTGACTACGGTCTTATTCGACGAAAGGTCGAAAAAATGGGCCGTGCCGCGCTGTATCGGCTTTTGTGATGTTTCTCATTTGCGGATGGAAGGACAGACCGTCTCAACCCACGGCATCAAGGCTAATTTTGATTAGGGTCCGGTCATTTTCCGACACAAAATTTCGTGAAGATATCCTCGAAGGCCGCGGCGGGAAGGTTGCGGCCCCTCACCCTTCCGATGGCCAGGGCGGCCTCCTTGAGTTCCTCGGCCCACAATTCATAGGGCTGCTTCCCCAGGATGAGTCCCTGGACATGTTCCAGGGCATGGAGAGCCTGTTGGACTTCCTTTTGATGCCGGGTGGAGGTTAATACCACATCCTCGCCCAATGCCGGCGTTTCAATCAAACTTTCGAGTTTCGAGAAAATCCCTTGGATCCCTTCTTGGGTTTGGCAGGATAAGGCTTGGCAGCGGTCCTGGGAAACTTCCAGTCCTTTCCAGGGTTCTTTGCCTTTAACCAGATCGATCTTGTTGAACAAAAACCAGGTTCGGTCCGACGGCGGGTTTGAGGCTTTCAACTCCGCGAGGGATTCCCGCGGGTTCGACGAGTCCACCAGCCAGAAAATAATATCCGCTTCCTCGATCACTTGGCGGCTGCGGCGGACACCCTCCACTTCCACGACATTCTTGGCTTCCCGGATGCCGGCCGTGTCGAATAGGCGCAGCCTCACCCCCTTCAGCCGAATTTCCCCCTCCACCACGTCCCTGGTGGTTCCGGCCATGGGCGTCACGATGGCGCGGTTGGTCCCCAACAGGGCATTAAGGAGGCTGGATTTGCCCACGTTGGGCGGGCCCACGAGCGCGACCGCCAAACCCTCCCGGATAACTTTACCCTGCCGGTAGCTCTCCAAGAGCTTTTGAAGTTCCGCTTGTACCCCCGCGACCTCCATTTCAAACTTCGGCTGATTCAAAGAGGGAATACCGTCCTCCGAAAATTCCAACCTGGCTTCAATTTTTAAATAGAGGGATTTTAAGGACTCTTCCATCGGTTCCAAGTGGGAGGAGAGGCCGCCGGTTAATTGCCTCAGCGCCTGCCGTCGCGCGGCGTCGCCTTGGGCCGAAACAAGCGCTTCCACCGCCTCGGCTTGGGTCAGGTCCATTCTTCCATATATAAAAGCCCGGTAGGTAAATTCCCCCGGTCCGGCCGGGCGGATCCCCAAGGAAACGAGGATTTCCATGAGTAGGGCCAGCAGGGACTGGTTGCCATGGACGTGAAATTCCACCACATCCTCGGCGGTGTAGCTGTTGGGGCCAGGCATGGCCAGTAAAAGGCCCTTATCGATGGCTTCCCCGTCCCGGGGATCCTGGAAGGTTCCAAAAAGAACTTGGCGCTTTTTTTCCAAAGGTTGGGTTTTCTTGAAAATCCGGCGGGCCGCCTCAAAGGACTTATCCCCGGAGACGCGGATGATGCCGATGCCGGAGGTTCCCGAAGGGGTCGCGATAGCGGCAATAGTGTCCTGAAGTTCAAACATGAAAATCCGTCCTCCGTCGTTCGTCCTCCGTCGTTCACCAACAGGGACTTTGAGAAACCCATTGTAAACAAAAAGGCCCCCGGCGGTTAAGCCGGAGGCCTTTTCTTTTCGCTTTAAACTAACGACGGAGGACGGCTTTTACACCCGGTTCCCGATGGAATCATCCACGTCTTTTTCCGAGGGCATCCGGTTGCCGTGATCCGGCTGGTGCGTCTCCGGAATGACCGCCGAAGGCGCGACCGGCTGGTTACGGACGATCGGCTGGGCTTCCTCACGAGGCGCTTGGCTTACGGGAGAAGGGACCGGCTGGGCGTCTTCCGGAGGCGTGGTGCTTTCCGGCGCGACGGATCCCGCCGCTTCAGCGGCAGCTGCCGCCTCCGGCGTGACTTCCGCCGCCTTCACCTTCGGGATGATGACGACCTTGCGCCGCAAGCCCTCGCCGCGGCTTTCCGTCGTCACATGCTCATGATCCTTCAAGGTCATATGCACCACCCGGCGGTCCTTGGAGCTCATGGGCCTCATGGGGATTTCCACTCCCGTTTCCTTGGCCTTCAAGGCCAAGCTGACCGCCAGTTCCTTCAACTTCTCGGTTTGGCGTTCCAGATAGCTTTCCACGTCCACGATCACGATGGATTTTTCCTCGCCTGTCATGCGCTGGACCACTTTGGAAACCAGGTATTGCAGGGATTCCAAGGTATGGCCGTGGCGGCCGATCAAGGTTCCGCTGGAAGGACCCAGAATGTTCAGGACGGTGTTGCCGTCCGTGTCCTTCTGCAGCTTCACCTTATCCGGAAGGCTCATGCCCCGCAACAGACGGCTCAAGATCCCTTCGGCGAAAGCCGGAACGGCGGAAGACTTCAAGGACATCTTGACCTTGGCCGGTTTGGACCCGATCCCCAAGAACCCCTTGCTTCCCTCGTCCAGCACTTCGGTTTTCATGTCGTTCTTATTGACGTTGAAACGCCGCGCGCCCTCTTCAATGGCTTCCTCGGCGGTGCGTCCCGTCAACTCGATCCAAGAACCGCCCTGGCGCGGGACAAAACCTTCGCCCCGGTCATGCCGCTCGTGGCGGTCGTTACGCTCGCCCCGGAAGGAGGAGTTCCCGTGGCCGCCCGGACGGTGGTTGCCGCCGCCGCTGGGACGGAATCCGCCGCTGCGGTTGTCGCTGCGGTCGGTGCGGGGATTATTTCCCTTGTAGCCGCCTCCGGAAGGGCCGCTTCGATGCTCCCCTCCGCCGCGGTTCTCGCGGTTGTATCCGCCGCCGCTGCCGCCGCTTCGATTTCCGCTGTAACCGCCCCGGTTGCCGCTGGAAGGCTTGGAGCTGTTGCCGCCGGAGGGCCTGCCCCCGCTGGACGGCCTATCGCTGTTCTGATTTGAAAAATTTCTCATGTTGACGCTACCTCATCTTTCTTCTTGGCTTTTTGAATCTCCCGATTGACGACCTTCTGTTGAATCATCGACAAGATGTTCGTCACCACCCAGTAAACCAAAAGACCCCCTGGCCACTGGAAGGAGAAGTACGTCAGCATGATCGGAAGCATCCACATCATTACTTTTTGTTGACCAGCGGCCTGGTTGGCCATCTGGCCCGACACCCTCTGTTGGACCACCATGGAGGCGCCCATCAAAAGGGGAAACACGTGAGTCGGATCCTTGAGCGTGAGGTCCCCCAGCCATAAAAAGGAGGCCCCGCGCAGTTCGATGCAATATTGCAGCGTGGCGTATAGCGCGAAAAAGATCGGCATCTGCAGCAGCATGGGCAGGCAGCCGCCCATCGGATTGATCCCCGCGCTCTGGTAAATCGCCATCGTTTGTTTTTGCTGCTCCTGCTTGTCGTCGGCGTATTTGCGTTTGATGGCGTCCAGTTTGGGCTGGATTTCCTTCATCTTGCCCTGGGTTTGGGCCATGTTTTTGTAGCTGTTGTGGGTGGGCCACCAAAGCAGGAGCTTGACCGCGATGGAAAGGAAAATAATGGCCAAGCCCCAGTTATGGGCCCAGCTATAGAACCACTTTAAAAGTTCGAGCATGTAGACGCTGATAAAGCCGAACATGCCGAAGTTAATCACATTTTCCAACTGCAGTTTTTGGCTCTTCAAGATCGTGTAATCCTGCGGACCGATAAAAACCTGGCCCGAGCGCTTGAAACTCTCGCCGCTCCTTAAGGATTGGCTGGAATAGACCAGCAGGGGGCGGGGAGTAAAAACTTTAGGATTAACCCCCGGATTGGGATTTTCCTCGGTCGGGGAAAGGTAAGCGTTGTCGTTGCGCAAAATTTTGGCTGAAGCGCCGCCGGTGGATGCGTCCGGGATCAGGGCTGCCACGAAAAACTGGTCGGCCAGGGCCGTCCAACCCACCGGCGCCGGGATATCCACGCTCTCTTTTGATTTTTTCGTGGACTCGGAGGAGGCGTGATCCCCGGTCCAAGTCGTCACCCGGTATCCCCCGGTCCTCGATTGGGTTCCGCCGGTATTTTCTTCCGCTCCCAAGGTATCGGCCCATTCCACCGAGAGGTTCGAAGTCGGAATGGAGCCTTTGCCGGTTTGGCTGACGGCGACCTCAAAATCCAACAGGTAGCTGCCGTTCTTGAATCCGAAAGTCTTTTCCAGCATGGTCCCATTCTCATCCACGTAACGGAACCTCAACTTAGCCTGGCTGTCCGATGGGGAAAGTTTCCGGGAAACTCCATCCACCTCGAAAGTCTTTTGATTGAGATCGGCCATGGGGGGGAAGTTGACGGAAAAGGGCTTGGGCCGGTCCGGGTCCGGATTGACCAGCTGGCTGAATTTCTTCGTTTGGCGGTTGAGGTATTTTTTGAGCTGGAATCCGGTCAGCAAAGCCCCCCGGGTGGAGAAGGTGGCGATATAGTCATCGGTCTCAATGGTCACTTCTTTGGCGGGAAGATCGGCGGTCTGGCGCTGGGGTTTGGGGGTTTTTCCGGTTTTTTCCCGGGGAAGGGAAGAAGACTCGGGCTGGGGGGCGGAGGATTCGGATACAGCGCCCTGGGTCACGGGGGCGTTGGCCGTTTCGGGCGGCGGCGCCGGCATGAAATACATCCACGAGAATAAAATGACGATGGAAAGAACGATGAACAATACTTGGCGGCCCTGGTTATCCAATGAATTCTCCCGTTTCGAAATGAATTAATGAACGGGGTGGAATCCTCCGGATGAGGCGGGATGGCAACGGCTCAAACGCTTCAAACCCATGGCGACGCCCTTGAAGGCGCCATAACGTTCCACGGCTTGTTTAGTGTATTCGGAGCAGGTGGGTGTAAACCGGCACGAAGGGGGGAGGTAAGGCGAAAGGACCAGCTGATACCCCTTGAGTAATAGTAAAAGCCCCTGCTGAAAGAGTTTGTCCATCTATTTATCCCTGCTTCATCCGGGGGAGAAGGCCCGCCCTGACGGCCAACGTGAGAAAAGAGGTTCTCAGTTCGTCGAAGGTGCGCGCCGCGCTTCCGCGCCGGGGAATCAGGATGACCTGGTAACCCCCGCGGAACTTTTCTTTTTCCACCCGGTAAATTTCACGAAGACGCCGTTTGAGGCGGTTTCGAAGGTAGGCCTTCCCTAAGGCCCGACTCAACGACACGCCGAATTTTCGAAGACCGGCATCCTCGCTGAATTGTACGTATAACGCTAACGAACGATCATCCAACTTCCGGCATTGCTGAAAAACCGCCTTGAAATCCTTTGATTGTCTCAGCCGCTCGGACTTCGGGAACCGCGGCATGACTTAAACCTTCCTCAAGCGCCAGATTATTGGACGCTGACTTTCGCACGGCCCTTTTTACGCCGGTTGCTTAACACGCGGCGGCCGCCGACCGTTTTCATGCGGCTGCGGAAACCATGAACCTTTTGGCGTTTCCGTTTATTCGGTTGAAATGTTCTTTTCATATGAGAGAAACCATTCCTTTGACATTAATTTTGATCGGGGCAACCCCAACGGCGAAAAAGAGGGTTGATTGTAACGTAAAGAGCCATTTCACCACAAGCCCCTTCTCCCGCCACAAAGGGTCGGGGAGGCCGCAAAGTGCATAAAGTTATTAAATATGATAGTTTTAAGACGCTGCTTGGGGCTGGGCCGCCCTATCCTTGCTGAACCAAGCCCCCATCTCAACCTCCTAAGGCGAACCCATGACTTCCAACCTTCAATTGATCCTTGGCGGCGCCCGTTCGGGAAAATCCTCCTACGCCATCGCCCAAGGGGATGAAGGTAACTACCAAGGCCTCCACTTCCTGGCGACCGCTTCCCCCGGGGACGAGGAAATGAAAATGCGGATTGAGCGCCACCGGACGGAGCGGGACCCCCGATGGAAAGTGGTTGAGGAACCCTATCACCTCCCGTCCGTTTTGGAAAAATCCCCCCGGGAAGGGAAAAATCTTATTGTCGTGGATTGCGCCACCCTTTGGATCTCAAATTTGTTGTGTGGAATGGGCGGAAAAGCATTGCCTCCCCCCGGGATCGAAAAAGAGTTTGAAAAATTTATCAAAATATTAAAACAACACTCCGGCGATATCCGAATCGTCTCAAATGAAGTGGGACTCGGCGTTGTGCCGGATAACGCGTTGGCGCGCCAGTTTCAAGATTTGCAGGGTACACTCAACAAATCTCTCGCCGTGATTGCTACGAAAGTTATTTTCATGACCGCCGGCCTGCCGCTCAAAATAAAATAATCTTCTACGCAAATATTGAAAAAAATTTTGAAGATTGCTTTACTATGCGCGCTTCAAAATCTGCACAAAGCGAGTCCACTTTTTGGCTTTCAAGGCGCCTTCTCCAATCTCAAGAACGAAATGGGTTTCCGGTCTTTCCACCTTGAATCGTTTGTGGAAGCGTAATCTCTTTCCCGAGGACTTGGACCGCCATTACTTCCTCCATTGGTTCGTGGTTTATAACGGCAATATCATCCAAACCGCCAAGGCACTTCAGATTCACCGCAATACTATCCAGGGACATTTCTTGGAATTGGGCTATTCCAAAAAGTCCGTCAAGCTTCGTCACTTTTGGCAGGAGTTAGAGGCAAAATCAAAAAAACTTCCCTTTGAAAAAAAATTCCACAAGTTTTACCAAAAATTCTCAGGAAAGCCGGTTCTCTCTCCGGAAGAAAACGCCGGACTTATCGGTTTGTGGCAGACCAAGTTTCCCTTTAAGACCTTGACGCCTCATTACCTCTTATGGGCCGTTCGGGTGGGAAAGTCGAAGGAGTGGGTGCAGAAGGAGCTGGGTTATTCCTACCGTCATCGGGCCCGCTTGATGAATCCCATCTTAAAATCCAAGACCCGTGATGGTTTTTGGCTCTCGCCCTTGAAGCCCCAATTAAAAGAGGTCTACTCCCCCCGCTACCGGACCATCCTGGCCCGCCAAAAGCGTTAAGACAAACCACTGGTTCACCACTAAGGCACCAAGACACCAAGAAAAACTTTGATCTTAAAAGACTCTTGTAACTACTCCATATCTCATCTTTTCTTATTCGAGTGACAAATCTTAAATTTTCCCTTGGTGTCTTGGTGCCTTGGTGGTGAAATGTATTTCATGAACCTCAACAAAATCGTTTCTTCCATTCCCGCCCTCCATAAAAAAGCCATGCTGCAGGCCGAAAAACGCCAAGCTCAACTCACCAAACCCGCCAAAAGCTTGGGGCGGTTGGAAAGCATCGCCATCCAAGTCGCCGGCATCACGGGCGAGGCTGTTCCGTCCCTGGGCAAAAAGCGCGTCATTCTTTGCGCGGGCGACCACGGCGTCACAGCGGAGGGGGTCTCGGCTTTTCCCTCGGCGGTCACCCCCATGATGGTCTTGAATTTCCTCAAGGGCGGCGCGGCGATCAGCGCCCTGGCCCGCCAGGCGGGGGCGGAAGTCCAGGTGGTGGACGTAGGCGTCGCGGTGGACCTTCCCCAAAATAAAAAACTAATTTCCGCGAAAATCGCCAAGGGAACCAAGAATTTCAAGGTGGAGCCGGCCATGACCGAGGCCGAATGCCTCCAGGCTTTGGAGCTGGGCGTTCAGCTGGCGAACCAGGCCAAGAAGGACAAGGTGAAATGGGTGGCCTTGGGGGAAATGGGCATCGGCAATACTACCTCCGCCGCCGCCCTGATGGCCGCGCTTCTCCCCTGCGCGGTGGAAGACGTGACAGGCTTCGGCACCGGCATCGACCGCACCCAATGGCTGGTGAAATGCCGGGTGATCCAAGAGGGTCTGCAGCGCCACCAATCGGCCTTGACCCAGCCCTTTCAAATTCTCCGCCGCTTGGGCGGCCTGGAGATCGCGGCCTTGACCGGTGTGGTCCTGGGCTGCGCGAAGAACCGAATCCCCATCGTCGTGGACGGCTTTATCACGTCCGCCGCCTTCCTCGCGGCCTACCGTCTGAACCATCGGGTGAAGGATTTCGCCTTCTTTTCGCACCGTTCGGAAGAACCGGGCCACAGCAAGTTTTATGAAATGTTAGGAGTCGAACCCCTGTTGGACCTCAAGATGCGCTTAGGCGAAGGTTCGGGAGCGGCTTTAGCTTTAAGCATTTTGGAATCAGCCCTGCGGGTCCACGCTGAAATGGCGACCTTTGAGAGCGCCAAGGTTCCGACCAAAATTAAAAAGAAACAAACCTCCGGCAAAAGATCCTCCTCTCCCCAGTGAGCCCCCTTTTCATAGCGTTCTCAACCTTAACGGTCTTTCCTGAATTCATCGGAAAGTGGACAACTTCCCAATTAAAAAATTCCGTTATTTTTTATCCGGTCGTGGGCGCCTTTATCGGCGGGTGCCTGGCCCTGGTCTGGTTGACGCCCCTCACCAACGATATTCAAGCCCTGGCGGCCATCATCCTGTGGGTCCTTCTCACCATGGCTTTCCACCTGGATGGGTTGGGAGACTGCTTGGATGGCTGGCTGGGCGGCCAAAACCCAACCGAACGGCGCAAAATAATGAAAGACCCGGCCCTGGGTGTTTACGGGGTTTCGGGGATTGTGCTCGTCCTTTTATCCAAATACGTTTTATTGGCGCATTTTTTCAAACAGGGCGGCGGCTGGCCGTGGCTGATCGCGATCCCTGCCGCGGCCCGCTACGCGGTGGTCATTTCCTGCTTCACTTCGGCGCCGCCGCCCAAAGACCAGGGATTGGGTTCTAAAGTCCTTGGACTCCCCCTTTCATCCTTTCTTTTATCAAGCCTCATCACCTTGTCCCTGGGTTTCTTGCTCCGGTGGGAAACGCTGGGAGTCTTTTTCCTCTGCGCGCTGGTTTCTGCTGGCATATCGGCGCTTTCCAAGAACCTTATTGGAGGGCTAACCGGAGACGGTATGGGCGCCACGATTGAAGTGGCCGAGGTTGTATTACTTTTTCTCGCCTGCCTCCGTTTCACTTAAAATAAGCCCATGCCAACAACGATTCTCCTCATCAGCCACGGCAGCCGGGAAGTCTCCGCGAACCTGGAATTCAAGCGGATCGTCCGCCAATACCAAAAGCGGCACCGCCGCTGGAAAGTCGCCTACGCTTTCCTGGATTTGGTGGAGCCCTCGATCCCTGCGGCCCTTGAAACCCTCGCTTTGGACTCCGAGGCGATTTTAGTGCTTCCTTATTTCCTTTTTTCGGCGAAACACGTCAAGAAGGACATTCCCGAAATCATCAGGGTTTTCCGCAAGCGTCACCCGCGGGTCCAGGTGCGGATCGCTAAGCCTTTGGGTTCGGACATAAAACTTCTGGATATTCTCGACAAGCACCTGCGGATCATTTCGCCAAAATAAAAAAGCCCGAACCCGGAGTTTACCCCGGATCCAGGCCGATCCCCCTCTTGGAAGCCCGGCGTCCCCACGCCGTTCCGGATGCCTTATAACGAAATCTTCGTTCCCAAATAAGCCGAGAGCCCCGGCGTTCCATAGCCGTAAACTTCCTCGTAAGAGGTGTTGAAAAGGTTGTTGATCCGGCCGAATAATTTGATCCCCTTGTCCAATTGATAGGACCCCATGAGGTTGACCAATACATAGGAGGCTAGGTTGACCGGCGTCGAGGTGAAATTAATAAAGGCCATGTCGGGCCGGTCGCCCACATAGACCGTATTGAATCCGATATTCGCGTCGCCCCATTGGTAGAAAGCGCTGAAGTCCGCCCGGCTTTGGGGCCTGCGGATCAAGGGATCCCCGGTGACAAGGTTCACCGCCCAGGTATAGGTGTAATCGGCCCGGCATTCCAAATGCTTCAGGGGATGGGCCGAAGCGAAAGTTTCCCAACCCTCGGTCCGGGCCCTGCTGATGTTGTTGTAAAGGAAAGTATTGTTGTCGAAATCGATGAGGTTGGTGAAATCGGTATGAAAGTAAGTCGCTCCCACCGTCACCCGGTTATCCAGGAAGGGTTGTTCAAAGCCGGCGTCCCACCCCAAACTGGACTCGGCCGATAAATTGGCATCGCCGTAGGGGGAATATAGCTGGTAAAGGGACGGCACTTTGAAGCCTGTGCCATATGTGGCTTTTAATTTGGTTTCCAAGACCGGAATAAAATAAGCCAAGGCGCCCCGATAAGTGAATTGGTCCCCGAAGGAACTATAACCATCCAGCCTTACTCCGATGGTCGCGAAGACGCGGTCGAGGATTGAGGTTTGGCTTTCAAGGAAAAGGCTGCCCGTCGTCATGGTTTTGTCGATCAGGGTTTCGGAAGGCCCATAACCATAGTCGGTCGTGTCGTCCATCTTGCCCCATTCCTGCTGTCCCTGAAGACCGACGACCAAGGTTTCGCCCTGGACCGCATGGATGTTGTTCTGCCAATTGATTTGGGCCCCTTGGCCCTCGAAAACGCCGCGCTCATAATGGGAATTCGGATAGGAAGAAAAATCATCGGTGAATTTCTGCAGATCATCGGTAATGGAAAATCCCAGGGTCTGCTCCCAGTCGCCGTTGAGAAGGCTTAATTTCGATTGGCTCCCCGCCATCCATTGCTGTTCATCCAGGAAATAATTGGGATCATCACCGAAAACCCCGCCGGCGGCGTCCACATTCGTCCGTGAGGAGCTGAAACGGGCAATGAGGTGGCTGTCCAGGTTCGGAACCGCTGAAATCCCCGCTTGAAGGGAGGCGGTGGAATTCCCGTCCCGATTGTTGACGGTGTTCCCAAAGGATTTGTCCGCGGAGGGGAAGCCTTGGGTGTCGAACCGGGAAAGGGACAAGGCGATGTTTCCGAAGTCATTGCCCGCCGAAGCCGTCGCCGCTTCCCGGAAGCTGGAAAAGGCCCCACCCTCGAACAGGAAGGACCCCTTAGGGCCCCCCTTCCCTTTTTGCGTGAGGATATTCACCACTCCGGCCGTGGCATTGGTGCCGTAAAGGGTGCTCATGGGACCCCGGATCACCTCGATTTGGCTGATGTCGTCCGTGAAGAATTGATCCCAATTACTGAACCCTCGGTCGGTTGAAATGGGATTGTTCAAGGGGACCCCGTCCATGAGGACCAGCGTGTGGCCGGCGTCGGCGCCCCGGATGAAGATCCCGGAGTTTTCACCCGGGGCGCCGTTCTGCGAGAGTGTCAACCCTGGAACTCCCTGAAGCGCGTCCAAGGCCGTTCGGGCCTGCCGTTGCTCAATATCCTGGGCGGTGAGGACGGTCATGGAATTGGCGACCTGGCTGACCGGGGTTTGAAGCCGGTTGGCGGTGATCACCACTTCCGGCAAAGCCAAGGAGGGCGAGGGGGAAACGGCGGGGCTGGCATTCTCGGCCGTCACCGTGTTTCCCAACGATTCGGAAATGACGGGATCGGCTAAAAGATGGGTTGAAGACGCGAGGATGGAAAAAAGAAAAAGCGGAGCAACAAGGCCAAAACCAAAATATTTTTGCATGAGCCTACTCCCGAGGCCGAAGGCGATCCAGGGGGGAGCGGCAGGGAGGAAAACCGAAAAAAGGCTTAACTCTCCGCTTCTTATTCCCGAAGAAGCCGTCGAAATTTCACCTCAAAGTCGGTCTCCTGGCTCGGGGCATCCCAACCCTAAGGCCTTCCCATCCGGTTTCAGACAGTGGCCTCAGGTAAAACTTCGCCCCTCACAGTGGCGGGTCCGCGCCGGATTCACACCGGCTTCCCAAACACCTTGAGTTGTGATGAATAAATACTCCTATGCCCCTTCGTTGTCAATGAGCATTTTTCCGACGCGAAACCTTTTGGAATAGCTTTGAAAGATATTCGGCCAAACCCGCCATCGTGGGGCCTGGTATCAAGAATTCATCGGTGGTCAAGGTATAGACATGGTTTTCCTTGACCGCTTTCAGCGTTGAAAATTTTTTCCAGGATTCCCTTTCCGCCCTTAATTGCGGGGGGGTCATCTCACTGGAAGGAATGGAATCAATAATGATGTCCGGATCCCGCTTTAAAAGTTGTTCCTTGGAGACAAGGGGATAGGGCTCCCGGGCATCCGAGAGAATGTTGACGCCTCCCGCCAAGGTGACGAGCTCATCCACGAAATTTTTAGGCCCCACGCCGTAAAGCTGGTCCAAGGTTCCCGGATTGTGCCCGATCACGAACAGAACGGAAACGGCCTTATGCTTTTGGGCCAAATCCTTCGCCCCCGCCAACCGCTTTTCCATGGCTTTTTTTCCCCTCGCCGCGTCCAAGGGATGGCCCAGCCTTTTTCCCAAGATATCGTAAGCGTCCAGAACATCTTGAATCGTCTGGCAATCCAACACCAGCAGGGGAATTTTCAACATTCTCAGGTTCTCAACGGACTTGCCGTGGAATTGCAGGGCCAGCACCAAGTCCGGCTTGAGGGACAGGATTTTTTCGTAATTGGGGTTGATCCATCCCCCCACTTTGGGTTTGGACTTGGCCGCGGGCGGGAATTTGCAAAAATCGGTGACCCCCACCAATTGCTCTTCCGCCCCGATGTCATAAACCATCTCGGTCAAGTTAGGCGCCATGGAAATGACCCGTTGGGGGACCGCCATCGGCGCTTCGGACGAGCAACGGCCCTCATTATTTTGAAAGGAGGCCAGAAAACCCATCAGCAGGGCGCCGACAAATTTTAAATTTTTAATTTTTAATCCTGAAGAAAAGAACACGATTGATTCAACCGCCTCTCTGTGGTGAAAACCCGTTTCAGTGTACAATCAGCTCCATGGCATTTCAAAATAAACCCACCCCTAAAACCTGCGGCCGCTGCGGCAAGGTTTTCCAATGTAAAACCCTCGAGACCCACGGCGACTGCTGGTGCACCCTTTATCCCCCCTTTACCCCTCAAGCGACAAAGGGGGACTGTCTCTGCTCTGATTGCCTGGGCCTGGCGACCCTCTTTCCGCCGGTCGGGACGGGAAAGTGAAGGACCTTCGGATCGCTAGCTTCCTGCCGGCCGCCACCGAAATGGTTTGGGCCTTGGGGCTTTGGGATCAACTGGTCGGGGTTTCCCACGAGTGTGATTTTCCCGCGGAAGCAAAATCAAAACCCGTGGTGGTCCGCTGCGCCCTGGACCTGGCTTCCCTCAACTTGAAACAGATTGACCAAGCGGTGAGTGAAAGGGTGGGCCAAGGTCAAAGCGTTTTTGTGGTGGACGAGGAAGCGGTCCGGAAGGCCTCGCCCAACCTTATCCTCACCCAGGATCTTTGCCAGGTTTGCGCCCCCTCCGGCAACGAGGCGGTCCAGGTTTTAAAATCGCTCAATCCCCAACCTGAAATCCTCTATCAATCGCCCCATTCCTTCGGGGAGATGTTAAAAGACCTATTGCGCTTGGGGGAAATAACGGGAAAACTTGCAAAAGCCGAAAGCCTCGCCAGGGAAGCGACCCAAAAAGTCTCGGGGCTGGCCCTAGCCACCCAGAACCTCCCTCCGGTCAAAGTTTTTTTCGTGGAATGGGTGGATCCCATCTTTTGCGGCGGCCATTGGATTCCGGAAATGCTGAGGTGGGCCGGCGGCTGGGATGGGATCGCCAGGCCGGGAGTGGATTCGGTCCGGATTGCCTGGGATGAGGTCTTAGCGTTTAATCCCGAGGTCCTGATCGTTTCACCTTGCGGCTACGGAACGAGGGACTCCTTGAAACAAGCCGGGTTTTTAAAATCCAAGCCTGGCTGGGAGGAACTTTCCGCCGTGAAAAACCGCCGGGTTTACGCCGTGGACGGCAACAGCTATTTCGCCAGGCCGGGCCTTCGATTGGTGGAAGGGGTGGAATTGCTGGCCCATTTAATCCACCCTGAACTCTTTCCCTGGAAGGGGCCTGTCGAAGCCTTCGCGAAGGTTCCGGTTGAAGGACTCAAGCCGTCAGATAAGTCTTTTTCTTAAACAACAATCCCATTAAAACCGGTACTCCCAATAAGGCCGTCAGGACACCGACGGGGACCTCCGTCGGCCCGAAAAAAGACCTGGCTGCCGTGTCGCACAATACTAAAAATGCCCCGCCCCCCAAAGCCCCGCAAGGCAAAAGGAACCGGTGATCGTTGCCGATCCAAACGCGGTAAATATGGGGCACGATCAAGCCGATAAAAGCGATGGGCCCGGTTAGGGCGACCACCGCGCTGGTCATTAAGGAAGCCGTTAAGATGGAAAGGATGATGATTCTCGCCGTCGAAACGCCTTTCATTTTCGCCAGCTCCTCCCCGGCGGCGAGGAGGTTTAAGTCCCGCGCCATGCTCATTAAAACACCGAACCCCAAGGCCATTCCCAGACCCAATTTTCCAACGGTCGCCAACTCCACCACGTCCAGGCTTCCAATCAGCCAATGAATCATGGCGTAGGCTTGGGTGAAGTCGGCGATGTAATAGGCCAGCAGGACCAAAGCGTTGAAAAAATAACTGACCGCGATTCCGCCCAGCAAAAGCGTCGTGGCGGAATAGGACCGGAGCATGGAAGCCAGGCCGTAAACCAGGAAGAGGGAAAGAAGCGCCCCCAGGAAGGAAAAAAGAGTGATGAAGGAAAGCCCATAGGCCGAGGCGGTTAAGCCCGTCAGGATCGCCACCACGGCCCCGAAAGAACTTCCTCCCGCCACCCCTAAGGTGAAGGGACAGGCGAGGGGATTCCGGAGCACCGCTTGAAAGATAATCCCGGCGCAGGCCATGGCCGCGCCCGTCAAAGCCGCGAGAAGATTCCGCGGCAAACGGACCGTAAAAAATATCTGCGCGTCCTGATTGTCGGGCGAAGGAGCCAGGGACTCAAATACCCTCTCATAGGAGATCGTCGTGGGACCGACAAAGGGACAGCCGAAAATAACGATGATAAAAAATATCAGGGAAAGGAAAAGCACCCATTTTTTTCCGCGGGAATTATTCATGGCCGGCCCGCCCTGCTCCTCGGGATGAAATAAGGGAAGCCGCCGCGGGGGATTAGTTTCACCGCCTCCACGTTGAGGACCGACTTGATGTTGTGAAGGGTCAAAACTTTTCGAGGTTCGCCTTCCGCGGTCACTTTCCCATTTTTCATTAAAACCAAGTCTTCCAAGAACCGGCCCGCCAAATTCAACTCGTGGGTCGCCACCACCACGGTCAATGATTCCTCGCGGTGGAGTTTTTGGATAATCTCAAACAGCTGGATTTGATGGGCCAAGTCCAGCGAAAGCGTCGGCTCATCCAGCAACAAAACCTCCGGCGTTTGGGCCAAGGCCGAGGCGATGAGAACCCTCTGCTTTTCCCCCCCCGATAACTCGTCGTACCGCCGGTGCTTGAATTCCAGGGCGTCGCAGAGTCCCAGGGCTTTTTCGCAAACGTCCTGATCTTTTTTTCCCATGGCCTCGAACCGGCCCAGGTGGGGATGGCGGCCCATTTCAACGACTTCCCAAACGCTTAAGGGAAAAGTAAAGTGGGTGGATTGGGAAACATAGGCTATTTTTTTCGCGCGTTCCCGCGCCCCCAGGTTCCGCAGGGGATGGGCGCCAAAATAAACCTCGCCGGACCCGGGCCGCAGAAGCCCGGCCATTAACTTCAAGAGCGTGGACTTGCCAGCCCCGTTGGTTCCCAAAAGGCCGACCAAGCGGCCCTTCTCCAGGGAAAGATTGATCGCTTGAAGCTCAAAACCGGGGAGGGAGGAATAGCGGAAGGAAAGATTTTGGATTTCAAAAAGCGGCACGGGATTCTCACGGGCTCAAGATATCGGCAACCGTTAGTTGAGGATTGAACTCAAAAAATGTCAAGCCTTTCTTTGGGGACGGAAAAAAGTTTTCCCGCCGCGAGAGGGATTTATAAATTTTTGCCGGGAATTTTTACAAAAAACTTTTTCGGCCTGGGCGAAAACAATCGAAACAAAAGAATAATTCGCTGAAAATATTTCCTGGTTTTGAACAAAATATTCTTGACTTAAATCTAAAAAGATTTAAAAGAGGTAAAGCAGTTTCATTTCTTGAACTTTTCACCGACATTGAATTTTTTGAAGCGCGCAAAAGCCGAGTGAAAATATTTTTGACTCTTCTTGAGCCCTTGAGGTACCGCGGGTTGTGGATTCGGTGGATATGTTGTGAACGATTGTTGGAAGTCATTGAAAAAGAGCTATAGTTAAAAGACTTTTGGGCGACAAGTTGACGACGGACAGGTAAATAAAGCGGGGACTGCTATATAAGGAAAGTTTCTTTTTCTTTATTTTAGCCACTTTTAAGACCGGGGCCGCTGGAAGGTTATCCACAATCTATGCACAAGATGTGGATAGATATTCAAAAGGCTTTCCCCGGGAAATGACCTAAACAGGCTAAAGCTCGGTTGGGGATAAACAGGGGATAGTTTTTATTTGAGCTTCATTTACCCTTAATTTCATGGGGTTTTTCGTGTTTTTTAAGACACTGGAGGTTTGTGGATGACTGCTTCGGCCGATGTATGGGACCGCTGTTTAGAGAGCCTTAAAAAAGACCTCAATCGTCAAAGCTTTGAGACTTGGTTTAAGTCCACCAAAGCTTCTATTAGTGAAAACAAGTTGAAGGTCCAAGTTCCCAATGAATTCTTCCGTGATTGGATCAGGGACCATTATCAGCCTCAAATTCAAAAAGCCCTTAAAGCGGTTCATCCCGAGCAGTTAGAAATCCAATTTGAAGTGGATCCAGCTAATTCCCCCCAATCCCTCTCGGCCTCCTCAACCGCGGAAAATACCCCTGTCGCCATCGAAGTCGTGGAAAAACCTCGCCTGAGCATGCCGACTCCCGCCAAAACCGCCGGCGATTCGGAGTTTATCCTCAACACCAAGTTTAGCTTTGAGAGTTTCGTCGTTGGAAACAGCAACCGTTTTGCCCATGCGGCCTGCCTAGCTGTAGCGGAGTCGCCGGCCCGATCCTACAACCCCTTGTTTATATATGGAGGGGTCGGCTTGGGAAAAACCCATTTGTTGCAGGCCATCGGGAACTTCGTCGTGGAGCAAAATCCCAATATCAAGGTTCTTTATATCTCCTCCGAGAAATTCATGAATGACTTCATCCAATCCATTCAATCAGGCCGACAACAGGATTTTAGAAACAAATATCGTACGGTGGATGTCCTATTAATCGATGATATCCAATTTTGGGAAGGCAAAGAGGCGACGCAAGAGGAGTTTTTCCACACCTTTAACGTCCTTTATGAGGCCCAAAAACAGATCGTAGCCACTTCCGACAGCCATCCCAAGGAAATTAAGCTGGAAGAGCGCCTGAAAAACCGCTTTGAGATGGGTCTAATCACCGACATCCAGGAGCCGGATATCGAGACGCGGATCGCCATCCTCCGCAAGAAGGCCGAAAGCGAGGGAATCCTGGTTCCCAATGAGGTTACCGCCTTTATCGCCAATCACGCCAAGGCTAATATCCGCGAATTGGAAGGCTCCATGCTCCGGGTGATCGCTTTCGCCTCCCTCACCCAGCAGGAGATTACCCTGGAGCTCGTCAAAGAAGTCTTGAAGGACACCCTCCCCAACGAGGAAAAGCGTGTTTCGGTGGACGCCATTCAACGGGTCGTCGCCGAGCGCTATAATTGCAAATTCTCCGACATGAAGTCCAAGAAGCGCACCAAGCAAATCGCTTTCCCCCGCCAGATCGCCATGTATCTATCGCGGGAATTGACCTCTCATTCCCTCAGCGAGATCGGCGCGACTTTTGGCGGCAAGGATCACACCACGATCATCCATGCCTATGAGAAAATCGAGGACCTTTTGGTTACGGACATCACGCTGTTGGCCGAAGTCAACAGCCTCAAGAAACAGCTCACCGAAGGCAATTACTCCCGCTAAAAGACGGTTAAGCATTAGAAATTAGGATCAAGGAAATGAAATCCTAATTCCTTACGCTTAATTCACAAATGCCTTATCCACTTCTCCCCAAAAATTGTGGATCAAATAAACCCTCTCATCGTTATCCCCATAAAACCATCGGATGAACCGGGATAACCTGGGAATAACTCCCGTGATAAACCAAAAGGGTTGCGGGGTTGGGGATTTGTCTTATAATACCCCCAGTTTAATCACAGGCTCCCAACTCGTTATTGCCTTGATTTAACCGCAAAACCAAGACGATATGCACATATCCTCAAAGCCCACTACTACTTCTATTTTTAAATTTTAAAAATCTTTTAAAGAAAAAGTCCGTAAGCTGAACCGAAAGAAGGAGCTTCCAATGAAAGTAGTGTTAACAAGAGCCGATCTTCTCAAGGGCATCTCAACGGTTCAAAGCGCTGTGGCCGCCAAAAACACCATGCCTATTCTCGCGAACGTGCTGTTAGAGGCCCGGGATAAAAAATTAGAATTTGTGGCTACGGATTTGGATATGGGGATCCGCTGCAGTGTTCAAGCCGAAGTTGTTGAAAAGGGAAGCATCACCATCAACGCCAAAAAACTTTCGGATATCGTCCGGGAATTGCCGGAAGCCTCCGTGGATTTGGAAATTGACGATAACCATAAAATGATTTTGATTTGCCAAAAATCCAATTTTAAGGTGCACGGCCTTCCGAAGGACGATTTTCCAATCCTTCCTGAGGTTAAAAAAGATAAAGTTTTCAAGGTAAAAGGTTCCTTGCTCCAGGAAATGACCCGTAAAACCATCTTCGCGGTTTCTACCGACGAAACCCGGTACGTATTAAATGGAGTTTTTTTTCAAGTGGAAGGCGGAAAATTACGCATGGTCGCGACCGACGGCCACCGGTTGGCTTTTATCCAGAAGAAATTAGAGGGTAAATCCGACGAGAAATGTAGCGTCATTATCCCCACGAAAACCCTGAATGAGCTTTCCAAGGCGATTTCGGATGTCGGCAAGGGAAAAGAAGACGAGGTTATTGTCGAAATCATGGCCACGGACAACCAAATCAAGTTCGTGGTGGAAGGGGTGGAGATTATTTCCCGCCTCATAGAAGGTCAATTTCCCAACTATGAGCAGGTCATTCCCAAGGAATCGGACAAAAAAGTGGAAGCCTCCACCTCCGAATTGGCATCCGCTACCCGCCGCGTGGCGATTTTAACCTCTGAAAAATCCAATTCCATCCGGTATCAAATTAAGCCCGGCAAGCTTTCCATTTCCTCCAAAACTCCCGACATGGGAGAAGCGAAGGAGGATATGGACGTGAATTACAAGGGAGAGGAAATCAGCATCGCCTATAACGCCAAATACGTCCTGGATGTCCTGAAAAATGTCGGAACGGACACGGTCAGTATTGAGCTCACCCAGCCCTTAAGCCCTGGCGTACTACGCCCCAAGGGCGACGCAGATTACTTATGCGTGATTATGCCCATGAGGGTTTAAACCTTCATCCGTAATGAGTATTGAGTAATCAGGAATTAAAAGCCCGGGAGAAATCCCGGGCTTTTTTTGTGCCGGCTTGATCAAACGATGGTGGGGACTTTATCCAGGCTTCGAGCGGTAACGAGCGCTAATTGGAAGATGCATTCGGGGCAATAAAAAAGGTGCCGCTCTATTTGTCCCTTTTCCGGATGTTTTAAAAGACGCTCACGGTAATCCGGCAACTTTTTGCGCACTTCCTCACACTGAATTTCTTCCATGACCCACCTCTCGTTTTTCCGGCAAGAAAAACTGTCGACACCCATTAAACAGCAGAGTCCGTGCCAAATAGTGTAAAAACCAAGTAAAAGTTCAAAACCCCTCATTAAACGGTCCAAACCCTCGCGGACCTTCCCCTTTCACTGGTTTTCATGGGTTTTACTTTTAAGGCCCAGGCGGTGAAACTACAAAAAAGGCGACTTAATGTAAAAAATTTCACGTTTTTTGCCAAAGGACTGCCGTTTCCCGCCCTACCGAACGACCAGGATTTTTAGAATTTTTCGGTTTTTAACCAGGCCGTCCGTATTTATTTCCTCCACCGCCGCTAAGTACATTCCGCTGGCGGCCCCGCCCGCGTCCCAAACAACTTGATTAGTTCCCGGGGCTCCTTCAAATTGTCCAATGAGCTCGCCGTCCAGGGTGTAAATCCCGGCTTTCAGCGTGAAACTTCCACTGGGGCCGCTTTTAAAAGTGACGACCTTTTGCCCCAGGGCGATTCTCAAAAGATTGGGTTGGGCGGTAAGGCTTTCGTTTCCCGCGGCCTGGCCCGATGTGACCATCACGGACCTTGTCATATCGACGGTTCCACCCTGCCCGTCGGCCCACCGGACCGCCAATAAATATTGGCCGTTCGTGACTTGGGCGCCGGAATCGCTGGTTCCGTCCCAGGTCAGGGTGACCGGCGAACCGGAGGATTGGATCTCGATCCCTAAATGGGACTGAGGGCCTTGGGCGCCGGGTTGAAGCACGTTTCCATTTAATATCACGTCCGTCATTTGGTTGCCGTTGGAATCATCCACGAGTGAGTATAAATGCTTGACCACTTCACCCGCCTCATTGTAAACGCTCACCGTCACCTTCGCTAAACTCCGACTCACCACGGCTTGTTGGGTGACGGTCGTGACGACGCCAAAGGAGTCGACGTTGTCCAATTTAATGTGGTAAACCCCGTTTGTGACGGGATGGCCGTCCGAGTCCCTCCCATCCCAAGTGCCCAGGAGGATTCCGTCGTGAGTGATGTCGATGTGGTCGTTGGCGCCGGAAAGCCGGGAGATGGTGTTGTTGCTCAGGGTGATGCTGTCAATGGGCTGGGAATATTGCTTGAGGATGAGTTGCCGGATCAATTCACCCGCCTCGTTGTAGACCCCCACCCGAACCGTTACGTTACCAGTGACCTTGACCGTGACGCTGGCGTCGAGGGGAAGCGCCAACCCGATGCAATTCAGCTTGGCGCTATTCACGATTTCCGTTCCTCCCGCCAACAGGGGATTCACCGCGGCGCTGTAGGTGAGGGTGTAGATACCGGGCGAAAGAGGGGAAGGCAGAGTCCATTGAATGAGAGAAACGGCCGTGTTGAATGTCGCGCTTCCCGCGCCAGGGGTCCCAAACCCGGAGAAAGTTAATCCCGCGGGAAGGAGGTCGGTCAGGATCACGCCGTACACCTGGTTGCCGAGCACCGTCACACCGAGGCTGTAGGTCAAGTGGTCGCCGGAGGCTACAGTGGATTGGGAGGCCTGTTTTCCCATCTGGATGTCCCAAGTGGGGGTGGGGGTTTGAGTCGGCGTGGAAGTGGGAGTGGAAGAAGGGGTTAAGGTGGCGGAGTTGGTGGGGGTCGAGGAGGGAGTCACGGTCGGAGAATGGGTCGGGGTGGAGCTGGGTGTTACCGTTGGGGTGGGGGTGGGCGAGTTGGAAGGAGACGGAGTCGGGGTGATCGTGGGGGAATTGGTGGGACTGTTGGTTGGGGTTACCGTGGGGCTATTCGTGGGGGTGGGGCTGGGCGTCGGGGTCGGGGAAAGGGTGGGCGTGTCGGTTGGGGTGGATGTGGGGGTGATGGTAGCGGTATTCGCGGGGGTGTTCGTCGCCGTCGCGGTGGGAGTGGGGGTTAACAGGCAGGCCAGGGAAATTTTCCGGATATAGCCCAAGTCATAATCGGCGACGATCATGTTGCCTTGTTTGTCGAAGACGATGGCTTCCGGATGGGAGAACATGGCGGAAAGCGGTGGCCCGTCCTGGTAACCCGCCACGCCAACGGTGACGCCGCCGGAGACGGTAACGGTTCCGGCGAAAGTGGTCATGATTCCGGTGGTCCCGTCGATTTTTCGGATGACTTGGTTGAAATCGTCGGTGATGTAAATATTATTGTTGCAGCCTACCAGGATATCGTCCGGCTCGTCGCTGAAGACGGCGGACGAGGCGGGACCGCCGTCCCCGGAGAAGCCGGAGGGGAAGGGAGGGCCCTTGCCCGCGATGGTGGTGATGATGCCGGTGGTCATGTTGATTTTACGCACCACGTGGTTATCCGAGTCGGTGAAGAGGATATTTCCGAAGGAGTCAAAATCCATGCCTTGGGGCACCCGCAACATCGCCGAAGTGGCCGGCCCCCCGTCCCCCGAGTAACCCGGCGTGGCATCGCCGGAGATGCCGGCGACCGTCGTGATGATTCCCGTGGCCCGGTCCACCCTCCGGATGGCGTTGTTGTTGGAATCGGCGATGTACAAATTATCCGAGGCGTCGAAGAGCAGCCTCAAGGGGTTTTGAAGGGTGGCCAAGGTCGCGGGACCGCCGTCGCCGGTGAAGGTCCCGGCGCCGGTTCCCACCACGGTGGTAATGATGCCGGTGAGGTGGTCCACTCTGCGGACGACGTTATTGTAAAAATCGGAAATATAAAGGTTGTCCTGCGAGTCAAAGGCGATTCCGGAAGGATAGTAGAAGGACGCCAGGGTAGCGGGCCCTCCATCGCCCGAATAGCCGGGGTTAAAGGTTCCGTCGCCCGCCACCGTCGTGATAATGCCGGTGGTCATGTCGATTTTCCGGACCAGGAGGTAGCCAGGATCGGCGATGTAGAGGTTTCCCTGGGAATCAAAGGCGATGTCGTCGGGCCCACCGAGGTTGGCCAAGGTAGCCGGCCCGCCGTTGCCGATATAACTAACCGGGCCGCCACCGGCGATCGTCGTGACGGTTGAGCTTTGGGCCGACAGGGCCTGGAAGGAACCAAGCCAGGCGAAGGTCAGGAGGAAAAATAGGTTTTTTTTTAATCGACGCATCGCCGCTCCAGATTCCCCGTCGGATCCATCTAACTCTAGACGGTAGTTTACCCTTTTAGTGCAAGGGGATATCCTTGACCAAGGTCATACTTTGACGAAAAAGGCTGGCTTTAAAGTCCCTCCTAAAAGCCTTACAATCCCTTCCATGGCCTTAAAAACACTTGCTCCCGCCCGCAGCCTCACCCAGCTTCTCTCGCTTTTAAAGTCCCGGGAGGACCTTAGGGACCGGATCAAGCACGTGGAAATGATCGCCGCCACCCCGGCGCGGTTTCACGGCTGGCCCAAGACCCTCTCCCCGGACCTGATTCAACTGTTGGAAAAGGCCGGTTACAACGCCCTCTGGACCCACCAGGCCCACGCGGTGGAAGCCCTGCACCGGGGAAGCCATGTGGCCGTCACGACCCCGACCGCCTCCGGAAAAACTTTGTGCTTCAACCTCCCGGTCATGCAGTCCGTGCTGGAGAACCCGAAGTCCCGGGCCCTTTACCTCTATCCCATGAAGGCCTTGGCGCAGGACCAGCTCAAGACCCTGCAGGAATGGATGGGGCGCCTCAAGGCGGGAAAACTCCCCCCCTTCAGCGCGGAAATTTACGACGGCGACACGGCCACTGGCGTGCGAGCGAAAATCAAAAAGAATCCTCCCAACATTCTCCTGACCAATCCGGACATGCTGCACCTGGGAATCCTGGCCTTTCATGACGGTTGGGCGGAGTTCTTCAAGAATCTCCGCTATGTCGTTGTGGACGAGGCCCACAGCTACCGGGGGATCTTCGGCTCCCACGTGGCCCATGTGCTCCGGCGGCTCCGGCGAATCTGCCGCTATTACGGGTCCGACCCCCAATTTGTCACCTGTTCCGCGACCTTGGGGAATCCCCAGGAGTTCCTGGGCCAGTTAACCGGCTTGGACTTTGAGATTATTTCCGAGACCGGAGCCCCGCAAAACGCCAAGACTTTTGTGCTTTGGAATCCCGACACCACTTCTCCTTACACGGAAGCGGTGACCCTCCTGATTGAACTTCTCAAGGCGGACATGAAGACCATCGTTTTTACCAAGGCCCGGAAAATCACCGAGCTGATCAGCATGTGGCTGACCCAGGCCCGCCCCGAGTGGGCGGCCCAGATCAAAAGCTACCGCGCCGGTTACCTGCCCGAGGAGCGGCGGGAAATCGAGGCCAAGCTTTTCAAGGACGAGCTCAAGGCGGTCATCTCCACCTCTGCGCTGGAGGTTGGAATTGATGTGGGAGGGTTGGACGCTTGCGTCCTCGTGGGCTACCCGGGCACCATGATTTCCACCTGGCAAAGGTCGGGCCGGGTGGGCCGGGGAGAATCGCCCTCGGTGGTTTTTCTCATCGCCATGGCCGACGCCATGGACCAATATTGGATGAAGCATCCCCATAAATTTTTCACGATGAAACCCGAGTCACTGATGGTGGGCTTCGAGAACGAGAATATCGCCCAGGCCCACCTGCGTTGCGCGGCCTCAGAGGTTCCTCTAACCCGAGAAGATAAAATGTTTTATGGAAAATTGTTGGATGAGCTTCTGCCGCCCTTGGTTAAGGAAGGTAGAATCCTGGAATCCTCCAGCGGGGAAAAATGGCTAGTGACGGACAAGAACCCCCAGAGGGGTCTATCCATCCGGGACATGGGCGAGGGCTACCAGATCATCACCCAGGAAACCGGGGAACTGATCGGCACCATAGACGGCATGAGGGCATTCCGGGACTGCCATCCGGGAGCGGTGTACCTCCACCAAGGAACCCAATATGTGGTGAAGGAATTACAGTGGGAACAGCGCAAGATCCTGGTCGCCGAGGAGCCCATTGATTACTACACCCAGGTGAATTACGAGGAGGAAACGGAAATTCTCGAGGAGCTGGAGCGGAGGCCCCTGGGCGATGGCAAGTCCCAATGCACGATCAAGTGGGGAAAGGTCAAGATCACCCAAAGGTTCATCAATTACGAGGTCCACCGGCTGGTGGACCATGGCCTGGTCTCCACCTATCCCCTGACCCTGCCACCCCAGACCTTTGAGACGAAAGCCCTTTGGATGATCCTGCCGGATTTTCTCCAAAGGCGGTTGGCCGACTTGAAACTGCATTTCATGGGCGGGCTCCACGCGGCGGAACACGGCACTATCGCCATGATGCCGCTCCATGTGGTCTGCGACCGATGGGACTTGGGCGGCATCTCCACGCCGGCCCATCCCCAGGTGCCACAGCCGGTCATCTTTATTTACGACGGTTATCCCGGCGGCGTGGGATTGACCCAAAGGGCCTATGAGACCATGGAGGAACTCTTGACGACGACTTTTGAGATGATCCGGGATTGCGAATGCGAGGAGGGCTGTCCTTCTTGTGTACAATCGCCCAAATGCGGCAGCGGCAACCATCCTTTGGATAAAAAGGGAGCCTTGATCTTATTGGGGCATATTTTGGGACGGGAGGATTACAAACCTGTAGGGGCTGCCCTCCGTGGCAGCCCTTTGGGGCAGGCACAGAGGCCTGCCCCTACAGCAGAATCACTCCAAGAACATGCCGTCCAATCCAAGCCTGATCCTAACCAATTAGATTTGGCCTCCCCTCCCCCACCCAAAAAAGAAACCGTGGAAAAATCCGGTTCAGGGGTTTTCATTAAAAATTCAGAATTCAAAATTCAAAATTCGGGCGGGCCGCCCGACAAGACCGGACCGGTGGTATTTGACATTGAAACCCAATACTTGGCCGCTGAGATTCCGGGCGGGTGGAACAACCTCCCCGGCATGAAACTCTCCTGCGCTATCGTTTACGACGTGGACCAAGCCCAGTACTACACCTATGTCGAGGAAAACGTGCAGGACCTGGTCCGGCATTTAAAGGCCTCGAGCCTCGTGATTGGGTTCAACTCCCAAAGGTTCGATTACGGCGTGCTCCAAGGCTACACCTCCTTCAAGCTCCAGACCCTTCCCACGCTGGACCTGATGGCGGATCTTCAAAAAAAATTGGGCCACCGCTTGTCCCTCGCGCACCTGGCCCAGCACACTTTAGGCGGCGCGGAAAAGAGCGCGGATGGATTGCTGGCCGTGCAATGGTGGCGGGAAGGGAAATACGACCAGGTGATCGAATATTGCAAGATGGATGTGAAGCTGACTTACGACCTTTGGAAGTTCGGCAAGGACAACCAGCACGTTCTCTTCGCCCACAAACAATCGGGAGAGATTTTAAAGTGTCCTGTGCGATGGTAAAACCATTGAATTAGGAATTGGGAATTAGGGGTTAGGAATTTAAATCAAAAGCATTGAAACCGGATTTTAAATCTAATCGTCCAACCCACATGGATAAGCCAAACATCATTCGAGACAAAAGTTACTCCTTTGCTTTGAAAATTATCAAACTTTATCAGAGTTTGGCATCTCGACATGAATACGTCCTCTCGAAGCAGGTGTTGCGAAGTGGAACTGGCATAGGCGCTAACGTGGAAGAAGCATTGGCTGCACAAAGCCGCCCTGATTTTCATACAAAATTGACCATCGCCTATAAAGAAGCGAGAGAAACGAACTATTGGCTTAGGCTTTTAAGTGATTCTCAAATTATGAGTATTGACTATTCATCCCATTTAAAAGATTCTGAAGAAATAATTAGGATATTAAACGCTATTACCCGGAAGACAAAATCCGCAAGGAAGTCATCCGTGGGTTTAAATTCCTAACTCCGAATTCCCAATTCCTAATTGTAGGAGAATCCCTTTGATGTCCAAGCCCCGGAAGAATAGCGTCACCATCGAGCTGCCCATCATGTCCTTCGAAACGGACTATCAGGGCATCGTCAATAACACCGAGTTCATCCGGTTCGTGGAACGGGTCCGCTACGCCCTGTCCAAGAAGCTGGGATTCTCCTTCAAGCAGGTCCGCAACGCCAAGCTTTGGACGGTGATGGCCCATGTGGAAATCAATTATTACTCGCCGGGCCGGTTCGAGGATGTCATGCTGGGCACGGGTTGGGTGGAGAAGGTGGGCAATAGCTCCCTGACCATCGGCTACGAGTTCCGCTTGAAGGGCGTCAAGCGCCTGATCGCGGATGCCAAGCAAGTGATGGTGTTCGTGAACATGGATTTAAAACCCACCCCGATCCCGGCGCATCTGCGGAAAAAGTTGTAACAGGATGATGAAAAAGTCCAAGAACGGGCCTTTTTCCTATTTCTGCCGCGAATCACCCCTTAACAACCAAGGGGTTTAATTCGATCCACTCCTAACTCGGGGCTGTTGACAGGGTGTAAAATCAATTTTTTACCACCCTGTTAGTAATTCCCTTTGAATTATTAGGAGGACATGCACTCTTCCCCCCCCTTGTAAAGTTTGGATTTCGGCGTTATTTTAAACCTGCTTATTCTCAAGTTGAGAGGAAGACCTCATGCCGACCAAGATGAACGCCAAGGGACTTCAAGAACAACTGATGTCCTTGAACCGCATCGGAATCGCCCTTTCCAAAGAGCAGGACCTCAACCAACTCCTCACCTTGATCCTCACCGAAAGCCGCCAATTCACCAGCGCCGAGGCGGGAAGCCTCTATGTCCGCGAGGGCCAGCAATTACGCTTCTCCGTCAGCCAGAACGATGTGCTGGAGGCCCGCAAGAGGGCCGAGATGAAGGCCTTGAAGAAACAGATGGAGATGATGCCCTCCACCTTCACCGGCTTCTATGTCTCCTTGGATAAAAGCTCCCTGGCCGGCTACGTGGGAGCCACGGCCAAGGTCCTGAACATCCCCGACGCCTATAAAATCCCCGCCAGCCGGGAATACAAGTTCAACCGCTCCTTCGACGAGAAAAACAATTACCGCACCAAGAGCATGTTGATCGTCCCCATGAAGGACGCCTCCGGCAACGTGGTCGGCGTCATCCAACTGATCAACGCCCATCGCGGAAAATCCATCGTGGCTTTTGATAAGCATTATGAGAACCTGGTGCTCTCCTTGGCCAGCCAAGCCGCCATCACGATCAAGAACGCCATGCTGACCCAGGAATTAAAGGAAGCCTATCTCGATACGATCTTCCGCCTCTCCATCGCCGCCGAATACAAGGACGACGATACGGCGGTGCATATCCACCGCATGAGCCGCTACTCCGCGATTTTGGCCGAGGGCCTGGGCTTGTCCCCCTCGGAAGTGGAAAGCATCCGCTACGCCTCGCCCATGCACGACATCGGCAAGTTGGGCGTGCCGGACTCCATCCTGATGAAGCCGGGGAAGTTGACGCCGGCGGAGTTCAAGGAAATGCAGAACCACACGGTTTTCGGCGGGAAGATTTTGGAAAACGCCAAGGCCGAGCTTCTAAGGGCTTCTGAGATCATCGCCATCACCCACCATGAGAAATGGGACGGCTCGGGCTATCCCAGGGGGCTCAAGGGCGAGAATATTCCATTGTCGGGCCGCATCGTGGCCCTGGCCGACGTGTTTGACGCCCTCACCACCAAGCGCTGCTACAAGCCCGCTTTCTCGTTGGAAGAGTCTATGAAGATCATCAAGGAAGGCACGGGCCGCCATTTCGACGCCAAAGTGGTCCAAGCCTTCGACAACAACATCGAGAAGATCCTCGCCGTGAAGGCCCAGTTCAGCGCTTAAAGGCAGCCCTCAGCCCTCCGTTTTTAGCCCTCCGAACCATTTTTTTATTCCTCATGTTTGAATTCCCTTTCATTAAGACTAAACTATTTTCATTTCCCAAATGGGGCTCACTATGTTCATTCCTAAATCCATCGTCTGTCTCCGCGACTATTCCTGGAAGTTATTCCAAGGCGACCTAACAGCGGGGATTATCGTCGGGCTCGTGGCCCTGCCCCTGGCCATGGCCTTTTCCATCGCCTGCAACCTGCCGCCGGAGAGGGGCATCTACACCGCGGTCGGCGCGGGGTTCCTCATTTCCGCCTTGAGCGGCAGCCGGGTGTCCATCGGAGGGCCCACCGGGGCCTTTGTGGTGATCGTGGCTGGCATCGTGGCCAAGCACGGCTACGAGGGGCTGGCCATCGCCACGGGGATGGCGGGCCTGATCCTGATCGCGATGGGCTTGGCCCGCATGGGCACTTTGGTGAAATTCATCCCTTATCCCGTCATCACGGGATTTACTTCCGGCATCGCGGTCGTCATCTTCAGCACTCAAGTGAAGGATTTCTTCGGGCTCCGGATGGGGCCGGTCCCGGCGGAGTTTATCCCCAAGTGGGGAGCTTATTTCGACGCGATGGGCACGCTGAATCCTTACGCCTTGGGAATCAGTTTTTTCACGGCAGCCTGTATCTTCGCCTGGCCCCGGAAATGGAAAGTTCCCGGCTCCATCGTGGCCCTCGTCCTCGTCACGACGGCCGTAGGTTATTGGCAATGGCCGGTGGAAACCATCAGTTCCAGGTTCGGCGGCATTCCCCAAGGCCTGCCCCAGCTTCATTTCTTTCTCCCGACCTGGCTGCAAGTGAAGGAACTGCTTCCCTCCGCCTTTACGGTCGCGGCGCTGGCGGCGGTGGAGTCCCTCCTTTGCGCGGTCGTGGCGGACGGCATGATCGGCGGGCACCACAAGTCCAATATGGAACTGGTGGCCCAAGGCATCGCCAACACCTTGTCGCCCGTCTTCGGCGGTATCCCGGCCACGGGAGCCATCGCAAGGACCGCCACCAACGTCCGCAACGGAGGCCGCACGCCGGTGGCGGGAATGATCCACGCGGTGGTGCTCCTCCTGATCCTGATGACCGCCGGCCCTTGGGCCGCGAAAGTTCCCTTGGCCGCGCTGGCGGGAGTCTTGGTGGTGGTTTGCTACCACATGTCCGAATGGCATTCCTTCAAGTTTATTTTGTCCGGGACCCGCAGCGACATCCTGGTGCTGCTCACGACTTTTCTTTTAACCGTTTTCGTGGACTTGACCATGGCCGTGGGAGTCGGGCTGGTGCTGGCCTCCTTCCTTTTCATGCGCAAGATGGCGGAACTCAGCCAGGTCAAGGCCCTGACGCGTGAAAAGAAAACCGAGTGGGGGAAAGGCTTGAAAGTCCCCAAGGGCGTGGAAGTTTACTCCATCAACGGGAGCCTCTTCTTCGGCGCGGCGGAGAAATTATTGGAATTGGACCGGGCCATCTTCGAGACGCCCAGGGTCTTGATCCTGGACATGAGCGCGGTTTTTCACATGGACACGACGGGCCTCAAGACCATCCGGGACATCCGAAAGCAATGCCTGGAGAGGCGGACTCGGCTCATCCTGGCGGGGGTGCAACCCCAGCCCATGATGGTTTTAGAGAAGGCGAAAAAAGTGGATAAGATCGGGAAGGAAAATTTCAAACCCAGCCTGGAAAAGGCATTGAAGGCAGTTTAAAACCACAAATTATAATTCACCCTCATCCTGGCCTTCTCCCCTCGAGGGAGAAGGGACTTTTTTCCCCCCTCGCCCCTTGAGGGAGAGGGTAGGGTGAGGGAGATCTATTACTTCTGGATCATCCCAAATCGCTTATTCTTCTCCGTCATCTTCAGGAAATAACCTAACCGCTGTTTGAAAACATCTTTCCGGTAACGCACCGCGTCAATCCATCCCACCCTGATTCTTTTGTACGCCAAGGGAAATTTCTGGAAATTCTTCCAGGTGATGGGGTCCTTCTGGAGAGCCTTTTGGATATCGGCCGGCACCTTCCAAACTTCCGTATGCTTGATGGCTCCTTTGTGGATCTTGGCTCCGCCACTCAATGTCCCTTCCAAAGCGGCTAGTCCCACAGGCGTCATGCGCTTTTCCTTAATGAGGCGAATCGCCCGATGCTTGTTCAGTTCCGAGCAGGGTGAGCCTTTTCGCCGTGGAGAGAACCTCTGGCAGAAACAGTCCTTATTAATGGCCTTCACCGTTGAATCAATCCAGCCAAAGCACATGGCCTCATCCACCGCGTCGTTGTAGGAAATCCGGGGCTTGCCGCTGTCTTTTTTGTAATAAACGAGGAAGATTTCCTTGGTGGTTTTGTGGTTCTTCCTCAACCAGGCCCGCCAGTCTTTGATCTTGTGGACGTAAAGGGTTTTTGTGATTTTCATTTCGAAACCTTAACTCCAATTCAATTTCACCGTCAAGACACCGAGAAAAAAATGGAAAAGCGAATGGTTATTAACGATTTGAGATTTCCTTAGTGTCTTTGTGTCTTGGTGGTGAAATAAGTGTTAATCATGATTTGTTGGTTTGGAGTCTTGGATCAGCCTTTTCCCATAGCTGAGGACCTTGTCTTGGCTGTAACCGATTTTTTCGTAGAAGGCCCGGACCTTGGCGTTGCTTTCCCGGATCTGGAGGTTGATCTTGGGACAGCCCAGATTTTTTAGTTTTTGCTCAACCTTTTTCATGAGTTCCAGGCCGATGCCGGATTTTTGATAGGCCGGATCCACGGCCAGGTAATTGATCCATCCCCGGTGGCCCTCGTAACCTCCCATGACGGTTCCAACGACTTTATTTTTTTCAACTGCGACGAAAAATAGATCGGATTGAACCTTGAGTTTTCGTTGAATGTCCTTGAAGGGATTGTTGGCGGTTGTCACCAGTCCGCAGTCGTTCCAAAGTTGAACCACCATTTTTTGGTCGGTTAAAGTGAAGGATCTAATTTTCATTTACAAAATGGCTCCCATTCCAAACGATTTGCGAACCATCAAATTCCTTACAAATCGAGTATAAAAGCAATCTTCCGTTCCTATTTGGGGAATAATTTCATTTTTAGCTTAATGAAACTGGTCAAAATGGGTTGAATGTAAAAATTAAAATAGGTTCCGATATTTTTGTAGCCTAGTCGGTCTTGCGCCCTTTCATTACCATGGCCAGCAGACTTCTTATACCATTTCAACGCTTCTTGCTGATCTTGGTTCACGCCTTCACCGATTTCATAAAAATGGGCCAATTGGTATTCAGCATTGGAATCACCTTGATCCGCGGCTTTTCGAAACCATTTGACTCCTTCTATGACATTTTTTGAAACTAAGGTTCCTCTTAAATATATCCAGCCTAATTCGGTTTCGGCGAGTAAGTTTCCTTGTTCGGCAGCTTTAAGAAACCAATTCATTTCTTCTTGTTTATTTCGGGAGACACCTTCACCAAAATGATAATGAAGGCCGATTTCTCTTGAGGCATAGGAATAACCTTGCGCCGAACTTCTTAAGTACCATTTCATGCTTTCCACAAAATTCTTTGAAGTCCCAAGACCTCTCTCGTTGATGATCCCCATATAATATTCGGCCTCGGCGTTTCCTTTTTCAGCGGAAATTGTTAAAAACTTAATTGCGTTAGGATAATCCTGTCTCGTAAACGCTTTTTTGCCGTTTTTCAATTGATCAATGCTTAGGTAATGAGTATTCCAAAACCAAATCCCAATAATCAAAAACAGAATACCCGAACAAAAACGGATAATATTTTTCATTCTTTTATGCCTGACATTTTCATTGGCTCCCTGTAGTGGACAAGTTTAGAACTTCTATCCTTAGCGGGAATTCCCACTTTCCCAGTTAGTTCCCGCTTGTATCCAACATTTCAACATTTGAATACCACCCAATTTCGAATTATTTGAGAACCATTAAATTCAAAATAAGGCGAGAATAGAACAATTTATAGGTTGAGAGTTCTTTCTGCGCAATGCTAATGTTTATTGATTTTTTTGTTAAATAATTTATGGATTTTATCTTTCAGTTGGATCGCCCTAGTACTTACATAATCGTTCTTTCGGTAATCAATAAGAGGCTGAAGCTTTTCGTCAGCCAATCTCAAAAAGTCTTGTGTCCCCTCGTTGCCACCTCTCTGCGTTAGATAAGAATAAATGCGAGAGCAATAGACAAGTGGATCTCTTTGATTTTTTTTAGAATATTGCCACGCCTTCAATTTTGATTTATCAGTTTCAATTTTTTTGTTCCAAAAGTCAGGAAAGTACTTTTCGCCATTTTCAAACTTGAATATTTTTTCATTCCATCTATAAATTTGAGGAGGATTTCCATATTTACTGT